>DATINP010000250.1:0-3185 GCA_035474135.1 Chloroflexia bacterium | reverse complement strand
GTTTGATCGCGGCTGCCACCGAGATGGGCAAGCAAGGCGTAGTTGCCCTGTTTGAGCAGAATTTGAAGCAGGAGCAAGCGACCGCGCAAAAGATCGAGGAGAGCGAGCCTGAGTTGTTGAAGCGCGCGCTTGCCACCTGGTCTCCAGCGCAGGGTCAGGCGCAGACCAGCGCCCAAGCTTAGCCCGCCTACGCGCTTATTTGCACTGTCTGATGTATTAGGCAGAGGCGGATCTCGACCCTGGCTCTGAACCAGGGTCGAGATCCGCCTCTGCTGAAGGGAACCCTCTATGAAAGCGTTGCGTATACACAAGCCGAAGGACGTCCGCGTGGACAACGTTGACGACCCAAAGATCGAGAGCGCACGAGACGCTATAATACGTGTCACGTCGACGGCGATTTGCGGATCCGACCTTCACATGTATAACGGACTCGTGCCCCAACCCCGGCCAATGACTATGGGGCACGAGTTCATGGGCATTGTAGAGGAGGTAGGCTCTGAGGTGGAGCGCTTGAAGAAGGGCGACAGAGTGGTGGTGCCCTTCCCTATAGCATGCGGCTGGTGCTGGTTCTGCCGGCACGACCTTCCCACGGCGTGCGAAAACTCCAACCCAAACTACGGCCCCCGCAGCGGACTACTTAAGGAGAAAGGTGGTGCGCTGTTCGGCTACACTGACCTGTACGGCGGTTACGACGGGGGGCAGGCCGAGGCTGTGCGCGTACCTTACGCTGATTATGGCCCGCGCAAGGTGCCGGACAGTCTGACGGACGAGCAGGTGCTCTTCCTCACCGATATTTTGCCGACCGGCTGGACCGGCATAGATAAGGCGCGACTCAAAGGCGGCGAGACCGTGGCGATCTTCGGCGCGGGGCCCGTGGGTCTTATGGCGATGAAGGCGGCCTGGGTGCAGGGGGCCGGGCGTGTGATCGCACTCGACAGGCAGGGGTACAGGCTTGAGACTGCACGCCGCGTGGCAGACGCCGAAACAATTGACGTCGATGACAACGACCCCGTCGACCGCATCCTTGAGATGACGAATAACATGGGCGCGGACGTAGTGGTGGATGCTGTTGGCATGGAGGCCGAGCACGACCTGGGTGTGCTCGAACGGGTGCAGGACATAGTGATGAAGCACCAGGGGGGCAGCCTCGAAGTGATTCACCAGGCGGTGACCTCCGTGCGCCGGGGAGGGTTCCTGTCCGTGCTTGGCGTGTATACCACCGAGTATGACAATTTCCCGCTCGGCCAGATCATGGATAAGGGCATAGGGATGTGGGCCGGCCAAGCGCCCGTCCACAACTATATAGACCTACTGCTTGACTTGATAGTTTCGGGTAAGGTCAAAGTCGACGACATAATCACCCATACCCTGCCCCTGGAGCAGGCTCCGCACGGCTACGATATCTTCAATAAGAAGGAAGAAGATTGCGTGAAAGTGATTCTCAAACCTTAGGCGGGTGTGCCCCACGCATTGAGCACTGCGACCGCGCCGAAGCCTGCGGCCAGGCCGACCAGGTGACCAATGATGGTGTTACGTAAGCGCGTGGTAGGGTGGGGTTCTCAACTTGCAGATAGATGAGCCAGGGCTGGCCCGCGAAGAAGCCGATCACCCCGCCACAAGCATCGATATACCAACTGCGGTAGGTCGCTATACAACTTCCGGCAGTCCCGTCGGCACGGGCGGTTTGACCAGAGAGGCCGGAAGTTCCGACTCTTTTTCCGTGGGCACGATCAGCGCCTGGGGTGCGGCGTGCTTGAGCATTGTACAGAGCCAGGCTATTTGCCTGTCTATCTCGAGGCCGCATTTGTTGGCTAGTTCCTTAAGCTCCTTGTCATGGAGGGTTTGTGCCGCCTGGTGCAGCGCCGTCCAGTTCAGCCGAACGTGGGTTGCGAAGGCCGAAGCGTCCTGCAAGTCCCTCACCATGCCGGGTCCGCCCACGCGGTATCCATGGAATAGGGCGCTCCTCAGCCGGTCCGGGTCGGCACTGCTTTCCGGTCCATAGCGCTCGATAAGCGGCTTGAGCATTTCTACGTGCGAGTTGCACCAGGCAGCGAGCACCTTACATTCGTCGCGTATTTCAGGCTCGCGCTCGTACCGGTCGGCCAGCATCAGGAATGCTTTGCTTAGCTCCTGCTCGCCGTCGCTAGCCGTGGCGAGGAATTTGGCTACGTGCATCTTGCTCCCCTTTCACAACTTCCTGAGCTGTACCGCCGCGTACTTGAAGTGCGGCTGTTTGCTAACCGGGTCCCAGGCGGTGATCGTAAGCTCATTGGCGGCACGCGCGTGCTCGCCGGTCTGTGCGCTACTGCCGTTTTGATTTGCTCGACCCTGATCCCAGTAGCCATAGTGAAACGGCACGAACACGTGGCCCGGTAAGATATCACCTATACGAGCAGGAGCCTGTACCTTTCCGCGCCGCGACTCGACTTCGAGCAGATCACCCTGCGCGATACCCAGTCTGTCGGCGTCTTGGACCGAAATCTGGACGTAAGCGTCGGGCGCCGCAGCTTGCAGCGCGGGCGCCCTGCCCGTCTTGGTACGTGTATGGAAGTGGTATACATCACGCCCGGTGGTGAGCCAGAAGGGATAGGCAGCGTCCGGTTCCTCCTTGGGCGGCCTGTACTCAGCCGCCTTGATAACGGCTTTGCCCGCCGGGTCGTGCGCTCGATATTCTTCGGGGGTTACGGCCGCTCCCGTCTCCAGGTCGTGGCCGTATGTTTCGCAGCGGTCCGCGCTTGTGCTGAATACCCCATCGGTGTACAGGCGTTCTTTGCCGTCTGGGTACTGCTCGTTGCAAGGCCACTGGATGCCCGATCCGCCCGTCAGTTTGGCGTAGCTTAGGCCGGTGTAGTCGCAGGGCTGACCGCGTGTGACTTCCTTGAACGCCTCGAACGCGCCTTCCGCGTTGGTCCACTTGATGAGGGGCTGGCCGTCTTTATCCTTAAATTCCATGCGTTTGGCGTAGTCGAGGAAGATATCGAGGTCGGATCGCGCCTGGCCTGGTGGCTCGACCGCCTTGTGCGAGATGTGCACGGTGCGGTCGGCGTTGGTGAAGGTTCCGGTCTTCTCCCCCCACGTCGCCGCGGGAAGCACGACATCGGCCAGCTGGGCCGTCTCGGAGAGGAAGATGTCCTGGACCACGAGGAAGAGCCGCTCTTGGGACAGGATGCTTCGCATCCGGGACA
>DATINP010000249.1:0-13057 GCA_035474135.1 Chloroflexia bacterium | reverse complement strand
GTTGTATTCGCGACACGTATTACGCTTTAATCGGAGCATACCTTATAGGAGAGGGGCAGGGTCTAAATTATGAAGATACACGCGCGACACACAGCCGGGAGCGCGCCCGGCATCATGAAAGCGAAAAATATGGATGGTGGTTCGCAGTTGTTCCTCGTGCGCCTGTGGGCGAGCGAGGTTGACGGTCCGGAATGGTGCGGCAAAGTACAGCATGTAATTAGCGGGGAAGCTTGCGACTTTTCTGATTGGCCCACGCTGGTATCCCGCCTGCAAGAGATGCTAAGTAACTATGGCTTCAAGGAATAGTTCATCGCCCATACCTGGCTGGTTACCTTTTCCGTGTAATTAGCCAATTCTAAAGGGGGAGCAAATGCTAGCAAGAGTGAATTACAGTCCTGGAAATCCGAGGAAAATTTTCCTGGTCTGGGCCGCTATCGTGCTCCTGATGGGATCCATGTTATTGGCGTCGCTGGGCGAAACGTTCTGGCGTGCCTTGGCCCCGGCAGCCGAAACCCCTAGCTTCGGTTCATTGCCGTTGTCGTTTGAGCCGAACGCAGGACAAAGTGACCCATCAGTGCGATTTATGGCGCATGCCGGAGGAAGCACCCTTTTCTTCGCACCATCAGAAGTTGTGCTTAGTGTCGCCCCGCCCAAGAGGGGATCGAGCGATCCCAGGCTCGGAGACCAACACGCTGGGCAGGAGATTGCTATCGGGCTACAATTCGTAGGGTCCAACCCCGCCGTAGCTGTCCGGCAAGGTGATACCCTGCCCGGCAAGGTGAACTACCTCAAGGGCAAAGACCCCAGCCTCTGGCTTACCGACTTGCCCACTTACTCTGGCATCATTTATTCCGAATTGTATTCAGGCGTCAACTTGTCGTACACGGGTGCGAGTGGTCGATTGAAAGGGACTTACACGCTCGGCCCCGACGCTGACCCTTCTACAATCCAATGGAGGTATAACGGCGCAGGGGATATGAGCCTGGACGCAGAAGGTAACTTGCATATGAGGGTTCAAACGCCTGGATCTGCCGGTAGCGGTTCTCCCTTCGATTTGACTGAGAGCACACCGCAGGCATGGCAGGTGATAGATGGGCAAAGGGTTACGGTCAGTAGCCGGTACGACATACATGCTGATGGGAGCCTCGGTTTCGCGGTGGGCGCATACGATCATTCGCAAGCCTTGATAATTGACCCCACACTGATTTACTCGACCTACCTGGGCGGCTTTTATGGGGATGGCGCGGGGAGCATATGGCTGGACAGCGCGGGCGATATTTATGTCGGGGGCACCACCAACTCAAGTGATTTCCCGGTGGCGGGCGATCCATTCCAGCCCGTTTACGGAGGGGGCGACTATGACATGTTTGCGTCCAAGCTCAGCCCCGACGGCTCCAGCCTGATATATTCGACTTTCATCGGTGGCAGCGACTGGGATCAAGGCGACCTTGCCGGCGTGGATGCAGCAGGCATAGCCACGTTGGGAGGGTGGACCGCTTCGGAGAACTTCCCAACTACGCCCGGAGCCTACCAGACTTCTTTCGCAGGTACAGAAGACGTGGCTGTGGCGAAGTTAAGCGCCGACGGTTCGGATTTGATCTTTGGCAGTTACTGGGGCGATTCAGGAGTTGACGAGCCGTATGGCTTCACGGTCGACGGGGCAGGCAACACCTACTTTACTGGCTATTACTTTCCAGGTTTCAGCAGCCGAGCATTTTTGGCCGCGCTCAGCCCGGATGGGACTCAGCAGGTCTTTCAATATAGCCTGGGTGGCTCGGTACCGGGGCCCGGCGACGAAAACGCTAACACAAGCGGTGAAGGCGTGGTCGTGGATGCAGCGGGCAATATCTACGTGACGGGGTATACCCGCGCCGCCGACTTCCCTACTACGCCGGGCGCGTACCGGACCAGCATAGAGGCCTTCGAAGATGGGTTCATCACCAAGCTGAGCCCCAGTGCGCAGTCGCTGATCTACTCCACCTATATCCCCGGCGGTGTCTCGGACTATCCATACGACATCGCGATCGACCAGGAAGGCAATGCGTATATAACGGGCAATACCTCGTCTACAGACTACCCCACGACGACCGGGGCTTTCGAGAGCGCATGCGGCGATCCCAGGTGCGCGTTTATCACCAAGCTCAACCCAACAGGCTCTGACCTTGTCTATTCTTCTTTTCTTGGAGGTCCCGACTTCCATTTTGAGACGGAAGACTACGGTGTCGTAGTACGCGTAAACCAGGCTGGCAACGCCTATGTCGCTGGGTATACGTCTGCTCCCGACTTTCCCATCGTGAACCCGATTCAGGCTACGCTGCACGGCACGTCTGATGGCTTTCTGACAAAGTTTAACCTATCGGGATCGGGGGTTGAGTATTCCACCTATCTGGGTGGGGCATCGGGCGATTTTATAGTGGGCATCGCGCTTGACGGGCTGGGTCACGTTTATCTGGCCGGCAGTACAAGCTCAACAGACTTTCCCGTAGTCAACCCATTGCAGCCCACGAACCACGGAGAGGGTGATGCCTTCGTAGCTGTAATCGCTGAGGAAAGCGCGGTCACTCGCACGCCCACTGCGACCGAGACGGGCACACCGCCCACCGCTACGCCCACGCCCAATCCATGTGGCGGTGTAACGCCATGGCGCACCGAGACACCGATGCTGACGGCGCATTCCGGCTCAGCATCAGCGGTACTCAATAACCAGTTGTATGTGATAGGGGGCGCGTCCAACTCGCCCACACCGGTGCGCTCTACGCAGAAGTTCGATCCCGTATCGAATAGTTGGAGCAACCACGCCGCCTACCCCGATGGGCTTGGACTTGCCTATCAGCAGGCTGTCGCCGTGGATGGAAAGATATATACGATTGGCGATACCTATCAACCGAGCGAGAGCTTTATCGAGATGTACGATCCGGAAAGCGACAGCTGGACCAGAAAGGCCACACTGCCTGAGGCTCTGGGGGGAGGAGGATTAACTTCATACGCGGGCAACATATATGTCATTGGTGGGCAGGTGGTGAACCAACTCCCCAGCCCTAACGTGTACGAATACGATCCTGTTGCCGATGCATTTACAGTGAAGGCAGCCATGCCTACGGGACAGTCAGAAATAGGCGCAGCAGCTATCGGGGATCGCATCTACGCGGTAGGAGGCTACCAGTATATACACTACGTCTATGACCCTGCGGCGAACAGCTGGAGCACCATCGCTGTGCCGCTGACGCCGAGCTTCTCTTCCCCGGCAGTGCTCGCCTTCAATGGAGAGTTATGGGTGATAGGCGGCTATGATAATTGGACCCGGCGAGGGTATCCACCCGATCAGGAAGTACAGATTTACAACCCGGCGACCAACGCCTGGCGCTATGGGCCCGCTCTCAACGTCCCACGCTACCATAGTAGTGCGGCGGGAGTAATTAACGACAGAGCTTACCTGGTCGGGGGGGTTGACCTGAACAGCAATGAATATCCCTATAACTATCTGCGTAGCATGGAGTCGATTGTCTACCTGCCATGCGGCACGGCCACACCTACCACACCTACCGCAACGTTGCCCCCTGCCACGCTTACGGCGACCATAACTCCTGCTGCTCCTACAGAGACCATGACGTACGTCGTGCCCACCAGTAGTGTACTCCCCAGTACGCTTACCGCAACGATCTCGGCGGCCTCGCCCACTGCTACTTACACCCAGACTGGCCAACCAAGCGCCACACCGACGATATGTGCTCTCCAGTTCACCGACGTGCCACCTGGTAGCACTTTCTACTCGTACATCAGGTGTATGGCGTGCCTGGGCATTCTTAGCGGCTACACGAGCGGTTGCGACACAGGAAGCCCATGCTTCAAACCAGGCAATATCGCCAGCAGGGGGCAGATAGCCAAGATCGTCTCGAACGCGGCGGGTTTCCACGAAACGGTATCGGGCCAGACCTTCACAGACGTAGTACCCGGTTCCACTTTCTACGAATATGTAGAGCGAATGGCAAGTAGGGGTATCATAAGTGGCTATCCGGATGGCACCTTCCGCCCGAGCAACACAGCTACGAGAGGGCAGATAGCCAAGATAGACGCCAACTCGGCAGGCTACTTGGAGACAACGGGAGCCCAACAGTACGAGGACGTAGCCCCGGACTCAACATTCTATGACTTTGTCTGGAGGTTGTCGGATCGAGGGCTTGTGAACGGATATCCATGCGGTGGAACAGGGGAACCCTGCGGTCCCAACAACCTGCCGTACTTCAGGCCGGATGCAGATGTCACGAGAGGGCAGGCATCAAAGATAGTGTCCAATACGTTCTTCCCTGATTGCGCCTCCGCGCCAGGCGGGCCCTAGTCACGGCACACGGCGCGTTCTGGCTAGTCGGTTTCCAGGTTGCGATTAATGGTGGCCAGTGCAGCTTCTGCCCTTTCGGCGGGCGATAACTGCTTCCACTGCCCGATCGTCGTTTCTGTGCGGTCAGCCCATTGCTCAAGCATCTTAGCGTGGTTCCAGAGGAAGTCAAATACCAGAGCGCGGACATGCACCTGGTCCTGGAATGGAGCTGTGCCCGCGATGTACTCCGGCCCCACTACGCGCCCCACAGAGAGAATCGCGTCGGCATCCGCTCTAACCTGAGCCAGTGCGGCGTGTAACTGCGCTTCTGTACACAAGTCACCAAGAAACACCCGCAAGAGTGGTTCGCATTCTAGCTTGGTAGCACTTGGCGCGGTCGCTAACCACTCTTCCAACTCCTGCTGGCCTTCAGAGGTGATTGAGTATACGGTTCGAGCGCGCCGACCCACATGCTCCTGAAATGCCTGCACTAACCCACGAGCGATGAGCTGTCTGGCTTCATTATAGATGCGGCTTTCAACGCGCGGCCAGAAGAAGCGCATGTTCCGGCGCAGTTGCTTGGTGATTGAATAGGTTGACCAGGAGGGTCTTAGCGCCAGCAGACCCAGGATGGCATTCGCAGTGGTGGCTGTCCGTTTTCGCTTCATGTATTGCAATTCTCCTGTCTTGGGTGTATATTAGCAGAAGTTACTCCAAGTTGGAGTATGTTGCAAGATATTGGCCACTGGTGGACCAAACAGTAAAAGGAGGCAGTCATGGCAATTGCTCGTATGTTTAATGGCAAAGGTTGGACCCCAGAACAGTATGACAGGCTCATTGAGATGATGGATCTCGGAGGGCATAGCGCGCCAGGCGTTCTCTACCACTGGGCTGCGCCCACACCGGAGGGCGTGATAGCCGTGGACGTGTACGAGAACCGAGCAGGGGCTGACCGCCTGGCGCAGGAGAAGATAGGGCCGCTTGTTCAGCAATTAGGGCTGCCAATGCCCGATATCAGCGAGTACGAGGTGCGGTCAATCCTGCAACCCTAGTGCTGCTTTAGGCAACATCTTCGGGAATGAGACCGCCCTTCTTTGATCAACAAAAGCCCAACACGTGGGTTAAACCTGCACTAGGCTACCACATTTACTCAACATTTCGACTTGGTTTGCACCCATGTCTAAATCCCTGGAGCGAGAGTTCTGCTCGAAACAAGCAAAGACCAGCAGTGAAGCGCACACTTTGGAAAGCGTCTCTGGGCCAGAAGACCGTGACCAGAGATTGATCATCGTTGGTGGGGCTGATAATGATCATCTGCTGCGGCCGAGAATATAGCTCGGCGCCTTCGAGATCGAGATCGCTCCAGTAGGAGTAGTAGATACAGGTGAGGCCGGGCTTCGCATCGTAGGTAGGGATCTGCACGCTGCGGGCGACCAACGAGCGCATCCCATCGGCTCCGATGACGATTCGGGCCCGCTCGGTCACCGTCACACCGTCTGCGGCATGGCCGCGTATGCCGGTTACACGGTCGCCGTCCATGAGTAGCTCGCTCACGGTGAAGTGTTCTCGTAACTCCGCGCCGGCCTGCACCGCTGCCTCAACCAGGATATTGTCGAGCACCCGCCTCGCCAGCTATGAGCACGGTCTGCCCACGACCCAGTATAGAGTGACCCAACGACTGCTCTATTGCGCCGAGTTGTACGGCGCGCCCCACCAGCACCGGGGAAATGACTGATTTATATGGTGATGCTGCCATACCATTTTCACCATTTTGCGCTCATATTCGCGGCCCGAGAATTAGTGAGAAATGGGGCGGGGACCAACTTCGTGCCGTGCACCGGTCGCAACCTCTGAAGCATGCAGGGCACTCGGGCGCAGTGGCCTCCGCCAGACGTGGAAGATTTTCCTGAAACAGAATACGACAGGGTGAGAGCAGAGACATATCTGCTTCCTTTCTTTCTTCAACCGTGCCAAGCCTCGCTGGCATTTCCATACTGGATGAGGCCTTTTCCGAGGCCTCATCCAGTATAGGTCTCCTATCAGGGAAGGAGTGCATGTATGAAGAGCATAGGATTGCGGGCCTTGAAGGATCACCTGAGCGAAACTATAGAAGAAGTAGAGCGGGGCGAGGTGATCGAGATAACCAAGCGTGGGCGCACGGTGGCAAGGGTGGTACCCGTGAACCGGGAGGTGAGCATTGAAGCGCGAAGGGCGATAGTGCAAGATCCGAACAGCTTGGCCGGGAGGCTGCTCATGGGGGAGTGGAGGCTGGAGGTCGATGGCGAGGTGTCGTCCGCGAGATCGACAATCAGGGGACGCTGCGTCGGCAAGATCTTACGGCTCCCACTCGCCGGGGGTGGCCATGTAGTGGGTAGTGGGTAGTGGGTCGCCGTAACCCAACCTTCAGCAGCCACTTCTTCCAAACCCTACGGTGCGACCCTATCTGCTATAATGCATCCTGGACGTATGCCAGCACTCACTGATACAAAAGGCAGCACTCAGAGATACAGAGAGATCCCGATTTGAAAACACAATCTACCGACACAGATCCGGTAATTGAGCGCATGCAAATATCCGGCTTGCGACGCCTGACGCCGGGGCAGCGGTTCCAAATGGCCAACAGCCTCACCCGCAACGTCTTTGCTCTCTCCTGGGACAACTTTCGGCGTAAACACGCTGAGCTTGACGAGAATGAAGCCTGCTTTCTCTGGGTCCGCCTATTATACGGTGATGATATGGCACAGCGGGTAATCACTTACATCGAACGCCACAAGCATCAACAAACAGGATGATGTCTAAACTCCATGAGCCCACCCGACTGGACACAGGTACTTAGCCCCGTCATTGAGTTATTTAACGAGCTCGGCGTGCGCTATCAGGTTGGGGGCTCGCTCGCTTCATCGGCATGGGGACTGCCCCGCTCAACGCAGGATGCTGATCTGGTGGCAGATCTAGAGTTGCAGCACGTAGAACCGCTCGTGGCACGACTTCATGACGCGTATTACGTAGAGGCCTCAATGATCCGGGAGGCTATAGCTCGGCGCAGCACTTTCAACATACTGCATCTCGATACTATGCTCAAAGTGGATATATTTATCCCTGAACTCACTGCTTTTGACGAGGCGACATTTCATCATGCGCGTACACAGCCGCTGGGGGGGTCCCATGCAGAGCAAGCTCTATTCACCTCGCCGGAGGATATAGTCCTACATAAGTTGCTGTGGTATAGAGCGGGCGGCGACATATCAGAAAGGCAATGGCTGGACGTGCTTGGAGTGCTCAAGGTACAGGCAGAAGATCTGGATGCTACATACCTGCTGGAGTGGGGAACCAGGTTGGGAGTCTCCGAACTTCTCACTCGAGCCTGGCAAGAGGCCGGATTGCCATAAAAAACAGTTCCCCACGCCCAAACTCGATGATGTTCAGTAGCCCACACGGTATCGCACCGGCGAACGTTAAGTTATAGTGCTCGCTGATCCTGGCTGGCTCACCGTTGGGTACCTCTTCGGCTTCTACCAGGCTTCTACCAAGCGTGTGGGCTCGGGCGATCCCGAGCTACACTCCGCGCTTACCCCTGCACCCGACCCTCGTAATTTGACTCTACCTCCCGATCTCGCTTCAAGTGCGTACCCCAATGATTACCCGAGGTAGATGACGACTCCGCACGCTCACGCTCCTGGCGTGCTAGTGGCTCGGAGGCTTGGCATACGTTTCGTCCCCCTTGAAGCTGAGACTTGGAGTCAGCCTTATGAGATATGCCGCCCGATCTCACTCATTGCATTCAAACCCTAACTTGTGAGCTCAACATGAATCACTTACTTCTTGATATCGCTGAGGGTGTGACAGGATGGAAAGAAAGTATTTGACACTATCTTCGCTGCCTGCCCCCTGGTCACATCGGCTGCGGGCCTGAAATAGGGTCCATTGGTGGGACCGCAAGGTTCTCCCAGCCCACCGCATGGGTAGCCGTTTATAGCTCCTATGCCTGCCAGAGACTCTATCCAGGACCAGTACGTCGAGCCTTCCGGCACGTCCTCGAAGCTCTGCTGCCCTATGGGAGGTGCCGGCAGCAGCGCTGCTATAGCCACTATCTTGGAGGTCTGGCCTCGAGTAACATTGGCGCTGGGACGGAAGTACGGCAAATTGCCCCCGCCGCACGGCTCCCCGGTTCCTCCGCACGGGTAACCATTGATGATGCCTCGGGATACCAGACGTTCTATGAAGTCGTAGAAGGTATTCCCCATCGCCACGTCCTCAAAGCTTTGCTCGGAATGCGGCTCAGAGAAACCGGCTGCGTTCGAAACGACCTTGGCAAGCTGGCCTCTTGTTACGTCATTAGCTGGTCGGAAGTAAGGATCGCTATTGACATCACAAGGCTCGGCCGGCCCACCGCATGGGTAGCCATTGATTATGCCCAGGCAGGCTAGGCACGTGATGTACGGGTAGAATGTGCTGTCGGGGGGCACGTCTCCGAAGGACAGCGTGCAACTCGTCGGTGTAGCAAGCACGGGCGTGGCGGTATCGGTGTTTGCAGGAGATGGTGCAGGAGTATCGGTCCTAGTAGGCACATTCGTCGGTGTACCGGTCGGAGTGCTGCTCGATACCGCCGTTGCAGTGTATGTTGGCGTGACCGACGCCGGAGCTGTCGCCGTGGAAGTAGCGGCGAGCGTGCCTGTGCTGCTTGGTACTGCCGTTGCAGTATATGTTGGCGTGGCCGATGGCGTGGCCATGGGGCACAGGTTATAGTGTTCGACCAGAGGTAGATGGAGCCCGCTCTGCAGATCTGTATACGTGCCTACAGCCCATACGTTTGAGCTCGATACTGCGGAGACCCCATACAGGTGGGGGGTGTCAAGGGAATTAGGTGTGGGAACAGCACTCCATTGGCTCCCATCCCAGTGTTCGATTAATCCCGCGGAGAGGCCTGAATCCCAGCCAACGGCCCAGACATCAGTGGGTGAAACGGCGGCCACTGCCAACAGGAAGCTATCTCCGCTGCCCACTGGCGTGGAGACGCGGGTCCACCTTGAACCGTCCCAATGAATAGCGAAAGTTTCATCAGGGTGGCCCGGACCGCACTCAACGGCGCAGTAGTATCCAACAGCCCAGATATCGTTCGACGTAATAGTGGCGACTGAAGCGAGCAACTGGTTGCCGGGTGGAACGCTTGGACTGGCAACCTGAGACCACTGCGAGCCGTCCCAGTGGAGGATGAGCGAGAATTGGCCGGGGTTGTTATCGTAGTCGCCCACCGCCCACACATTCGTGGGAGAGAGGGCATCTACACCGCTGAGCCGGTTGATTGCGCTACCGGGATTGGGCGTGCTGGTGCGGGTCCATGCCTGACCATCCCAGTGAAAGGCCACCGATTGGCGCAGGGCGAGGTCGCCCACGACCCAAACGTCACTTGAAGTAATAGCGGTCACCGCGCGAAGGCTCAGGTTTTGGGGCCCGAGGTCCATGTGGGCAGCTACCATCCATTGACTTCCGTTCCAATGCGCGACCAGCCCTTTGTAGTTGGACGATTGGATATCGTAATACGAGCCCGCCGCCCATACATCATCGGGCGCTGATGCAGCCACCGAAGTCAGGTTATTACTATAGCCTCCGTAGTTGGGAACGGTCACTGAGGTCCACTGGTTGCCGTCCCAATGCAGCGCCAGCGAGCGGTCGAATTGACCATCGTCATACTCGCCAACCGCCCATACATCATCAGCAGCCAGGCTCACTACACCGGACAGGTTGTTATAGCCCGGTCCCACCGTAGGTACTGGAACCATAAGCCAATCAGGTCCACATGTAGGGGCAGCGGTAGGTGTGGACGTGGGACTTCCAGGTGTATAGGTTGCCGGCACTGGAGTGACGGTGGGAGTGGCTGTGGCTGTACGCGAATCAGTGGGAGTAGCTGACGGCGTGGGTGTAAGAGTAGCGGGGGAACATTGATAGCTATAGCGTTCTACGAGCGAGCCGGGCAATGCCTGGCCGACGGCCCAGACATCATCCGCCGACGCAGCGGCTAGGCCTAGCAGTTCCCCCTGATTAGGGGGGACGGGCGGACTATAGATCTCACTCCAAGCTGTGCCGTCCCAGTGCTCGATCAGCGGCTGCATCTGGAACGACACCTCGGTAGCATAGTAGCCAACGGCCCATACATCGTTCGTTGACAAGGCTGCGACACCAAGCAGGAGACTGCCATTCGAGCCGAAATTTGGGGCGGTCACCGTGCTCCAAGCAGAGCCATCCCAGTGTATCACCAAAATCTGGTCAGGATTTGAGCCTGTCTGGGAGAAGCCCACAGCCCATATATCGCTAGCTGAAACTGCCGCCACTTTCTCAAGCAAATAGTGGGTTGGGCCGCCTCCCGGGCTAGGTACTACGGTCCACGAAGTGCCGTCCCAATGTAGTACGAGGGTATGCCAATAACTACTAAAGGCCTGGCCGACAGCCCAAACGTTGTTAGCCGAAATAGCAACTACTCCCCACAGCATGCTGTGGGTCCCCAGGTTGGGACTGCTGACCAGACTCCATGCGGTGCCATCCCAGTGTTCCACGAGAGTGGAATAGCTGCCGCCATTGCTATAGCCACCCACTGCCCATATATTGTCCGGGGAAACTGCTGCTACGCTATTGAGGTAATTTGCCATTGATCCGGGACTGAGGCTTGGGACAACCCTCCAACTATATTCACAGATCGGCGTTGGCGAAGGCGTGCCACTGCCAAGAGGCCTGGACTCGGTGGGTATGTACGAGGACGGCTGAAGGGATGCGCTC
Organism: Chloroflexia bacterium; assembly: GCA_035474135.1. Classification (GTDB taxonomy): domain Bacteria; phylum Chloroflexota; class Chloroflexia; order QHBQ01; family JADMIH01; genus JADMIH01. Next base: position 1,971 of record DATINP010000249.1, on the reverse strand, counting down.
GCTGAGACCACCGTGGCGATAAATGCGAGGGCAGCCAATAAGACGAACGAGCTCAGCAAAGCATAAGCTTTACCCCAGGATCCTTTGGACTGCGGCCGTGTTGACATTAGAGTTGCTCCCAGGATGCGGGTCGCCAATGAACAATAGTGCACCGGACGGATAGGACGATATGCATCAGATATCTACATTGTAGTAGGTTAGAACTTGGTTGTGAATAGCCACTGTGGGTAGGTATCATAATCGACAGGTACTAGGTCGTACCCTCAAGATCGGTAGATTACGGTGAGAATGCCTACGCGGGGCGTAACGATACTGGTGCTGGTAATGCTCTATAGGGCTGAGCCTCCCTGGGATTACCCGATTTAGGTGATTCGGTGACGTCTTGATAATGAGCTGATTCGAAAGAATCTGGGCTGATGTAACCAAGGGAAGAGTAGCGTCGCTGTCATACCGGGGGTCGAGGGCTCTACTGTTACGCTGAACCAGTGAACCACCCCACACGTCAGGCCAGGCCACCAGCGTTCCTCCATGTTAAGGATCCGCACGCCGCTCGACATTCTACTTCTCGGTAGTGACATCGAAAAGAACCCACCAATCATGAGCAAATTATTCAGGACGCACGACTACCAGAGATAGTCGGCACACGGCGCTCCAGGGCCTTGATGCGCCTTCTGCGAGAGGCTGCACGCGACGGCACTGGCGATACTCATGTGGAAATCGACAGGTTGCATAAAACTCACTCGTCCAGAGAACGCTACCACGTGTGGCTAGCTTATTGCGAACGTGCCGGGTCAGGGTGCAAACTCCTGGTAGGCTCTCTCGACCCGCATACTCGGAGCCTGCGAGAGGTCTTCGTGTAACACGTCCCGGTAGCGCTCGAACGTAATGCCCACGCCTCTGGCGTCGCCCAATGCGGCGCAGCACTGCATACAGTGTATGCACGCCACTTCGTGATAAGGGTCCGTCATAAGCACCCGCTCGTAGTTGCGCTGCGCCTCCCGCCACACGGCTCTCGCGTCCCACTCTGTTTGCATCGGTGCTTGCCGGGAGGGCTGACCCAATTCCACCGCCCGGTCAGATGCCGAAAGAGCGTACCTCCCTCTTTGCTCAACGTGCAGCGCCGCCCCACGGGGAGCTGCCCGGTGGGACGCTAAGGGGCGCGGAGCCTGCCCGAGAGCCACCGTACGCCAGAAGTCAGCCTGCTGCAGGGCCGAACGCAGGTAGCGCTCTTCCAGGGCGCGGGCCGCGTCAACCAGGCAGCCGAGGGTGGAGTCCGCGCAAAACTCTCCCCTGTACAGCTCAAGCGCTTCTTCACGGAGCATAGCCGCTTCCACGCGCGCGTTCTCCCGCCCCTTGCCGAGCGGTGCCGGCCCGCTTGCATCCCCGGTATCTACAATGTCCCGAACGCTTCCAACAGGCTCAGCGTCTCCAATATCCCCATATCCACCCGGCAGCACGCCCCGCATTCTCCCCCCCGCCCTACATTCCCTGCCTGCCCTGTCTGTCGGGGATCCCCCGTATGCCCTATTGGCAAGGGCTACTGCCCGCGCCACGAGTTGGTCAGCCCGGTCCAATTTGTCCTCGAACTCCCACAGGTCGCACCTGGTGTCGTTGGGCAGATGATAATGGTGCGCACCCCGGCCCGCGCTGACGGGCGACTGGATAATACCGTCCCAGCCCGTCTGCTTGCGGGCGTCGTTGCGCGTGCTCCAGATCAGAGTGCGCACGTAATGAGGGTCAAGCCGGTCGTCCTCATACTGTTGGTTCACCATTTTCAACAGGCTTGCCAGTTGCGGGCCGCTCAGCCCGGCCCGGTGTAAGGCCAGCAGTTGGATTATTTCGCTCCGCCGGTTGCCGCGCTCCAGTATTCCCACCCTCGCCTGGTCAATATATAGCCTGGCGTGCCCGAACAGATAGATGTTGAGGGTGGGCCCCGAGTGCTGTCCTACACGCCGAAGTGCGCCTTCGAAC
>DATINP010000248.1:0-4239 GCA_035474135.1 Chloroflexia bacterium | reverse complement strand
CGTCCTACTTATACACCCTCACCCACTACCTGCCCCGGCTGCCCGCCGCAGCCTACACCCACAAATGTACCCACTTCCACACCCACCTGCGTTGGAGCCTGGGAGGTCGTTGATAGTCCTGACCTTGGTTTGAATGACAGTCAATTGGCTGGGGTGGCAGCAATCTCGTCCGAGGATGTATGGGCTGTGGGAGGCTATGTCGGAAATACACTGGCTCTGCACTGGGATGGCATACAGTGGACACGAATTCCAAGCCCAAATCATGGTACGGATTATAGCGTTCTCGCTGGGATAAGTGCCCTCTCAGCCAACGATGTATGGGCGGTGGGATCCGACAGCTTCGACGGTAGTTCTACACTAATCGAACACTGGGACGGCAGTCAGTGGAGCATCGTACCCAGTCCTAGCCCTGATAATCTGGACAGTGTCCTAAGGGCGGTGTCGGCAACATCCAAGGACGACGTATGGGCTGTTGGGAGCGTTAACGAGCAGAACTATAGCCACTTCCAGACTCTGGTAGAACACTGGGATGGCAACTTATGGAGTGTCGTTCCCAGTCCCAACCTGGGCACGGAGAACAATATACTTTTCGGAGTTACTGCTATCTCAGCGAATGATGTGTGGGCAGTCGGATTACACGACTACAGTGACCGCACGCTAACAGAACACTGGGACGGCAGCCAATGGACAATAGTGCCTAGCCCCGACCCATTTTATTTGGAGTCGGCTAGTCTGAGTAGCGTAAGTGCAATTTCCAGCAGCGATGTATGGGCAGTAGGAACGTACCTGTCGATTTCAGGACGTGACTCCACTCTGATCGAGCATTGGGACGGTAATGGCTGGAGTATCATCCCCAGTCCGAATCCCGGCAGCGGGTTCGGCGACCTCAGAGGAGTGGTAGCCATTTCTGCCAGTGATGTGTGGGCAGTTGGCGATTCGTACTCAGGTTCTTACAATGATAACTATACGCTTCTAGAGCATTGGGACGCGCAGCAGTGGAGTATCGTGCCGGGCCCCGATGTCACGCCATACCAGCTGAGTGCCGTATCAGCTGTATCTCTTTCTGATGTGTGGGCTGTAGGTGCAGGGATATTCCAGCCTCGCGATATTCTTATTGAGCATTACACTGCTCAATGCCCTCCCACACAGTCGCCCACCGCTACGCCCGTGAGTACCGTCACATCGATTCCCGTATGCACTATGGAGACGCCCACACCCTATCCTACCGCGACTCCCTATCCCACTTGCTGCGCTGAAAATTGCACCTTGCCGACGTATACCCCATACCCGACCTCCACTCCTTATCCGACTTCTACCACTCGACCCTGTGAGCCTTGTGCCACAGAGACCCCCTCGCCGTCAAGCACCCCGACCCTCATCTCGACCCCGACTCATACTGGTACTCCAACGGACACTCCAACACAGCCAAGTGGGTGCAGCCTACAGACTGCCACTCCTAACCCGACTTATACTCCACGCCCTACTTATACCCTTCCCATATCACTCCCCACACTTTGTACACCTCCTACTCTTGCTACTCAGCCCACCTACACACCTAATCCCACTTACACCCCCAATCCCACCTATACGCCCACCGCATGCTCCACCGAGTTCACAGACGTCCTGCCAGGCTCAACCTTCTATCCCTACATCGAGTGTATGGCCTGCCGGGGCATCATCAACGGCTACCCGTCGGGGTGCGAAACGGGCGACCCCTGCTTCCGGCCAGGTAGCCCCGTCACAAGGGGCCAACTCTCCAAGATAGTGTCCAACTCAGCAGGTTTCTACGACCCGCCGGGCGCACAGCTATTCGAGGACGTAGCCCCAGGCTCGACCTTCTATGACTACATCCAGCGCCTGGCCTCGCGTGGGTACATCGGCGGTTACCCATGCGGCGGGGACGGCGAACCCTGCGGTCCTTCCAGTCTGCCCTACTTCCGTCCGGGCGGGATTGCTACCAGGGGGCAGATAACGAAAATAGTGTCCAACGCTGCCGGATATGGCGAGCCGCTCGGCGCACAGCTATTCGAGGATGTGCCCCCAGGCTCGACCTTCTACGATTACATAGAGAGATTAGCCTCACGAGGGATCATGAACGGCTACCCATGCGACGGGGACGGAGAACCCTGCGGCCCTGACAACCTGCCATACTTCCGCCCGGCCAATGATGCTACCAGGGGTCAGACGAGCAAAATAGTGTCAAACACCTTCTTCCCAGCCTGTAATTCAATCTCCGAACAAAACTAGGGGATAGCCACCGACGACGGAATGCGTCATACGTCATGCGTCATGCGTCGTCGGTCGTCCGACTTACGATCTAAGATCTAAGATCTACGACTCGCGGAGCCCCGCCGTCTACCCCTCGGGCAACTTCTCCATAGTCAGGGTTTCGGTGGTGGACCTGTTCATAATGAGCCATTCCAGGGCGCGCTTGTTCGTTTCCGGGTCATGCGCGGCTGAGCGGTGGTCGCCGCCCGGCAAGAGCCACAGCGTCTTGGGTTCTTCCGCCGTCTTATAAATGGTTTCGCTTATGTGCGGCGGCACCACCTCGTCGCCCTCAGAGTGTACGAGCAGAAGGGGACGGGGGTGGATTCGCCGCGCCGATTTGCCTACGTCTAGCCTGTAAAGCAGCTGGATCATTGAATTGACGTTTACTCGCGGCGGGTTATCGGGGATCACAGGCGATTTGTGGCCGCGTTGCACTATCCCCATCTCCTCCATTGTTACCAGCATGAGCGCCTCGTTGACAGGGCAATACGCTATCACGGGCGAAATGTCCTTCAGGTGCGCCCCGGTATGCACCGCCAGCCAGCCACCCATCGAGCTACCTCGTAGCGCTATGCTGGCGGGGTTTACTTCGGGCCGCGTTTGAATGTACTGCAAGGCAGCCGCCACATCGTTGAAGATGTTGGCATCCACCTCGCCCCCGCTTTCGCCATGCCCACGCAGGTCAGGGATCAGTACGGCGAACCCTTGCCCTGTGGCTATCTCGGCAAAATCGGCGTGGTTCTCCTTGCACGAGGCGAACCCGTGGCACACGATTATTCCCGGCGACCACTCTCCGGTGAGCTTTTCCGGCAAATAGAGATTGGCCGCCAGTTCTATCCCGTCATAAGTTGTAAAGCGTACCGTCTCCATAATTTCCTCGCCCCCATAAGACTCGCTCAGTTTGCGCTTTGCCTCTTCCCTCTGCTATAGTCTTATGGTCATAATATACAGGAGAATCATACCTTTGTCGCAATTATCCCCTACCACTACAGATTATCGAGAAATACTCGCAACCAAGATTGCAAATCGCACAGCCCTTGTAAGCGTCATCGGCCTGGGCTATGTCGGCCTGCCCCTCGCGGTAGAGTTCGCCAAAGCCGGGTTCAACGTGGTTGCCCTCGACCTCGATAAGCGCAAGATTGACGATATCAATGCCGGCCGTTCTTATATCAAGGACGTGGAGGCCGACGACGTAGCCGACATGGTGAAGGCGGGCAGGTTGCGCGCTACTTCTGATTACGGCGCCTTGCTTGAGGCCGATACGATCTCTATTTGCGTGCCGACACCCCTGCGTAAAACGAAGGATCCCGACATCTCTTTCATCGTGTCGGCCACCGAGTCTATCGCGGCGAACTTCCGTGTGGGCCAGCTTATCGTGCTCGAGAGCACGTCTTATCCCGGCACCACTGATGAGATTATTTTACCACGCCTCTCTACCGAGGGCTACCTTGTCGGCAAAGACTTCTTCCTCGCCTTCTCGCCCGAGCGTGTGGACCCCGGCAATCCACGCTACCAGACCGCCAATATCCCCAAGGTGATCGGCGGCGTCACCCCGGCTTGCGGAGAGTTGGCCACCGCCCTTTATTCCACCATAGTAGACCGCGTGATCCCCGTTTCTTCGCCCGCCACCGCCGAAATGGTGAAACTGCTCGAAAACACCTTCCGCGCAGTCAATATAGGCATGGCGAACGAACTCGCCATCATGTGCGCCAAGCTGGGCATAGACGTGTGGGAGGTCATCGAGGCCGCCTCTACCAAGCCCTTCGGGTTCATGCCCTTCTTCCCCGGTCCCGGGCTCGGCGGGCATTGCATCCCGGTCGACCCCTTGTACCTGTCCTGGAAGCTCAAGGCGCTCAAGGGGCAGGCGCGCTTCATCGAGCTCGCGGACTCCATCAACAGCTCGATGCCCAGCTACGTGGTCGAGCGGGTCGCTGCCGCGCTCAATCACCACTCGAAATCGGTGAAGGGGTC
>DATINP010000247.1:0-3672 GCA_035474135.1 Chloroflexia bacterium | reverse complement strand
CCGCGCATGATATCGCTCAAAGGATACTCGCGGAAGGCGCGGTCGAGATAGGGAGAGAAAGTGGGTGCTGCTCTCTCGCGTATCTTATCGCACAGGGCAGATTCGTACTGCTACACGTAAAGTATACACCTTCCGAGCGTGAATTACAACTTAAACGATAGTGAAGTGCAGGACTTACCGCTCGCGCACCTTCTCCGGCCTGAGCGCCTTAGTGTATATTAACGACATATCGTGATTCGTATATCCCAGGGTGGAGGAAAACATTGCCGACAGATGATCAGTTTGCGGGCCTCGAGGCTTTCGCCGACGTAAAGCGGGCTATCGTCGTGTGTGCCCACGCCGACGATATGGAAACCATGATGGGTGGGCTGACCGCCCTACTGAGTGAGCGCGGAGTAACCCTTTACGAGCTAATCTGCACTAAGGGTGACACAGGCACACACGATCCGCTGTTCACCCGCGACACTCTTACTGAAACACGCCGGGCCGAGGCACGCGCAGGCGGGGCGCTGCTGGGTGTACGCGAGGTTGAGGTTCTTGATTTCAGCGATGGAGAGCTTGAGCCGTCGCTGGCTTTGCGCGCCACAATTGCATCGTACTATCGACGGTGGCAGCCCGACGCGCTTTTCACGTTCGATCCCTCATGGGCTGGGCAAGTCCACCCAGACCACCGGGCCGTGGGCAGAGCCGCGCTTGATGCACTTATTCCATCACGCATGGAGTTTTACCATCCTGAGCAATTGGTGGGGAGCGCAGCCGTCGGCAAGGTAAGCAACGTGTTCCTGTTTAGCCCGGCCGCCACCGACGTGTACGTTGACGTGACCGACATTTATTCTCGAAAAGTACAAGCCTCCCTTGCACACAAAAGCCAGTTCCCTGATGGCGAAAAAAGCCTCGAATGGATGCGCCACCTGGATACCGAGGCTGCAAAGCAGGCCGGGCATGAGGGCAGGTTGTTCGAGCGCTTCGGCCAGCTAAGACTGTGGTAAAACGTGGCACATGACCTTCAGGATAATCCTCCCTTTGATGGTGGCCCGGTTCCTGCTATAATACCTGCGGTGGTATCGGTTAGTAACGCACTCTCCTATCGATTCGCGTGATTTTGTGATGTGTGAGGATTATGAGTACCATACTAGTTGTTGACGATGAGCCCGCTATAGTGGAAATCCTTGAAGAGCACCTTCGAAGTGAGGGATACGACACTTGCCACGCATACTCGGGCGAAGAAGCTCTTGCCAGGCTCGCTAAAGTGGTGCCTGATCTTGTGATCCTGGACTTGATGTTGCCCGGTATGGACGGCTACGAAGTATGCCGGCTCATGCAGGCCGATGTGCGCCTCAACCATATTCCGATAATTATGCTCACCGCGCAGGGCGCCGTGCCTAACAAGGTTATGGGCTACGAACGCGGTGCCGATGATTATATGGTCAAGCCTTTCGAGGCTGAGGAACTGAGAGTGCGGGTACGCGCTCAATTACACCACCTGTACCATGATACCGTCTCCGAGCTAACTGGCCTTTCCGGAGTTGAGGCTGTTGAGAAAAGGATAGCAGAGGTACTCGCTAACGACCCAAGCAAGTGGGAAATTATTTACGTAGATATCGCCAACTTCAGCGCCTACAACGAGTCGTACTCGTACGTCGAAGGCGATGAGATGATAGAGGTGGCGGCGCACTCGTTGAAGACCGCCTTGCAAGCCGACGACTCGGACCTCGGTGCCGAGCACAATTTCGTGGGACACACAGGCGGCGACAAATTTGTCATGATCGTACAGGCCAGTCGCGCACGGGACATAGCCGAGGAAGCCCAACGTCTCTTCGCCGAGTCGACGGTTGACTTCTACAGTCCCACCGACAGTAAGCACGGCTACCTGGTTACGATTAATCGCCAGGGCGTACTCACCAAATCGGGTCTGTGCACACTGCGCTTCGACGTAGTCCGCGCCGAAGAATAGGCCGCATACTTAGGCTATTTGGTACTTGCCGGTCTACTGTTGGCACTCAGGGCAATAGAAGGTGACGCGGCCGGCACCCGGACCCTGGCGCTTTTGCTGGACGGGCGTACCGCATACGAAGCAAGGCTTGTTAGTATGCCGAAATACCCAGTGCTTGTCGCGCCACGATACACCTGCGCCGTTCCTCTCAGCCTCGAGATGAGCGAGCACCTCGTCCGAGACGGTCTGACCGCGATTGCGTAATGCGCGCTGGGCGACAGCGGGGATCGTCTCCGCCAGGCAAGCTTCCTGCTCCGGGGTCAAATCACCCACTTGCAGCCACGGATTCATCTTGCACTCAAAGAGAATGTCGCTCTTGAGATAGTTGCCCAGGCCTGCGGCCACGGTCTGGTCGAGCAGCACCGGGGCGATCTCCTGAGTGAGGTTGTCCGGACGGTTTAGCCGCTCCAGGAACAGGTCACTGTCGAACGGCGTTGCGCAAATGTCGGGGCCAATCACCTTCAGGGCCTCGATCTGCTCGAATGGATTACCCTGTCCCACATTGAACACCTGCACATTGCTCAACACAGCCTGCCTGGTAGTGGACACAATCAGGGCGCGGGTTGTGCGATCGTACTCCACCCTGTGCCTCAGGGTGTAAGTGCGTATCTTACCGAACATAAGTAGGTGCATATGGAAGTAGATGTCGCCTTCCAGGTCCCAGAGTAGGTTCTTGCCTGCCGAATAGACACGGCGTATTTCTTTGCCTTCGATTAAGCCGGGGTGTTCCTCAAACCAGGCTCGCGCTTTCTTCAAGCGGCTGTCCACCGCCACGATACGGCTTCCGCCAAACTCGGTATCCAACTGCCCTGCCAATCTGAATATTTCCGGCCCTTCCGACATAACTCGTACTCTCCTACCCGGTGCATTTTTGCAAGAACGATGCCATGGGTGGGAACGTGATGTGAGTCGCGGACCATCTGGTTCGATAGCCAATCAAATGTGGATAACTCTATGATAATAGTATTGACACGAGCGGGAAGCTGTTGTAAGATGAAGTTGTTCACAGGACGGACATTTCGCAAGAAACGAAGTCGGTGAGCATTAGCAGGAACCCGGATGGTCGTTCGCGATTGTCTGGGTTTTCTGCTTAATTGCGTTTCGGCACCAGGCGTAGATTCAAAAGATGGCAATGCAAAAGGTCTGGGAGAATACCACCCCAGACCTTTTGCATTGCTTGTCCGCTCCTGCTTTATGGAACGACCGGCGTCTCTACCTTCACGGCCTTGTTATAGTCCTTGATGGTGATCGTGCGGTCAATATCAGCGGGTTCGTCAGCCAGCAGTGGCCCCACCAGGTCGGCCTTGCGCAGCAGGAAGTCGCTCGCCCCGATCCACAGTGTGGTGCTCAGGTTGCCCGTGGCCGTCACCTCCGAGGTCAGCGACTTAAGGGCGGTGGCGGGCACGCTGCCCTTCAGCCTGTAGGTGTCAGTGCCGTCGACATTCTCGGTGCCATCAGCGCTTAGCCCCTTCACATTGCCCAGAATGTCGGCCATGCCCTTCGACGGATCAAAGAAGGCCGCCATATTAAGCTCGCTAGGCATGGGCCCCCACCGCCCGGATGCAGGGTCCGTCCAATACTGGCTGGCGCCGTCAACCACGACATTGATCTTCACGGGAATGCCGCTGTAGGCCGCGTTCACGCTGCCCACCAGTTTATCGGGCTTCTGCACATCGCCA
>DATINP010000246.1:0-8978 GCA_035474135.1 Chloroflexia bacterium | reverse complement strand
CATTGACGCCATGATCCCTATCGGCCGTGGCCAGCGCGAGCTAATCATTGGCGACCGCCAGACCGGCAAGAGCGCAATCGCGATTGACACCATCATCAACCAGAAGGGCCAGGATGTGTTCTGCATCTATGTCGCTATCGGTCAGAAGTCGTCGCAGATCGCGCAAACAGTAGGTATTCTGGAGCGGTATGGCGCGATGGACCACACGATCGTGGTGGCTGCATCGGCTGCCGATCCTGCGGCTCTTCAGTACCTGGCGCCTTTCTCAGGTTGCGCCATGGGCGAGGAGTTCATGGAGAACGGCAAAAATGCGCTCATCGTGTACGACGACCTGAGCAAGCATGCCTGGGCATATCGCCAGATGTCGCTGTTATTGCGCCGTCCACCGGGACGCGAAGCCTATCCCGGCGACGTATTCTATCTTCACTCGCGGTTGCTCGAAAGGGCTGCCCGCATGAACGACAAATACGGTGGCGGCTCGCTGACCGCTTTGCCGGTCATCGAGACCCAGGCTAACGACGTTTCAGCTTACATCCCCACCAACGTGATCTCGATCACCGACGGGCAGATATTCCTGGAGGCCGACCTGTTCTATGCAGGTATTCGCCCTGCAATCAACGTTGGTATCTCCGTAAGCCGCGTGGGTGGCGACGCGCAGATAAAAGCCTATCGGCAGGTAGCAGGCCGCCTAAAGTTGGACATGGCACAGTTCCGCGACCTCGCGGCGTTCGCCCAGTTCGGTTCCGACCTGGACAAGGCGACAAGGGCGCAGTTGGACAGGGGTCTCCGCATCCAGGAAGTGTTGAAGCAGGGCCAGTATAACCCGTTGCCCGTTGCCCAGCAGGTCAGCATTATATACGCCGTCACCACCGGTCTACTGGACGACGTAAAGATTGAGGACGTGCGCACCTGGGAGGCCCAGTTCCACGACTTCATGAAGAATACCCACCCCGAAATCCTCGAGACGATCACCAAGGATAAGCTCCTCAGTGATGCAACCATCGAAAGCCTGAAGCAGGCCATAGCTGAATTCAAGCGGACCGCTAGCCTTTAGTGGGAGTCGTAGATAGTAGACCTTAGATCGTAAGTCACTGCTGACGCATGACGTCCAGTCGTCGGCGATGAACAGACAAAACTATGCCTAGTACACGAGAGATAAGACGCAGAATAACCTCTGCAAAGAATGTGTCGCAGATCACCCGCGCCATGGAAATGGTTGCGGCCTCACGCATGAGGCGCGCTCAGCTTGCGGTGCAGGCCGGACGCCCCTATGCGCGCAGAATCGCCTCCGTTATGCACGACCTGGCCTCCAAGCTGGCGTCTTCGCAGGACGAGTCGGTGCCGCGCTTGCTGCAGGCCCGCCCGGTCAAGAACGTAGGTATAATCCTGATGACAGGCGACCGGGGGCTGGCTGGCGCCCTCAATACGAACGTAATACGCCGTGCGCTGCGCTTCATAAACAGCGAAGCCGAAGTGCCTGTGAGCGTAATCGCGGTAGGCAAGAAGGGGCGCGACTTCATGCTACGCACGGGGCGCCCTGTTACCGCCGAATTCATCGGCTTGACCGACAGGCCAATGGTGCGTGACATCTACCCCATAGCGCGCGTGGCTACCGAAGAGTACTTGAGCGGCAAGGTAGACGCAGTTTACCTGATATACACCGACTTCAAGAACACACTGACCCAGATACCGACTGTATACCGCCTCTTGCCCGTGGACGCCGGTCAGCTTGGCGACGAAGGCGCACTGCCGGGTGACGACAGCGATGTTGTGTCTGCTGAAGAAAACAAGACCGAATTCATATTCGAGCCGAGTCAGGGCGAGGTTCTGGAAGCCATTGTTCCGCGCTACCTGGAAGTGAGAATCTACCAGGCGTACCTGGAGCACGTGGCCTCGTTCCAGAGTGCACAGATGGTGGCCATGCGAAACGCCACCGAGAACGCAAAAGAGATGATCTCGGATTTGACTCTTGCGTATAACAAGTTGCGACAGGCCAATATTACTCGCGAGATAATCGAGGTATCGTCGGGAGCGTCCGCACTATCAGGATAAGTTTGGTTTTGGATTATGCTTGCCGCGCCGCCTTCTAATAGGCAGCCCGACATAGCGTCCAAAATAAGGAGAAGTTAATGCCATCAGTAGGTAAAATAGTACAGATAACAGGGCCGGTGGTGGACATCGAGTTTCTGCCCGATCAACTGCCCGAAATATACAATGCCGTCGAGGTACTGACTCAGGGCAGTCTTGCCACAGGCAGCGCAGGTGAGGGCGGCGCTGGCCGCATCGTGCTTGAAGTTCAGCAGCATCTCGGCAACGACTGGGTGCGCGCTGTGGCCATGACGAGCACCGATGGTCTACGCCGTGGCATGGACGCGACAGATACGGGCAAGCCGATTATGGTGCCCGTTGGTCCCGCGACCCTGGGCCGCATCTTCAACGTGGTAGGTGAGGCGATCGACAACGCAGGCCCTGTAAATGCCGAAGAGTACTACCCCATCCACCGACCCGCACCCTCCTTCGAGGATCAGGCGACCGAAGCCACCATGTTCGAGACGGGCATCAAGGTCATCGACCTGATAGCACCTTTCGCTCGAGGCGGTAAGATCGGAGTGTTCGGTGGCGCGGGCGTGGGCAAGACCGTTATTATCACCGAGTTAATTAACAACGTCGCCAAGCAGCACGGCGGTTCGTCAGTGTTCTGCGGCGTGGGCGAACGCACCCGCGAAGGTACCCAGCTTTTCAAGGAAATGGGCGAAGCGGGCGTGCTTGAGAAGACAGTGATGGTGTTCGGCCAGATGAACGAGCCACCCGGCGCACGTTTGCGCGTAGGCCTAACAGGTCTGACCATGGCCGAGTACTTCCGCGACACCGTGGGCGCCGATCTGCTTGTGTTCATCGACAACATCTTCCGGTTTGTGCAGGCAGGATCTGAAGTATCGGCTCTGTTGGGCCGTATGCCCTCGGCTGTGGGATACCAGCCCACACTGGCAACCGAGATGGGCCAGCTTCAGGAGCGCATCACCTCAACCAAGCGCGGCTCGATCACGTCGGTGCAGGCCGTGTACGTGCCAGCAGACGACTATACCGATCCTGCTCCGGCCACGACCTTTGCTCACCTCGATGCGACGATCAACCTGGAACGCGCTCTGGCATCGCAGGCGCTCTTCCCTGCTGTAGACCCGCTGGCCTCGACCTCCCGTATCCTCAGCCCCCAGGTTGTCGGAGACGAGCACTATGACATCGCTCGTACCGTGCAGAGGGTGCTCCAACGATACAAAGACTTGCAGGATATCATCGCCATCCTGGGCATCGAAGAATTGTCGGAAGATGACAAACTGACAGTGGGTCGCGCACGCAGAATTCAGCGCTTCCTTACCCAGCCCATGTTTACCGCTCAGGCGTTTACGGGCGTCGAGGGTAAGTATGTCGCCGTGGCGGATACCGTACGCGGGTTCAAGGAGATCCTCGATGGCAAGTACGACAACTTGCCCGAACAAGCCTTCTACATGATAGGCGGCATCGAAGAAGCAGTGGCAAAGGCCAAGGAGATGCAGTCGGCCTAAGCCAAAAGCCTATAGACGTGACCTCTGTGCCCGAACCAGGGCAGAGACAGAATGTCAGGTCTTCACGCTTTCATTGTCTAGACATGGGGCTGAGGCTAATAGTCGCCTTAGCCCCATTTTTGATATAATGGGCAGGCCTGGAGGAATATACATGCCACTAACGCTGGAAATAGTAACTGCCGAGCGGCAGGTTATGGTTGACGACAACGTAGACATGGTGATCGCGCCCGCAGTGGACGGCGAGGTGGGTATTTTGCCCCATCACGCGCCCCTGATTACGGTTTTGCAGATCGGCGAGTTGCGCGTTAAGAAAGGTGCGGACGAGCAAAGCATCGTGATTGCCGGGGGCTTCATGGAAGTCTTTCAGGACAAGGTCACGATATTGGCCGATGCTGCGGAACATTCGGAAGAAGTAGACATCGCGGCGGCAGAGCAAGCCCGTGCACGTGCTGAAGAGTCGCTACGGAACAAGGATCAACTAGGTGACAAGGCCGGGGCTGAAACAGCCCTGCGTCTGGCCTCGCTCAGACTTCGCGTAGGAAGCAAGCGGAAGCGCCTACGGCGAGAGGAGAGCTAGGGTTGTCAATGATGCAGCGTTCCATAGGCATTGACCTCGGTACAGCTAATTGCCTGGTGTTTGTCAAAGGGAAAGGGATCGTCTTGAACGAACCCTCGGTAGTGGCTATCTCCACCAAGGATGGCAAGGTAAAGGCGGTCGGTCGAGCAGCGTACGATATGTTGGGTCGAACCCCGGACACCATCGAGGTCGTGCGCCCGCTACAAAACGGCGTAATATCCGACTACCTGGTTACCGAGGCGATGCTTAAGGCGTTCATCGCGCGCACTACTGGCCGGTTCAGTATGTTCAAGCCGAAGGTGATGATCTGTGTGCCTGCGGGGGTAACCAGCGTCGAGATGCGGGCCGTGCGCGACGCGGCGATGCAGGCGGGCGCGCAGGAGGCCTACTTGATAGGCGAGCCTCTCGCGGCGGCTATCGGGGCGCGCGTGCCCGTCGATTCACCCACAGGCAGCATGGTAATCGACATCGGTGGCGGCACCAGCGAAGTGGCCGTGATCGCACTGAACGGTATAGTTGTGAGCAATTCGATCCGAGTTGGCGGCGATAAACTCGACCAGGCTATTGCATCATACATAAAACGCAAGTATAATCTCCTAATCGGGGACCGCATGGCCGAAACGCTTAAGATAACCCTCGGAAGCGCACTACCACTTGAGTCGGCCGACGAACTCACGATGGAGGTGAGGGGCCGCGACCAGGTTGCGGGCTTGCCTCGCACCATCGCTGTACGTAGCAACGAAGTGGTGGAAGCCATAGGTGAGCCGCTTGAGCAGATCGTAGGCGCGGTACGTCACGTTCTGGAGCGCACACCACCTGAACTGGCCTCGGACATAATTGACCGGGGCATGGTAATGTCCGGCGGCGGGGCCCTGCTTCGTCACATAGATGAATTGATGACCCAGGTCACAGGTATTCCGTGCTTCGTAGCAGACAATCCCCTTGCCTGCGTGGCAATCGGCACGGGCATGGCGCTCGAAAATCTCGAAGTGTTAAAAGATGCGCTCGAAGGCGAGTTTTGACAGCGGTATCGCAATTGGCATTGTACAAGGATCAGCGCGGCACCAAATTACTTTTCGATGGTCCACCCCAAGAATAGGAGGCAACAAGAATGGCAAACGTCGTGTTCGACAACGTTAGCAAGCGGTATGGCAACGTACAGGTAATTACCGACCTGAACCTTGAGGTGCGCGATAAAGAATTCATGGTGCTGGTTGGGCCTTCAGGTTGCGGTAAATCTACCGCCTTGCGTATGATCGCCGGGCTGGAGGAAATCAGCGCGGGCACAATCTCGATTGGTGGCCGGGTGGTGAATAACGTTGCACCTAAAGACCGCGACATTGCTATGGTGTTCCAGAACTACGCGCTGTATCCCCACATGAATGTGTTCGACAACATGGCATTCGCACTAAAATTGCGCCATATGCCCGGCGACCAGATCAAGACGCGTGTCGAAGCCGTGGCCGACAGCCTGGGCATCAAGCACTTATTGCAGCGCAAGCCTCGCCAACTATCTGGAGGGCAGCGCCAACGTGTGGCCCTCGGACGCGCCATCGTGCGCGAACCGCAGGTATTCCTTATGGACGAACCGTTGTCAAACCTCGATGCCAAGATGCGCGTTTCTACCCGCGCCGAATTGAACAAACTGCATCAGCGTCTCCAGACCACAACGGTGTACGTAACCCATGACCAGGTGGAAGCCATGACCATGGGCGACCGAATCGCGGTCATGAAGGATGGCTTCGTCCAGCAGGTTGATACGCCCAACGTGCTTTTCAGTAACCCCACGAACATCTTTGTGGCCGGCTTCATTGGTTCGCCTGCTATGAATCTTATCACCGTGAAGGTTGAGAAAGCCGACGACGGTGTGTACCTCGTGACCGAAGGCACAACGGGTGTGGACTCCGGCCTGCGCTTGCGAGTGCCTACCCGCTATGTAGACTTCATAGCACCGCATGACGGCAAGCAACTGGTGTTTGGCCTGCGCCCCCAGGACATCCACGATTCACGCTTTGCACAAGGTATGCTCGATGAGGACGAAAGCCCCGAAGACCTCGTTACGGTGCGTGCCCGTGTGGATGTTGTTGAGCCGATGGGCAGTGAAGTTTATCTGTACCTGTTGCACGGCAAGGACTCGATTGTCTCCCGTGTGGACGACCGCACAGAGGTTCAACCCAACTATGTGGTCGACCTGGCCTTTAATATGGACAAGATGCACGCCTTTGACCCTGAGACCACTCTCTCAGTCATCGACAAGACGAAGGTCAAGGTGACCGCGGGATAAGCAATGGACTGGCACGAAAAGTGCAGTGAAATAGTGATCGTAAAAGAAGTAACATCTGGCAGGGGCGGGGTGAAACCCGCCTCTGTGCTGACCAGGAGGAAAACTAACAAAATGGCAACCGAAAAGAAAAAGCCAAGCGAAAAGAAGACGTACGAAATAGTGGCCGAACCCAGGGAGATAACAGGCAGGGCGAGCCGCGTTCTGCGCCGCCAGGGGCTGATTCCGGCTGTAGTGTACGGGCCAAAGATCACCACAGATAACCTGCAGGTTGGGACTCGCGAGTTCGATACCGTCTATCTGCGAGCAGGCAGCAACAACCTTGTTGACCTGAAGGTGGGCGAGAGTGGCAAAGCTCTCAAGGTCTTTATCCACGAAGTCCAGCGCAACCCCCTGAACCACGCTGTGACCCACATAGATTTCGTGGCGGTGAACCTGCTCGAAGAGATGACCATCAACGTACCGTTGGTGCTCGTGGGCGAGTCGCCGATTGTCGAGAGCCACGAGGGCTTATTGCTCTTCCAGATTGAGCACGTCACCGTGCGTACGCTCCCTACGAACGTGCCATCGCTGATCGAAGTTGACATAAGTGGGCTAACCGAGATCGACCAGACGATCAGGGTTGGCGACCTTGACATCCCTGATGACGTGACTCTGATTACACACGCCGAGGACCCGGTGGTCAAGATCACGGTTGTACCTGCTGTTGAGGCCGAGGAAGCCGAAGAGGCCGAGGAAGCAGAGGCAGCCGGCGAAGCCGAAGAGGGTGCTACCCAGGAAGGTGGCGCCGCCGAATCCGAGGAAACCGAAAGCTAGGATCGTTTCGACTAACAAGCATCGAGAGGAGGTTGTTTACAAAGCAGCCTCCTCTTCGCTGCAATATGGCCCCGCCTGCGTGCAACCTTTTAGCCTGTCGGGCGTAGATATGTATAATAAACTCGCCCTGGAGGGCCTCTTATGTATACGGTAGTCTCAATAATACTCTGGTTGCTAAACTTGCTTAGCCTGCTAATAGTGGTGCGGGCGCTTCTGTCGTGGTTCTATCCTGTTGGTCGTGATCCCTGGACTCGACTACTTGTAGACGTGACCGAACCGATCCTCGCGCCGATTCGCTCTACATTGAGCCGCCTGCTTTCAATTCCACTCGACCTTTCGCCAATCGCGGCAATTCTGTTGATCGCGCTGTTACAGCGACTTGTGGCCTCTGCTGTGTGACCGGCATAGAATAAAACATACCATACATATAACAAAAACGGGCTAGCGGCCCGTTTTTGTTTACCCAGAATCTGGCGAGTGTTGGTCCTACTGTATTTGGTCGTCGCGTGGCGGCGGATTCTCGATCGTCTGAAGGTTCCTGTAGAGGTTGTACATCAGGATGCTCAGGTCGCCCCTACTTACGGGCGAGTTGTCGCAAGCGTTTATCACATCCGGGTTACCCGGGTTGTGTTTACCTTCGGCGAGGTCGCAGCCATTAGCCCAGAAGTTAGGAGGCAAGTCGGTAAAGAGCGTATGAATGCCAATATTCTTGTTGCCCGTGGCAGCCAGCGCGTAGCGAAGAGCATCTCGACGCGAAACCGCACTGCCGGGCTGGAAGCTGTTATCGCCAAAGCCCGCAAGCGCACCGTGGGCGGCGGCAGTCTCAATGTATGAATAAAGCGAGTTATCGGCGGGCACATCAGTAAAACGCGGTTCGTCGGGCTTAATGAGTCCCCAGGACATGGCGGTTACGAGCATTCGGGCGTACTGGGCGCGAGTCGCCACCGAGTCCGGCCGGAACAACCCATCGCTGTAACCGTCCACGATGTTCTTATCGCTGAGATATTCGATTGCCTGGAATGCGGGATTGCCCATCGGCACGTCTGCAAAGCGCGGCGCTGCCTGTACGTTCAACTCAAGGCGCGATACATTGCCTGCGGGGTCAGCGGCAGTAATATCGATCGGGTAATCGCGGCCCCGGGCTTCGACTGTGGCGGTAAAAACACCACCCGCTTCGGCAGCACGATTGTCGTTGACGACAACAAAAACACCCGCTTCCGTTTTGCCATTGACCTGAAGCTGGCCCGGCGGCACATGGTCCCCACTCTCAGGGTCATCGATGATCAGGATCGGCGGGCGAGTGTCTACTGTCGTGTAGGCGTCTGCCTGCTCGGGCCAGTCTTCAACGTTGCCCGCGCCATCCCGTGCCCGCGAACGAAACTCGTACGTAAACGCGTCTTCGCCCGTGAAAGTAGCCGACGTATCCTGCGTGGCCGTCTTCCAGTCGGCCCATTGGCCGTTGGGCGCCACGCGGGTTTGCACGTCATAAGAAACGATTCCAGCACCATCGGGGTTGTCGTCCCCGGCCCACCGCACAGGGATGTCGGTGTTGCTGCTCCATACGGGTAGGGGTAGCACTCGGGACGTGGGCGGCGTCTTGTCATCGAGGTTGCGCCCGACCACGATATCTACGCTCGCAGGGCCCGTGCTGCTCGACTTCGGCACGAACCCCCTCAGGATCTCGGCACATGGACGCCTCTCGCAAGGCGTCGGCAAGCTCGACGACATCGCGCTCGAGCAG
>DATINP010000245.1:0-7672 GCA_035474135.1 Chloroflexia bacterium | reverse complement strand
GTTCGAGCGGGCGCAGAAGCAGACGGTCCGTTCTTCCTTCGGGCGTCATTGGGCGATGATATCAACCAAGAGAGTCAATCGACTGCCGAGCTCCTGCACTGGATTGGCGTTGGCAATGGGAAGAAGTGGGTAGACGTGGGGTGCGGCACCGGAGCACTGACGCAGACGATTCTTGCCACTCACGATCCTACGCTCGTGATGGGAGTAGATCGCTCAGAGCAGTTCTTGCGACATGCCCACGACAGGACACGTGGGCAACGAGCGCTATTTGCGGTCAGCGATGGTCAGGCTTTGCCCCTTGTGAGCGAGGTGTTCGACGCAGCAGTGTCGGGCCTGGTCCTCAACTTTGTGCCGGAACCTGCGCAGATGGTGAGCGAGATGGCGCGCGTAATTCGGCCTGGCGGAGTGTGTGCCCTGTACGTCTGGGACTATGCGGGCAAAATGGAGTTGCTGCGCTACTTCTTTGACAGCGCCATCAAGTTGGACCCTGAGGTCCGGAAGTTGGATGAAGGCGAACGCTTCCCGATCTGCCAATCCGACGCGCTAAACGAGCTATTTGTGGCGTGTGGTCTCGCAGAAGTCGACACCCGGCCACTTGAAGTGCCCACTGTTTTCAAAGACTTCGACGACTACTGGACCCCTTTCCTGGGTGGACAAGGCCCTGCACCGAGCTATACCATGTCGCTTAGCCCCGAAAAGAGGGCTGCTTTGCGTGAAACAACTCGAGAGGCACTACCCATTGAAGAAGATGGATCGATCAACTTGATTGCCAGAGCATGGGCTGTCACGGGTAAGAAGGCTTAGTCATACAGGTCTAGTGCCGAGTTTGCTTCCGACCGTTTAAAGCGATCCACAATGGTCACGATGCCAATTATCGTCCAGAACGTAAGCGCCGAGTCCATTGTAAAATAGGCCATATCCAGCAGGCCGTGGACGGCAAAGTCGATCATGGATGCCATGAGACCGAGCACTAACGCTCCCGCCGCTGTGCCGCGCAGTTGTGTCCACAGCGAGTATGTGTGCCTGAAGAAGAACACGAGTAGGGCCAGGATCCAGAGCAATCCGGGTAGCCCAAGTCGCAACCAGAAGTCGAGTATCCAGTCGTGTGGGTGTGAGGTGGTGAAGAATCGGAGTTGTGGCACGCCATAGCTCGGATCGGCGTACAGGAACTGATCCTGACCAATACCCGTTATAGGGTGGTCCTTGATGATGCGCAGGGCGGCAGCCCATATCTTGGCGCGTGCGACGCCCGTGTTGTCCTCGGTGCTGAAGTCGAACGCCGAGGTAATGCGAGTAATGTTGATAAACGGCAGCGCGGCCACTCCCCCCAGGATCGCAGCACCCAGCGCCGCCAAAAGCCATTTGTGCCGCGCAATAATGGCCACGAGAGCCATCGCCACAAACACTCCGATCCAGGCGCCGCGCGCAAAGCTGGCGACCACTCCCAACCCGATCACAAGCGAAAAGAGGCCGCAGGCGATTCGCCAGGGCTTCCACTTGGCAGTAGAGGGCAGGAACACAAACAGCGTCAGCGACAGGGGCAACGCCTTGCCCAGGTAAATACCGAGCGCGGTGGCGCTGGGGAAGACTGAGGTGGCGCGGCCTACGCCTTCCATGAGGGCAGCCTGACCCAGCACGTATTGCGCTACCGCCTCGCGCCCCACCAACGCCGCGGCTACCAGCCACGCTCCAGCGATGCGCCATAGGTCAGCAGGGGTGCGCGCCCAGCGCAAGATCAGTGCGAAATAGAGGACAGGCTCGAACACCGTTACGCGGAACTCACGCAAAGCTACATTACGGATAATGCCCGGCGGAATAAAGAGCCACAGCACACCTATTAGCAAGAAGATGGCGGCGAATATGGAGGGGTTGCGCAACGCCGAAGCGGGATCCATGAGCAACTTACTAACCGATCGAGGCGGGCTTATCGAGCCATCAGCCTTGTCGCGGCGTAGGAAAGTCCAGCCGTCGCGCAGTACCCAGGCCACGATACTTGACATAATGATAAACTCGGCCAGGGAGAAATAGAGAGTGTGGTCGGCGGAGATGACGAACGCGCGCTGTCTGTAGAAAAGGGGAGCGGCCAGTGGCACCGTCGCCAGACTGAGGTTGGGGCGCAGGAGGGTCAGCACAAAGAAGACTGCGCCACCTACAGCAGCAGAAACCAATCCCGGCATGAGGTAGTAGATACCCAGTGCCAGCAGCATCGCCGTGAAAACAGCAGAATCGGACGCCAGGAACCGTTGCAGAGCACTCTGAGGCTTGCTTGCCTCCCTCGGCAACGCGCCCTCAGCGGCGACACTCACGAGGCAGCCTCTTTCCCGGCGCGCAGCCGAGGGAGGAAAAGCGCCACAAGTCCCACTACCAGCGCCAAGCCCAGCAAGAGATTGGTGGCAAGAGCGAGCACCGTGCGGCTGCCCGACAGGCTCCCGCCACTCGCGCCCGACGCTACTACCTGCAATTTCGTATCGTAGTTATTGAGGAAGGTGCGATATTGCGCGTGCAGGCTCTCGATGTACTCAATTGAGCGTCCGGCTTCCCTCAACTGGTTAATATCCGACTGATATTGGGACAAAGTATCCTGGTCGTAAGGACCCGGCGAAGTGCTGCCAAGCATCGTTGCTGCCCCGCTTATACTGGCGGAAGCGACGTTGGAATACTCGGCCTTTTCGCCTATGGGTGGTGGATACAGCTTGAGATATTCCACTATTGGCCAGGTGTCGGGGCGTAGGCTCTCGCTGTCGGCTCCAAGCGAGCGCGTCCAGGACATTAACTCGTCATCGTAATGCTTCACCTGGTTGAAATAGGCTTCGCCTGCCAATGCATAGGCTTGTAGTTGGTCTGCATATTGGATCACAGGTCCGGTGGCAGAATTGAAGGCGGCTCCTAGTTGCCTGTTGGCAGGATCAGCCTGCACGGCTGACAGGGCGCTTTCCAACGTGTTGAAGGCCGCGCCAACGTCGTTAGTAGCTACATATGCCTTATATGAATTCTGCGCTTGCTCGAACGCAGCTTCGGCTTGGCTGACATCTGTCCGGTCCTGGGGTAGCCGGGCGGCGGCCTGCGCTTCTTCACCCAGCATCAGGTGAGGCAGAGGTACAAGCCACGCTACCAGTATGACCGCCAGCGCGGCCAGCACAGCGAGCAGGAGTCTTAGGTCGTAGATCTTAGATCGTAAGTCGGTTCTCATACGTCATACGTCATACGTCATGCGTGGTCAGTCGTCGGCCGTCTTCCTGACGCATGACGCATGACGTATGACGCTTCCTTACTTCCTCACGCACGTCAGATGTACACCTATCGCGGCCCGGTTGCCTTTCAGGGCGGTGTCTTCGTAGTAAGCGAGCCGCCAGGTGGGGATGAAGACGGCCTTGCTGATGATTTTGACGCCCAGTTTTTGCCAGCCTGGAACCCAATCGCGGGAGAGGACTTCGCGCTGCCAGTAGTCGAACACGTCGTGTATCTGGCCGAGGACATGGAACGAGAAAGTGGTATTTGTTACGTGCAATCCGCGGCGTTCCAGAATGGCCTGCATTTGACGGGTGGTAAGGATCTGGATATGTCCGATGTGGTCGCGCTTCCACCGGTGAATAGGGATTAGCTTGCTTTTTCGCAGTATCGCGAAGATGGTCTTGCGATTGCCTTCGCAGGGCACGAAGCAGTGGAACACACCGCCAGGCTTCAGAACACGTGCTACCTCGTCCGCCGCCTTTCCAACGTCGGTAACGTGCTCGAACACGTCGAACAGAAGGACGATGTCAAAGCTGTTGTCCTCGTAGGGCAGCTTTAGCGCATCGCCAAGCCTGTAATCTATGCTGCCGTTGGGGTTGGCCTTTTCGGCCTCTTCCAGCGCGATGTGCGAAATATCGCAACCGTGCAATTTGAGGTCGGGGCGGTAGTGCTGGAAGGCGCGCAAATAGCGCCCGGCGCCGCAACCGATCTCCAGCAGGCTGCCCGTGTGACCTTCTAGTGCTTCCAGGCAGCGGCTCAACCGCAGTGCGGCCAAATCGTGCGAGTCGGTGCGGAGTGCGCCTCGACCTTCGACTGTCTTCTTGTCTTCGTAGTCGAACTTGAACGGTTCGCTGTCCGTGGTTCCTTCTTTGTTCTGCACAGCAGTCATGTTATCTTTGGTTCCTCCTCCGTTGGGAAGCACGAATATCCTAATCGAGGGTCGCGACGGTCTCTATCTCAACCCTAGCGCCGAGGGGCAGGCCCGCGACCTGCACAGTACTGCGTGCGGGAGGGGCGTCCGTGCTGAAATACTGTGCGTATACCCCGTTCATGGCGGCGAAATCGGTCATGGCTGTCAGGAACACTGTCGTTTTGACCACATTATCGAGGGAACTACCCGACGCTTCAAGGACGCCGGTGATATTCTGCAATACCCTGTGGGTCTGCTCTTCGATGGTGCCTTCGATCAACTTGCCTGTGGCGGGGTCAATCGGTGTTTGCCCTGCTGTATACACCAGGTTGCCCGTGACTATGGCCTGCGAGTAGGGGCCGAGAGCGGCTGGGGCGTGGTCGGTCTGTATGCGTGTTTTCATGTGGCGTAACTCCTCCGGGGACACTAAACTCTGTGACAGGGCCTAGGCGATCCCTAGCCCTTGCATCAGGTGCGGCAGGTCATCGAATATGTAATTGGGTGCGGCCTCGGCATGCTCAATGTCCGCCACGCTCGATACGCCGGTCAGGACCATTGCGGTCGGTATGCCTGCGCGTGCACCGAAAAGGATGTCGGTCTCGAGGCGGTCTCCCACGCAAAGTACCTGCGCGGCATCAAGCCCCAGCTTTTCCAGCGCGATACCGGCCATATAGGTGTTGGGCTTGCCTATCACGACAGGCGTGACTCCCGAGCAAGCTTGCAACGAGGCCACGATACTGCCCGCACCCGGCCACAGTTCGCCGCCTTCGACGGGGAGTGTGGCGTCGGCATTGGTTACTATGAAGTGGGCACCGTGGCGGATTGCCAGGCAGGCATTTTTCATGGTTTCGTAGTTGAAGCCAAAGTCGAGGCCGGCAACGACGAACGATGGCGCTTTCTCGTCGAGCCTGAAGTTGGGCATAGCTGTGATGAAGGATACCAGGCCCGCCTCGCCCACCACAAACACTCCGCCACCGTCAGGATACGTCTTCTCGAGGTATGCGGCTGTACCTCCTGCTGAGGTGAGGATATATTCGGGGGCCACATCAATGCCCATGTGCGCCAGCTTGTTGCTGAAGTCCTTGGCGGTAAGAGTGGAGTTGTTGGTCAGTAGTATAAAGGATACGTTGTTGGCGCGTAAAGCCGGGAACAGTTCGCGCGCGCCTTCGAGGGCATAGTTGCCGCGATATAGCACGCCGTCCATATCCAGAATTAACCCGCGATACTGGCCTTTGATGTTGTCGTTCACGCCGCCCCCATACTTGCCTCAAACTGAGCATACCGAATTATTATCGGTCATTCGGCGGTGTAGTGTCCAGACTTCAGGTATCAAGCCTTCTACTGCATGCAACTCATGATCTAGAACCTACAACGGATTGCCTTGACTTTTCACCTATCAGGCGTGCTATAATGTTGCACGTCCGTTTGGAATGCGCAAGCGTCTGCGTTGGGCGCGGTTCAGGCAATAATAAACAGGAGGAAAGTTTATGTCTAAAGAGAGGCGTTTGTTTCAGCGTGCCGGGGTATTTACGGTGCTTTCGATGCTCACCCTGTCTGTGTTGACAGCGTGCGGTGAAACCCCTACTGCCACCGTCATCGCGCCCACGGCTACTACTGCGGCTGCCCCTACGGCTACCACCGCTGTAGCACAGGCAACAGCAACCAAGGCAACAACAGCAGCCACCGCCACCACCGGCACAGGCGGCACGGGCACAAAGCTGAAGATTGGATTGGTTACCGACGTTGGTCGTTTGAATGATAAGTCGTTCAACCAGACTTCGTGGGAAGGGGTCCAACAGGCCGGATCGGATCTGGGCGACGAGATCAAGGCTATCGAGACCACCGACACGAAGGACTATGACAAGAATATCCAGCAGTTCATCTCTGATGGCTACGATGTCATCGTCACGGTAGGCTTCAACATGGGCGAAGCCACCATAGCCGCGGCCAAAGCCAACCCCACGGTCAAGTTCATCGGAGTTGACCAGTTCCAGGATCCCACTCTGCCAACCCTACCCAACCTGGCAGGTCTCGTATTCAACGAGGACGAGGCAGGCTACCTGGTGGGCGTGCTGGCAGCGTCTGTATCTAAGACGGCCAACATTGGCGCTGTGTGCGGCACTGATGACGTGCCACCAGTGTGGAGATACTGCGAAGGCTACAAGAACGGTGCAAAGAGCGTAAACCCAAATATCACCGTGCAAGTGACCTACCACAGCGATGTTGACATCACAAAGACGTTTGTTGACCCCGAGTGGGGCAAGACGACTGCTTTGTCGATGATAGACAAGGGTGCTGATGTAGTATTCGGAGCAGGCGGACAGACCGGCAACGGAGCCATTTATGCCGCAACCGAGCGCAAGGTGCTGGCGATAGGCGTGGACGCTGACCAGTACTTCACTATTGGTGACGAGTACAAAGGCTCGTTGCTCTCCAGCGCCATGAAGTTGTTGACACCTGGCGTGTTCAACATCATCAAGGACGTGCATGCAGGCACCTTCAAGGGTGGCAATAATGTAGGCACGGTTGGCGTGGCACCGTACCATGATCAAGCCGCAGCGGTCTCAGCAGACGTGCAGGCTAAAGTGGACGCAGCCACCAAGGGCATACAGGACGGGTCAGTCAAGACCTGCGTCTCCCCTGCCAAGGGTAGCCCTGCTCCTGCAGGTTGCGCTGGTGGCGATACAAGCACCACGCCTACGGCCGGCGCAGGCACGGGGACAGGCACCAAGCTAAAGATTGGCCTAGTAACTGATGTTGGGCGACTGAACGACAAGTCGTTCAACCAGACTTCGTGGGAAGGTGTCCAGCAAGCCGGGTCAGATCTGGGCGACGAGATCAAGGCCATTGAGACTACAGACACGAAGGACTATGACAAGAATATCCAGCAGTTCGTTGCTGACGGCTATAACGTAATCGTTACCGTTGGCTTCAACATGGGCGAAGCCACCATAGCCGCGGCCAAAGCCAACCCCACGGTCAAGTTCATTGGGGTTGACCAATTCCAGGATCCCACCTTGCCAACCCTACCCAACCTGGCCGGTCTCGTATTCAACGAGGACGAGGCAGGCTACCTGGTGGGTGTGCTCGCAGCTTCCGTGTCCAAGACAGGCAACATCGGTGCTGTGTGCGGCACAGACGATGTGCCCCCGGTGTGGAGATACTGCGAAGGCTACAAAAATGGCGCCAAGTCAGTCAATCCCAACATCACGGTTCAGGTGACCTACCACAGCGATGTTGATATCACAAAGACGTTTGTCGACCCCGAGTGGGGCAAGACAACCGCCCTCTCGATGATAGACAAAGGTGCTGACGTGGTATTCGGAGCGGGTGGACAAACCGGGAACGGGGCCATCTATGCCGCTACCGAGCGCAAGGTGCTGGCGATAGGCGTGGACGCTGACCAGTACTTTACCATCGGCGACGAGTACAAGGGTGCCCTCCTGTCAAGTGCAATGAAGCTGCTCACCCCTGGCGTGTTCAACATCATCAAGGATGTACACGCGGATACGTTCAAGGGTGGAAACAACG
>DATINP010000244.1:0-9510 GCA_035474135.1 Chloroflexia bacterium | reverse complement strand
CACTTAAAGTCCAACGTGACAATATCGACTTCGGAGACATTGTCACGTTGGACTTTGTGTGTCCCCATATTCAAGCTTTGCAGGCCCTTCACTGATTGTTTTGCTCACTCGTGCTAAGGTCTCCAACAACTGTTCGGTATCAAATGGCTTCCCCAGGAATGCAGCATAGTCGCAACCATCCAGGTTGATGGAGTTGTAGGCCGCGCTCATTATCACGATCGGGATAGAGTTGTACTCGGTGTGAGAGTTGAGCCTCTTGCATAATTCTCGGCCATCCATAAATGGCATCATTAAGTCTGTCAAAATTAGGTCAGGGCGACCAACCTCGAGACAGGCAAGAGCCTCCCGCCCATTGGCTGCTACAACCAAATGGTAACCCGCGTCGCTCAACATGGCAACGACTAACTCGGCAATGGATGATTCGTCTTCAACAACCAGGACGGTCTGCATGTAGATTGGCACTCCCTGGTGGCTAGCAACTTCGCTCGCATTGCTTTCCAGTTACTTGCTCTGATTACTGTGGTCTTGCCCTGCGGCCTCAATGCGGGCAAACAGGGCTACGCGCGCAACGCGCGCTTTACCCGGTAGTATCAAGCAAGGGACGTGCCACGCCTGTCAATATTGCCTCAGCCCCCACGATTTTGTCTGCCATTTCCAGACCCTGGTCAGATATTTTGAACTCTCGTATGGCACCATCGTGACCGCTGCGGCGGGTCTTAAGCACGGAGATAACGCGTTGTAATCCGGAGCGTAGCTCAACTGCACGCAGGAATAAGATGTTATCCGCCATCGCTGATATCCCTTCTATCGGTATTTCGACGGCCGGCCCGAAAAAGGAATCTAACTCAATAGTCGATATGGTCGTCACGCCGAGCACCCGTAATTCCCTCATGAGGGCTGTGAAGAAAAGCGGTCTTCGCTCAACGTGGATGTTCATATCGTTGAATGCGTCCAGCCCATCAATCACGAGCCTTTGAACTTGATGTTTCTGCACAGCTCGAAGTAAAGAGTGAGCAAGCACGTCCAGCGACCCCTCGACGTCCGGCTTCCATAGCATTTGTATCAAGCCTTGCTCAACAAGGCCGCTGAGACCGAGGCCTATCTGATCGCCTGCATCAATCGTGAACGCAGGAGGCTCGTTGAGGCCGAAGTAAAGCCCCTGCTGCTTCGCTCGTGCCCCTTCCGCGAGAAAAGCAAGACCAAGCAAAGTCTTACCACTCCCTGGAGGGCCAAGCAAAAGGGTAGAAGAGCCAGATAGCATGCCGCCATGGAGCATTTCATCCAGCTTCCCAATACCGAAGGCCAAACGCGTACGGTCCGCCTTGACCGAGCTATGTACGTCTGGCTGCCGGACTACTGTCGCTTCGAGGCGTGGATAGACCTTCACGCCGTCGTCGGTAATCTCTAGAGCGTGTGTGCCCTCAAGAAAACTACTGCCGCGGAACTTCTGAACTTGCAGCTCTCGAACGGAGCGTAGACCTACCAGCCTATTGCTAAGACGCACAAGGCCGTCAACTGTCGTCTGCCCCTCAACAGTCACGTTTGGGGCTGCGGTAACAGTGTCTCCATTATCGATGGAGTTATCCGCGGAACTTAGCAAGAGTGTGGTGCAGCCGTTCGCGTCTGCATAGGTCTGTAGCTTGTGAATGAATTCCTTGAACGCTAACTCTGAGCGCGCAAATGCCTCTGCGTTCAGGGCTCCATCTATTATCAGCAATGTAGCCTTGTTATCTCGAACGGCACGCTGCACGAGGGCGAGCAACCCTTTGAGGCCCTCTTTCTGGGCTGTGCCATAGCCGCTTACGAAGTAGAGAGCGTCGCCTATAGGCTCGGGGTCGAAAAACGACAGAGAACTGAGGTGCGCGAACATGCGAGTATGCGTCTCGGAAAGGAGGCTTACAAACACCGCTCGCCCCCCGGAAGCTATGTGCCTGAAAGCAATCTGGTTGCTTAGTATGGTTTTGCCGGAACCTGGCCGCCCCAGGATAAAGTAAATGCCGCCCCGCATGAAGCCACCGTTCAATATAGTGTCCAAACCCTCTATTCCACTGGGCATCCGCTGCAGCGGATGCCCCTTGTTGGCTCTCTGGGGCTGTTGGGACTGCTCAGTTGGAAATTGTTCTGGCGTATCAGAGCTCTGAGATCCGTGGGAACTATTCATGAACGTGTGGGCCTCCTTCCGATAAGGAACTGTTAGTAGCAAAGTGTGTGTCAGGTCGTTAGCTATTTCTGCAGATCGGCAATGTCCTCAATCAGCGGCAATCTGATGATAAAAGTCGAGCCTTCACCTTCCATCGATTCGACCGAGATCGTGCCGTCATGGGCTTCCACGATCTGCCTGGTAATGAACAGACCCAGGCCGAGACCTTGAGTCGGTAGGGAATCGCCCCGGCTCACTTGATAGAAGCGTGAGAACACCTCGGACAGTTCTTTCGACGCGATCCCCTTCCCATAGTCCTGTACATTTATCTCGGCCACAGCCCCACTCGGAGCCGTAGACGTAGCTGCGCCGTCAACGCGGCACAGCCGTACGTCAATGCGGGCGCTTTCAGGGGCGTAGTTGATAGCATTGGTCACCAGGTTGAGCACCGCCTGCTCAAGCCGCGCGGGATCGCCGTTCACAAGTAGCGGCCCAGTGGCACCGCTACCCGCCGCGCCGTTATCAATGGTCAGTTCTATCTTCTGCCCTTTTGCCAGAATTTGTCCGGTCTCTACCACATGTTCCAGCAGCGCATCGAGGCGCAACGGTTCACGCCGCAGGGTGAATTTACCGCTTTGCAGGCGTGCCACGTCCAGCAAGTCCTCGATCAGGCGCATTTGCCTGTCGGTTTGGGAGAGGATAACTTGCACGTACCTCAACTGGCGTTCGCTGCCGTTGCCCTCGAGCGACCTCTCAAGTAGCTGGAGATACCCCTTGATCGAGGTAAGAGGGGTGCGCAGTTCATGACTGGCCAGCGAAGTGAACTGCTCTTGCATAATGCGAAGGCGGCGCTCAGTGATGTCGCGAACAACTACCACGCCCCATTCCTGTCCATCTTCGCCGCGCAGCGGCTGCCCAATTGCCTCCAGCCAGCGCCTATCCTCTCCCGAAGGCGACGCCAGAGTAAAGGTCATGCTGAACGTCTCGCCCCTGGCGGCTCGCGCTTGCGGGGTGTCACCGGGCCTTAAGGGACGCGAGCGCTCGTCTGTCAACACTATCGTTCGACCGTTTGCATCTTTGAACAGATTCCATTCCATAGCCGCACCGGCTTTGCCTGTACCGCCGGTTCCGAACAAGCGCATGTATGCGTCATTCATCAGCAGTGGCCTGCCTCCCGGTGTAATAACGAGCACAGCGTCAGCAAGACCGGAAAGTATCGCCTCCAGCTGTGCCCTTTGGATCTCGAGCGAAGAAGTCAGGCTTTGCAGTTCGTCGCCACGCGCCGCCAGGTCGGCGTTTGAGGTATTCAACTCCTCGACCGTGGCCTGCATCTCCTCGTTGAGGGTCTCAAGCTCCTCATTAGTGGCCTGCATCTCTTCGTTGAGCGTTTCAACCTCTTCGATGGCGGCCTGAGCCTCCTCGTTAGTCACCAGCAGCTCGTCCAGCGTGGAGCGGAGTGCGCTGTTGGCCTTTGTCACATCCTCATTGGCGACGAGCAGATCGCGATTGGCCTCTGCCAGCACTTCTATCTGTTTGGCATGCCGCGCCGTCACCTCCTCGGCCTTGCGGTGGGCCTCCTCCAGGGAGGCGTTGGCCTGGCTCATCTCCTCGTTGCTCGTAGTCAGGGATGTATTCGCGGCCCGCAGCTCTTCGGTCAGCACGTTCAGCTTGGTGTTACCCTGCTCCATATCTCGCTTGGACTGCATCATTTCCGTAACATCGACAATAAGGACTAGGATGCTCTCTACAGATCTGTCGTCCGTACTATTCTCCTTCTCCTCCTTCTCCTCCTTACTGCCCTTCTCCGCATCGCCATCATCCGAGTGAGGCTGGGGGTAACAGTGTATCTGAAGGTAGGTCGGCTCGCCTGTGACCATCTGTGGGATCTCCACATCATTCAGTTTCGTTACACTGTTCTCGCGTATTGTTCTGTCAATGGCTCCGCGAAGGGTCCTGGTCGGCACGTTTTGGGCAAGATGCAGAAGGTCCTCTCCTATAGCCACCGTGTGAATACCTAGCAGACGGCGGGCGGCGCTGTTGATCTCGTGGATGTCATAGCGCCTATCCACCACTACTACGCCTACCGGCAGATTGAGAAGCAGGTTTTCCTTGAATGTGCGCGCCTGTAGTGAATCCTGCTGTGCTTGGAACAACTCGCGAGATGCCTCAACCTCCGACCTACGCACATTCCTCCTCTGCGAACTCTGGTCGGAGCGAGCTGTGAGGGGTGCGGAGTGCGCGGAGAACGTGGAGGCCGCGGGGGGCAGAGTATGGCCCTGGATATGGAAGGGTGGCGTTGGCCTCTCCTTGCCATGCCTGCGGTAGATCTTGAGACTAGGGAGTTCGGACGCGAAGAAGCTGGCAGCGGGGCTTACCGTTTCCGTCTTTCCCAGCACAAGGTATCCTCCCTCGCGCAGAGAGAAGGCGAAGAGTTGGAGGGCACGCTGCTGAAGTTCCCTGGTGAAATAGATCAGCACGTTCCGGCACAAAACCATATCGATGCGCGGAAATGGGGCTCGCTGTCCCAGGTCGTGCTCACCAAACACTACCAGGCTGCGCACCAGCTTCTTTACCTCGTACCCCTTGCCCGAGCGAGTGAAATAACGCTCTACTAAATCATCCGGGACGTGGGCCAGGGCGCTCGACGGGTAGACACCATGCCGGGCGAATGCGATAGCGTCGCTGTCCAGGTCGGTGGCGAATATCTTGACCGCGAAGTTAGAAAGGTCCTCGCCCAACGCCTCCATGACCAGTATAGCCAACGAATACGCCTCCTCGCCGGTGGCGCACCCCGCCGACCAGAAACGTAGTTCGTTCCCGTTCTGCGCCCTTTTTCCCTGGCGGCTTGTAGCAATCAGGTCGGGTATAACCTTATTGCGCAATACGTCGAAAAGCTCCGGGTCGCGCATGAAGTCGGTGACTTTGA
The DNA here is from genome assembly GCA_035474135.1 of Chloroflexia bacterium. Lineage (GTDB taxonomy): Bacteria > Chloroflexota > Chloroflexia > QHBQ01 > JADMIH01 > JADMIH01. Next base: position 4,444 of record DATINP010000244.1, on the reverse strand, counting down.
TCAGGAAACTGTTGATGAGCCGCTGGTATTCTTCGGGGTGCTGCTCCAGATATTTCTTGTATCCTGCCAGGTCGCTGGTGCCAGCGGCAATAATGCGGCGCTGGAGACGGCGCAGGATAGTAGGTGCCTTATAAGAGTGGAAATCAATGCCGGTGTGCTCGCGCACCTGGTCCAGAAAAGGCTCCACCTCGCGCTCGGCGTCGGCGTTCGTCGGCACGGCCACCCCGGTAAGGAGATCGAAAAGTATGGGGCCGATACGTGGCAGGTCAGCCACTATGTCTATGCTCTGCGGATCAAGCGCCTGGGGCATGCCGGGGAATGCGGCGGTGTTGGGGTTTTGAACCAGGATGGTGCCACCGGCCTGCTTGACGGCTCGAGCGCCCGACGCGCCGTCTGAGCCTGTGCCGGTCAAGATCACGGCTATCAGCCGCTCGCCGTACACCATCGATGCGCTGCTCAATAGCAGGTCTATTGACGGTTTGGGCCGCCCCGCCCCATCGGGGAGAAGGGTGATGTCGTGATCGGTGACCTCTATATTATAGTTAGAAGGTACCACGTATATGGTATCTGCCCGCAGTTGTTCGTGCTGTTGCACAGTGATAACGGGTATGGTGGTGCGTCGCGTCAGTATCTCGCCCAGGTGGCTGGGACGCGACGGGTCGAGGTGTTGCGCGATCACGATGGGGGCTGGGAACGGCGTGGGAAGCGTAGAGACCAACGTCGAGAGCGCCTCTATCCCGCCCGCCGATGAGCCTATGACAACAAGCTGCGGTAGAGATTGTAGGGACTCATCACCCATATGGCACCTGGCTTTCTATAGAACAGTCATCTGGGACGATAGTTGTAGGATGGTTGGAGAAATACCTAGCAAGCCCAACACATAAGTCTACCACATGCCCACTAGTCACATTGTCACTCGATATTATCTACGATTAGCCGGCATGGTTTACCGGGCTTTCCCTTATAAGCAGGCCACGTACCAGGGTGGTCTGCTGCTCGGTTTCGGCAGCCTTAATGTCCATCCCCACGGCTGCGCTTTCCAACCCGCGTTGCCGTGCGTTGCGCGCCAGTTGGCGCGAAAGCGATGCGCTCTCTTCTAATGCCCGTAGTGCAGCATAGAGTGCGTTCTCCACGGACTCCGTGTGGACCGTGATCATCGATTCGGCAGTATAAGCATGCCCTACCCGGCATCTGAACCGCACCAGGTCGCCGTCGTGTATCTGCCACAAGGTGCCGTGGCAGTCCGGGCATGCGTAGTGCGAAGGTGTGCCTATCTTATCGAGCACCCCCTCGTCGCTCAGATCGTTCTCCGCTATTTCTACTTCTAAGTCGATGTGATCCTTATCAATGCCGTCAGTCACTGAGACAACTCCTTCCGACGCGGATTCATTCGCCAGGCGTTCAAGCAGCAAAGGCATATCACTTATCGGTCCGACATAATCTACAGCTACGTGCTGGATAGCACTCAGTGGCATACCGGAGTAGGAGGCATCATTAGGGTCCTGGACAACAGCAACCCCGCCCCTCTCCTTTATTGCCTTGAGACCCGAAGTGCCATCGTCAAGCGCACCCGATAGCACCACTCCCACTACCCTGGATCCGTAGGACCGTGCCGCCGACCTGAATAGCGGGTCGATCGCGGGGCGGTGCATGTTCTCCTTGGCCCCACGCCCCAGGCGCACGTATCCATTGTCTACCAGGAGGTGCTGGTCGGGCGGCGCAACGTAAATATGCCCAAGCTCGATCTCCTGGTGATCCTTAGCGTGTATCGCAGGCAAGGAGCCGTTGCGGTTCAATATCCGGGGTAGGGCGCTTTCAGCTTGCGCGGGGATGTGCAACACGACAAAGACCGCCGCAGGCAGATCGGCGGGTAGCCCCCGCACAAGCGTAATCAACGCCTCAACACCGCCTGCGGAGGCCCCAACTACAATAATGTCATGTCCAATATCACGTCCAGGCATCTAGCCCTCCACGACCGTCGCTTCAACGCCGCATGTGCTTCTCGTGTAACTTCTGCAGCGTTGCGCTTTGTCGGCCTCCGGCTCTCGCATCCCGCCTTGTTTGCCGCGTCTTGTTGGGGAAGGAGGGTTTACTCCTGGGTTGACGCGCGTGCATAGCCAACAAACATAGTAAAGGTATCATAACTCTTCCCATCGCCAATAACAATACATTGATTGGTATAAGCTATTGTTATATGGCATCTTGCTCGCAGGGATTGTTGGTGAGGGGGTGCTTGATAGCTAGCATAGACAAGGGTAGAGCCTATTGAAATACTCGCTCCATGCGGTGTGAAGGGAACGATCAAGCCTTCTGCAGGGCGTGCGAAGCTACATATCCCGCTACTTTAACCTAGCTACGGCTGGACAGGACGCGGAACGAGGCTATAGAATACACGGTAGACTTGGATAGCAAGTACATAGCACGTAAGTATAAAGCAACAAAGCAAATATGGACCTGTATGTACAGGAGGCAGGGCGAATGTCTATAGAATCAGAGAGTGATCTGCAGGGCTTGAGGGAGAGCGGGCGCATCGTAGCCCTTGCACTACAGGAGATGGTGAGGCACCTGAAGCCGGGGATTACCACGCTTGAGCTTGATTGGATCGGCGAAGCATTCCTGTCCAAGCACGGAGCACGCTCGGCCCCGCGCCTGGCCTACAATTTCCCGGGTGGCACGTGCATCAGCATAAATGACGAAGCGGCCCATGGCATCCCCGGCAACAGGGTCGTGCAAGCGGGCGACCTGGTGAACCTCGATGTGTCAGCTGACCTTAATGGCTATGTGGCCGATACGGGGGCTACAATTGCGATGCCGCCTGTTTCACCTACGAAGGACAAATTGCTCAAGTGCACAAAAGCCGCGCTGAGCAAGGCGATAGCGGCAGCCCAGGCAGGCAGGCCGATGAATGTGATCGGGCATGCAGTAGAGGCTGAGGCCAAACGCTGCAAGTTTACCATTATCGCCAACCTGACCGGTCACGGCGTGGGCCGGAGCATCCACGAAGATCCGAGAGAAGTGCTCAACTACTACGATCCGCGTGACAGGCGAAAGCTAACCGAGGGCCTGGTTATTACAATAGAACCGTTCCTCTCGACGGGAGCCACCTACGTACTTGAAGACCACAACGGCTGGACGCTCAAGACACCAAACGGCAGTCTGTCGTGCCAGTACGAACACACCATTGTGATCACGAAGGGCAAACCGATAATCATCACGGCAGCCTAACCTTGGTGCGCCGAGCCAGTAATTGTAGTGCCGGATAAGCAACGAGTTAGCCAACCGTCATCTGCGTTGCGGGCGACTTCGGTCATGGTCATTCCAACCATAGTTTGCATCGATTTTGCCCGAGATATTGGTAACGAGAATGACCCTTCTCGGAACGTATCGTGCTGGATGTGCCTCATATTTACCCTTGGTCCCAACTATTTGATATATATCTAACGATGCGGTACACTTATAGAGTCGCATAAAATCGAAGTGAGGCTCATTGATGGCAGCAACAAAAGGCATATTACACAGGGTCGACTATAAGTGGATCGCTTTATCAAATACCACTCTCGGCGTCACGATGGCAGCACTCAACAGCAGTATCGTGCTGATCTCGCTCCCCGCTATTTTCCGTGGGCTGAACGTGAACCCGCTGGAGCCGTCCGAGAGCGGCTATCTGCTCTGGATGTTGCTCGGCTATATGGTGATCACGGCCACGCTGTTGGTGACCCTCGGCCGCCTGTCCGACATGTGGGGGCGCGTCAAGCTCTATAACCTGTGCTTCGTCATATTCACGATAGGCTCCATCCTCCTCTTTCTGACTCCATCGTCAGGCAACACGGGTGCAATAGAGATGATAATCTTCAGGCTCATACAGGGCGTGGGCGGCGGCTTCCTGATCGCCAATAGCGCCGCCATCCTCACCGACGCCTTCCCCGCCAACGAGCGCGGCACTGCCCTGGGGCTGAACATGGTGGCCGTGCTCGCGGGCAACCTGCTGGGCCTCGTGGTGGGCGGCATCCTATCCACCTTGTGGTGGCGTTCTGTGTTCCTGGTGAGCGTGCCCATCGGCATCTTCGGGACGATCTGGGCCTACAAGATGCTGCGCGAACAGGCCACCAAGCGCTCGTATAAAGGTATGGACCTGGCGGGCAACCTCTGTCTCGGTCTGGGCCTGACTATCTTCCTGGTGGCCATGACCTACGGCATTGAGCCGTACGGTACGGCCACGACAGGCTGGGGCAACCCGCTCGTGCTGGGTGGCATGGCGCTGGGTCTGTTGTTGATCGTGGCTTTCGTGATAGTTGAAACCAAGGTAGCCGATCCTCTCTTTAATATGGCGCTGTTCAAAATACGCGCCTTCAGCCTGGGATGTGCGGCGCAATTGCTTAGTTCGCTGGCCTTCGGGGGCTTCCAATTTGCGCTCATTGTGTGGCTGCAGGGCATCTGGCTTCCA
>DATINP010000243.1:0-6029 GCA_035474135.1 Chloroflexia bacterium | reverse complement strand
GCCAACAAACGTGAAACCACCCTGGATATCAACGGCGGCGGCAACCGGATAATAGTAAATAGCGTTAGCGGCGATATAAGCATCCGTCCGCGCAAGGTGCCGGAAGTTGACAGGCCCAATTCTGAGACGGTGGGTGCCGGTACGACAGACCTGTCTCGCGCCCAGTCCTCACAGGATGATAACCACGGCGACATGTCAAAGCCGGAAGGTTATGTCACGCGCCAGCAGGCGGAGCTGGATATTCTCCAGAAAGTCGGCACCGGCGAGCTTAGCCCTCAAGAGGCGCTGCGAGCGCTGTCAAACCTGGCAGGCGAAAGCTAACCCGACCCTACACCTACAGGCGAGCTTGTTCCCAAACGAGCAGGCTCGCCATTTTTATCCCAACGTACAGGAGCGCACTGTGCCAAAAGCAAGTACCAAGCAAGGTGATGACCTCTTCTCTATGCTTTCAATTCATGTGCAAGAAGAGATGGCACGTCTCAACGTCCCAGGAATTGCTATAGGGGTCATCGATGGCGATCAGGAACATGTGGCCGCCTTCGGCATCACCAACATTGAACATCCACTCCCGGTCACTGAAGATACCCTCTTCCAGATCGGGTCTACTACCAAGACTTTCACAGCCACCATCGTTATGCGCCTCGTTGAGGCAGGCAAGCTCGACCTTGACGCCCCCGTGCGCACATATCTTCCTGATCTTCGACTGGCTGATCCGGATGTCGCAAAGCGCGTCACCCTCCGTCACCTGCTCACTCACACAGGTGGGTGGATGGGCGACTTCTTCCTTGATACCGGTACCGGGCGTGATGCCCTTCGACGGGCCGTCGCTCGAATGCATAATCTGCCCCAGATTACTCCTCTTGGCACTGTCTGGCACTACAACAATGCAGGCTTCTATATCGCGGGGCGTATCATTGAAGTTGTCACTCGCAAACCGTACGAACAGGCCGCCCGCGAATGGCTGCTCGATCCACTCGGCATGAAAATGACCTTCTTCACAGCAGGCGAAGTAATTACCTACCGCGTCGCTACAGGCCACAACAACCCCGATGAAGAGGGCAAGAACCCGCCAAAAATCGCCCGTCCCTGGGCGCTTCCTCGCAACGCCGCTCCCGTGGGCAACCTCATCTCTACCGTTCGCGACCAACTTCGTTATGCCCGCTTCCAACTGGGGGACGGCACGACTGAAGATGGCACGCGCTTGCTCTCCACCGAGTCGATGCGCCTTATGCAATCTCCACAGGTCGAGGCATCGAACGGCGAACAATTCGGCATCGGCTGGTTCCTGCGTGATATGAACGGCACATGGCAAATCCTTCATGGCGGCGCAACCAACGGTCAGATGTCGGCGTTTGTCATGGTCCCTTCGCGCCGGTGGGCTATCATCGTCCTCACCAACGCCGACCTAGGCCGCGCGCTTCATACGAGCGTCACGAACTGGGCGCTCGAACACTACATCGGCTACCAGGCACCGAAAGATGACCCTATCGAAAGCTCGCCCGAGGACCTGCAGCCCTATGTTGGTCGATACTCCGACATCATGGTAGATCTCGATCTCTACTTGCAGGACGGCAAGCTTACTCTGCAACCCATAGTAAAACAGGGCCTCCCTGGCCAGGAGTTGCCCCCGCCCGAACCACCTGTCAGCCTGGCACGCTACGCTCCTGACAAAGTGGTAATGCTCGACGGTCCCGTCTCCGGTTCGCATGTCGAGTTCGTCCGTGACGGTGATCGCATCGTCTGGCTGCGTGTCAGCGGCCGCCTCTATGCCAGACAGCCGTAAAGCATAGGGGTTGCGACAAAAGTGTGTAACTAAAAGTATCGGTGAACTGATAACCATATGCCCGTATAGGGAGGGGTGCCTGTTGTCCGCTTGCGGTCACCTCTGGAGGATATTCGATGTTAGCTCTACTCAAACAACGCAATTTTGCACTCCTCTGGTGCAGTGGCTTGATCTCGTTCATGGGCGACTGGGCTTTGTTTGTGGCTCTCCCGCTCTATATCTACACAATCACAGGCTCGGTCGCCGCGATGGGCACCCTGTTCATTGTGGGCGTATTGCCGGGCATCCTGCTGGGATCGTTTGCGGGTGTATTCGCCGACAGGTTCGACAGGCGGTGGGTGATCATCGTCGCCAACCTTGCACTTACACCCCTGTACTCGGCGCTGCTGTTCTTTACCACGCCCGATGCCGTGTGGATAGCATACCTTGTGTCTATCTCGGCCAACACTATCCGCCAACTGCTTACCCCCGCCGAAATGGCTCTCTTGCCTAAGCTCGTGGACCCTGAGCTACTGGTCTCCGCCAACGCTTTGGACGCGCTGAACGGCAACCTTGCCCGCTTAATAGGACCTGCTGTGGGTGGGGTCATGTTCGCCTGGTTCGGTTTCCACGCCTCGGTGCTTTTTGATGTGGCCACCTTTGCTGTGGCCGCCTCCCTGGTGTTCTTCATTTCGGCACCGTCGAGCGTTACCCGCGCCACTCCCTCGCCTGATGCTGAAGAGAGCGAGATCGCCGTCAAGCTGAGCGCGTTCCGCACCGTCATTACCGACTGGCTATCCGGCCTGAGCCTGATCCGCCACAATCGCACTCTATGGTCTCTGATGGTTCTCATCGGGGTGATCAACATAGCGGATGGGGTCATCACGGTACTGATGATCGTGTATGTAGAAAAGGCCCTGGGAGGAGGCTCACCTGAACTGGGCTGGCTGCTGACTGCGCAAGCTGCCGGTGGGTTGATTGGCAGTGCACTGATAGGCCAGGTGGGGCGCAGATTCCGCCCCTGGCAGATGATAGTGTTCGGTTTCTTCGTGGTCGGGATCGTCGATGCGTGTATCTGGCTAGTGCCGATCCTGCCGCTCAACATCGCCCTTATGGTGATTGTAGGCCTGCCTATTACCTGGCTGTCGGTTAGCGCGATTACGCTCTTCCAATGGGTGACCGAGGACCGCTACCGGGGGCGCATCTTCGGCGCATTCGGCACCACATCCTCTCTGCTTCTATTGGTTGGGCGCATCTTTGCCACCTTCGTTGGTGGACAACTGGACGTGGTAACAGTGCTTGCCGCTACCTGTTCACTTTACATAATAAGCGGGCTGATAGCTATACCACTGCTCCGCGATCCCAACCAGTCCGTGCTACACCCGTCACCGGCCCCGGAGCCACAGATCGCTCATGCGCAAGCTATGGCCGAACTGGCCGAGGCCTAGCCGTGCTGAAATACACCCTCAGACGTATTGCACCACGCTGATTCATCTATTAAACTACCCCTACTGAGATACTCATCTAACCTAAACTTTGCAACTTTATTCCTAGCTGAAAGGTGATAAGCTTGTCGACTCAAGAACCACAATATCAGGCACCTGCGAACGGTTGGCGTACTTTTCTGATAGTTTGGGGTACGCAGTCCGTATCGGTGTTCGGTAGCGCGCTTACCTGGTTTGCCATCACTATCTGGCTTACGCAGACTCTGTACGCGCGGCCCGAACAGAAGCCTGAACTGGCTTTCGCGCTCACCATCCTGGGTCTCACTTACATCATTACGCTGATGGTGGCCCCGTTCGCCGGCGCGTGGGCCGACCGCCACGATCGCAAACACACCATGATGACGGTCGACTTCATCCTGGGCGTACAAAGCCTCGTGCTTATGACCCTTTTGCTAACGAGCAGCCTCCAACTGTGGATGCTTCTCCTACTTGTGGCTGTGGAGCAACTGTTCGCGCCTTTCCACTATTCAGCCTTCGACACCTCGTATGCTATGCTCGTGCCCGAGGAGAGGTTGGCGCGCGCCAATGGCATGATGCAGACGATCTTCTCGCTCTCCTCGATCCTGTCACCTGCTATCGCCGCCTCTATCATCGCGCTCCCTTCGCTGGCGCGGCAGGGGCTTGTGCCGGGTGTGTTCGGCGATTGGCTGGCACCCCTCAAGGACGGCGCGGCGCTGGCTATCGGCGTGGACGCTGTGACGTTCTTTCTCGCGTCGGGTATCCTGCTTTTCCTCACTATTCCCTCGCCTAAGCGTGCCGACCTTCAGGCCGACGGCACGGACGGCAAGAAAAAGAGTGTGTGGGCCGACATCAAAGAGGGCGCAATGTATATCAAGCGACGGCCCCCACTACTCTGGCTGCTGGCGACTTTCACCGTGATCAACTTCGCAAGTTCTCCTGTTGAGCTTTTCGTGCCTCTGTTGCTCAAGTTCAACCTGGCAGGCGATTGGCAGTCACATGGTTTCACATTCGAGTCGGCACTGGCGCTGCTGAGCATGCTGGGCGGCATCGGTGGGGTGGTGGGCGGCGTGATTATGAGCGCATGGGGCGGCCTCAAGCGCAAGCGTGTGTACGGTGTCGTGGTGCCCATCCTCATAGCTGCGGCTGTGCAGATAGTGTACGGGCTTTCGCCGTACTTCTTCCTTACATGTGGGACGATGTTCTTCCTGATAGGTCTCATCCCAATCATGAACTCGCACTCACAGACGATCTGGCAGTCGCAAGTTCCACGCGAGCTACAGGGGCGCGTGTTTTCTGTGCGCCGGGTGATAGCGCAATTCTCGGCCCCGGTCAGCACCCTGCTGGCGGGCCTGGCGAGCGCGCAGTTTAACCCCGGCGTCATCCTGGCGATCTTGGGCACGATAACAGTGGTCTTTTGTATCGCCCAACTCTTCAACCCCTACCTCCTGAAGGTAGAGAACAAGCAGTTCCTCGACGAACTAGCAACCCAAAGAGGCGAGCCTCTTGCTTTGGCAATGACTACAGCCGAAGCACAGATTCCGCCCACGCTTCTAGAGCAATAACATGAATGAAATAAAGGAAAGGGAGGATGAAAACATGAGCCAGGCTACAAAATCTGATGAAACGCCTGAAATATTACAGGAAGAGGTTGCCCTTCACTCATCTCTGACCCCTGAGCCGGGTCTGACGATGCCAGGTGAAGGAGAGCCGGAGGCTGAGGCCGAGAACCTACCAAAATTGCGGCCTCTGATCTTCAATCGCGACTATATGCTGCTGTGGAGTGGCCAGGTAATATCCGGGTTGGGTTCCGGCATATCGGGCATCGTGTTCCCTCTGTTGATACTTGCTATCACTACCGACCTGGTCAATCCCCAGGGCAACACAGTGATTGCAGGTATAGCGGGCGCGCTCGGCTCGTTGCCCTATCTGCTCTTTAGTCTGCCTGCCGGCGCGCTGATAGACCGCTGGAACCGCAAGCACGTGATGATGATCTGCGATGCTTTTCGTGCCCTGAACTCTGCCACCATTCCGTTGGCAATTTTCCTGGATGGCCTTACGATATGGCAACTGCTCATCAACGCCTTTATCGAGGGCTGTTTCTTCGTCTTCTTCAACATCGCCGAAGTAGCCGCGTTGCCTCGTGTGGTGGATAGGCGGCAATTGCCACAGGCCAGCGCCCAGAACGAGGGCGGCGGCATCGCGGCGGGGTTGGCAGGCCCGCCTCTTGGCACGTTCTTGTTCCAGTCGGTGAGCCAGGCGTTCCCATTCCTGCTAGACGCGATCTCATACGCCGTATCGGTGTTTTCGCTCGGCCTGATCAAAACGGAGTTCCAGGGAGAACGGCACAATGAGGACCGTCACCTGCTGGTCGAGATACGCGAGGGTATGTCCTGGCTCTGGCACCAGCCGCTGATCCGCTTTATGGCCTTCCTTACAGGCGGCCTCAATCTAGTGAACTCGGGTACGTTTCTGGTGTTGATCGTGCTGGCGAAGCAATTGGGCGCTGAGGACTACCAGATCGGCTTTATGGTAAGCATCGGGGCACTGGGTGGAATCGTGGGCGCTGCGGTGGGCGGCACCATACAGAAGCGCTTCACCTTCGGTCAGGTGATCATCACGGTAGGCTGGATCGCGACAATTCTATACGGATTCTACATATTCGCTCCCAACTTCATAGTGCTGGGCATACTGATGGCCCTCTCCTGGATGATTGGCCCCATCTATAATGTCGTACAGTTCAGCTACAGGCTGGCTCTTATCCCGGAGAGATTGCTAGGTCGGGTCAATAGCACATTCCGCCT
>DATINP010000242.1:0-7612 GCA_035474135.1 Chloroflexia bacterium | reverse complement strand
GGTGTCAAGCAGGCGAATCTCGTTCATTCGCGTGCTGATTTTCCTCTTGTATGGAGGTTCCCTGAGTGATACAATGGCAGAGTCCCCCGCGTATCACCCTGCTCCCGACGCGGCTGTATGCCAAATCGCAGCATCGGGCATTTCAACGTCCCTTTTACCGGGAAAGGAGAGTATTAAATGAGTGTTCTCGAAAAACGTGGCATTATCGTGTTCTCCATTGTTATAGTCGCTCTGGCCCTGGCGGTGTCGCCTGCGCTGGTAGCCCTCGCCAATGTAACCCTGACGCGAGTCAGCACCGACCCTTATACCAACGGCAGCAGCCAGCATCAGACCGAGGTTGAGCCGGATACTTACTCATACGGGGCTACAACAGTCAGCGCCTTCCAGGTGGGCCGCTTCTTTGATGGAGGTGGATCCAACATCGGGTGGGCCACCACGACCGATAACGGTGCAACATGGACGAACGGATTTCTTCCGGGCATCACGATTTACGGCACCCCTGCCGGCCCTCACCAACGGGTCAGCGACGCATCGGTTGCCTATGACGCGGCGCATAACGTCTGGATGGTCGTCTCCCTCGCACTGGAAGGTGCAGGTGCGGGATCAGACGTGGTAGTCAGCCGTTCCACGAACGGAGGCATCACGTGGCAGACCCCTGTCGATGCACACATCCAGGATGGCCTCGATAAGACCTGGGTGGCCTGCGATGATTCCCCCAACAGCCCTTATTATGGACACTGTTATGCCGAGTGGGACGATAACTTTGGGGGTAACATTATCCAGATGAGCACCTCGACTGACGGAGGCCTTACCTGGGGAACGCCCCGACAGACTGCCGACTTTGCCAGCGGATTGGGTGGCCAACCGGTAATCCAGCCCGGAGGCCGCGTGATAGTGCCTACAAGCGCCAACTTTGGGGGCGTGCTTTCCTTTAGTTCGACCGATGGAGGCAACACCTGGGGCAGCAGCGTAAATGTGGCAAGCGTATCTGACCACGGTGTCGCAGGTAACCTGCGCTCCGAGCCTATGCCGTCCGCAGAGATCGATCCACAGGGTAGAGTGTACGTTGTGTGGCACGATTGCCGTTTCCGCGCAGGTTGCGCGTCGAATGATATAGTCATGAGCACCTCGTTAGACGGAAACACCTGGTCGGCGGTCACGAGGATTCCGATAGACGCAGTAACCAGCACCGTTGACCACTTCATCCCCGGTATAGCGATCAACAAGGCCAAGAGCGGGCCACCTGCCCAGATCGGCCTTACTTACTACTATTATCCAACTTCTAACTGTAGCGTCTCTACCTGCCAGCTAAGCGTTGGATACGTTTCGTCGAACGATGGCGGAGCAAGTTGGACTGCGCCCACTCAACTGGCCGGCCCGATAACCGTTAGCTGGCTTGCAAGCACTAACCAGGGCTATATGGTTGGCGATTACATCTCCACTTCCATAAGCAGCGATGGCAAAGCACACACAGTCATAGCAAATGCCACCGCGCCGACCGGGAGCGTGTTTGATGAGGCCATGTACGCGCCGGCGCAGGGCCTTCCCTTGGACCCCAAGGGCCTCAGGATCAAGGCAGGTGGGGAGAAGCCCGTACCGGGTGCAACTTCGGATCATCCACCGTTGAAGGGTTTTCCTACGGCCCATTAGTAGACGCGTCCCGTGTAGGAGATATGCCGCGGTTTATGTGTGCAGGCCAATTGACAGCCTGCACACATCCCGGCTATAATTAGAGGTAAGTCGCGGGGGTAGCTCAATTGGCAGAGTGCTAGCCTTCCAAGCTGGATGTTGAGGGTTCGAACCCCTTCCCCCGCTCCGTGGTCGGGTTTGAGCGTTTAATCGCATTCAAGCCCGGCTTTTTTGTTACCTGGTCGCCCCACGTAATGAACCAACTGCAAGGTCGTCTGGTATAAGATACATAGAACCATGCAACAAAACGTCCAAACAGTCTATGACACGATCTTCGATGCCGAATTCATGCGAAAGTTGGAGCGGCTGTCGCTCGTCAGCCGCAAGCTGAAGTCGGGCGTCATGAAGGGCGAGCGGCGGAGCACCAAACGAGGCCAATCGGTGGAGTTTGCCGACTACCGCAACTACACCCCCGGCGACGACCTGCGCAGGCTGGATTGGAACGCCTACGCCCGCATGGAGCGACTTTTCATCAAGCTCTTTCAGGAAGAAGAGGACATAACAGTCCACCTCCTGCTGGACGCCAGCAAGTCTATGGATTGGGGCGACCCCGCCACCATCACGGTGTCGGCTCCTGTGGCTTCTATCAGCGACGAAGCGCCCGCTGTCGGCGGCGTTATCACTCCCACGGGCGCGACCCGCGACCAGAACAAGCTTGTGTACGCACGGCGCACGGCGGCCGCCCTGGGCTACGTGGCCCTCGCCAATCTGGACAGGCTAAGTGTAACGGCCTTTAGCTCGCTCGGCTTGCAGCGCTTTTCCGCGGTGCGAGGTAAAGGTCACGCAGTTTCTCTCTTGCGCTGGATAGCAGGTGTGCGCTCCGAGGGCGCGACCGACCTCGACCTCACCCTGCGGCAGTACGCCCGACGCGCCAAGTACCCCGGCCTGCTGTTCATATTGAGCGATTTCCTGGTGGACGGCGGGGGCATAGAGGGCCTGAAAGCGTTGCAATCGGCAGGACACGAGGTAAATGTGATCCATATCCTCGCCCCGGCTGAGATTCACCCCGAACTGGCGCTCATAGGCGACCTGCGCCTCAAGGACATAGAAACGGGCGCGACCCAGGAAGTGTCCATTGACGGGGGTGTACTCGACCTCTACCGGGAGAAATTCGAAGCCTGGCAGTCTGGCATCGAGAGCTTCTGCCGCCGCCGAGGTATCAACTACATCCAGGTCACCACCGACCAACCGTTCGAAGACCTGGTGCTTCACTATTTACGCAGGCGCGGTATCTTGTCCTAAGCTGCGCCCCGTCCGATGCGCCCGCTCTCCTGGTGTCCCTGGATGCTGATGGCGATCCAGTCGTCCAAACTTTCTACGTAGGGGCGGACAGGCTCAGGGACCGCCTCTATATGGGTGGGCGGCGAGACCGCCGCTTCTTTGGATTGGCCGCCTGTCCCAATGCTGAATGGGAGAGGCTCTTTATCTACAGTAAGGCCAAGTGCCTCGCCTACGAAGATACGGGTCTGCCGCGCTCTTTCAACAGAGTGGAGATCGGTGCCACTATCTGACGCGTTCTCCAGGCCGTAGCCAATGGAGAGGATCTTCATGGCAGGGAGCGGGCCGAACTGCGATACAAGAGTGGATGCAAAGGCCGCTCCGATGGGGGTGATGAGTTCGCCCCTCTGGTCGCTGCCGTACACGGGGATAGAGCCTGCCCGTAAAAGCTCGGCAGCAACCGGAGACAGTGAGGGCATCAGCTTAAGGTCGGCAGGGTCAACTTCGGCAGAGCCACAGCCCACCCGCAGTGGCGAGCACTCCAGGCGGTCAATGCCCAACAGCGACAGCCCATATACCACGCCCACAAGTGCGCCCAATTCGGCGGCGTGCCAGTTGCGCAGGCCGGTCACCTGGAACACAGACCGGGCGGCAGGCGTATAAACCGCGGCCTCGGCCTCGCGGAGCCGGGCAAGCACGGCTTTCGACACCTGCTTAACAAGCGTGGGCAGTGTAGATCGTTTCAGGGCCTTCTCGAAGGCCGCAAGCAAAGTGGTATCGCTGTCCCCGTTGCCCAGAGCATCGGTCAAATCGACGGACACGCTACTAACCTGAGCGCGCGGCAATCCCGCGCTAACAAGCGCCTCCAAAAGCGACTCACCCGAAAGCCCCGCGTAGCAGTCTATGTAGGCTATAAGCATCTTGCTAATTCTTAATCAGGGTTGCGGTTATGGTTGGGAACACCCCATACCTCGGCGGGGAGCGTCACGCGAAATCACTATTTACAGATCAACCGGTCGAGGGCCGATTTATTATAGTGCATGATAGTGGATTAGCAAGGCTAAATAGCATAAGACTTGCTTATGCCTGGCACTGTTATATATTAGCATATGCATCGATTGTAGCTCTGTCCATAATCGGTTAGAATTAGCGCTAGTGGAAGTCATTTCTAACCAGCCTATCACGGGACGCCCTGTGCGTGGGGGACACGTGTACTGCTTTGCCAACCAGAAGGGCGGAGTGGGCAAAACCACCACCACAGTCAACCTGGCTGCATACCTGGCGGCGGGCGGCAAGCGCGTGCTCCTGGTAGACGCCGACTCGCAGGCCAATGCCACCTCCAGCCTGGGCGTGGACAAGCGTCGCGATGCTCCCGCCCTCTACGAAGTGCTTATGGGCGAGGCCGCCGCGAGCGAGTCGATCACTTCCATAGACCGCCCACCCTTCGTGCACAGGTTCGATCTACTGCCCTCCTCCGTCGAACTGGCAGGAGCCGAGGTGGAGCTTGCGGGCGAAGTGCAGGGCGAGCGCGAGTACCGTCTGCGCGAGATACTCAAGCCCCTGAAGGCGCAGTATGACTATATCCTTATAGATTGCCCTCCGTCCCTCGGTCTGCTCACTTTGAACGCACTCACCGCCGCCGATGCGGTAATCATCCCCTTGCAGTGCGAGTATTTGGCCCTCGAGGGGTTGATGCAATTGACCGACACGATCGGGCTAGTGCTGAAAGGCCTGAACAGGAACCTGCGCATCCTGGGCATAGCCATGACCATGTACGACAGCCGCACCAACCTCTCGGCGCAGGTGGTGCAAGAAGTAAAGTCCCACTTCCCCCGCGAAACCTTCGCCACTCTGATCCCGCGCAGTGTGCGCCTTAGCGAAGCGCCCAGCTATGGTCTTACTATCCTCGAATATGATCCAAACTCTCGGGGCGCGCTCGCCTATGCTGCGCTTGCGAACGAATTGACAGTGCGAGCAGGCGATACCGGCCTGCTGGCGAACACCACGGACAAGGCACCGACCCTGTCCGAAGGGAGCATGGCGTCATGAGCGGTAAGAAGCGCGGCGGGCTGGGCCGGGGCCTGGGCGCGCTGATACCCCCGACAACACCCGCAGAAGATGAGGAGGCAGCAACCCAACCTGCCCAGGTGGAGACTGCTACAGAAGTTGCGGCTGATACCCCGTCCGAAAGCGGCCTACTCATGGTACCCATCGACGCGATCTCGCCCAACCCGCACCAGCCGCGCCAGGCCATGAACGCCGACAAATTAGAAGAACTGGCGTTATCTATAAGAGAACACGGTCTACTTCAACCCCTGCTCGTCACGCGCGCAAGCAAGGACAAGTACAGCCTCATAGCGGGGGAGCGCAGATGGCGCGCCTCGCGGTTGGCGGGGCTGGATAGCGTGCCTGTGGTCATCAAAGAGGCCACATCGGGCGAGATACTGCAAATGGCGCTTGTGGAGAACATTCAGAGGGCCGATCTCAACCCGCTCGAAGCCGCGCTGGCCTACAAATCGCTGGTAGACGACTTCGGGCTGACGCAGGAGGTCGTTGCCGAACGCGTGGGCAAGAGCAGGAGCGCGGTCGCCAATTCCCTTCGCCTGCTGCGCCTGCCTCCACAGGTTATAGAGTCGCTATCGCTTGAGTTGATCGAGGAGGGACACGCCCGCGCCCTATTGCAGGTACCCGACGAACAGCTCATGCTTCGCCTGCTGGAGCGCATCGTGGCAGACGGCCTGAATGTGCGACAGGTGGAGGCTCTGGCCCGCCGCCTTGCAGAGTCGCCCGCACCCGGCGAGGATGGCGCTGTGGCTACTCAGGCCGAGGGCGGACTGTACAGCGAAGAAAAGGCATTGGAAGAACGCTTTCGTAACGCGCTGGGCACGAAAGTGCAATTGTCCAAGAGCAGCCGCGGCGGCAAACTGGTGATCTACTTCTATTCGGACGAAGACCTGGATCGCATCTACGGCGCTATCGTCGGCGAGGAATAAAGACGGTCTACTCGTCCAGTTTATCCAACTCCGCCAATTCTTCGTCCAACTGAGCATCCCGGCGCGAGAGCAGCGCGGCAGTGAGACTCGACTGCACGGCGAGGCGAGCCTGCACGTCTGCTAACTGGGCCGAAAGCTCGCGCACTGTACGGGCCAGTTCCGCGTTGTAGTCTATCTGCTTTTGCAATACGGGCCAAAAATTGAGCCTGTGCTTCATGTTGCGGAGGCGGCCGCGCACAGAACCTTTGCCCTTGCCCTCGCCATAGGCCTGTTCATAAACCTGCCAGCCCTTCATTACGCCTGACACTTGCGCCTGCAACGCATCCCAACGCTCGGAGAGAGATTGTGGCGCCTGCGCCTGGGTAGTAGAGTATGGCAATATGCCCGCGCCGCCGGTCGAATGGGAGGGAGCGGTCGCGGCGCTGTAGGGCGCATCGAGCAGGGACAGGGAGGCTCTTCGGTCTTCCGGCTCCATCACCCCTGTAAGCCTTGCGGCCTCGGCCGGAACAAAGTCGCCCATCAATTGCTCGGGCGAGTAGCTCTTGACCACAAAGCGCAGGCGGTTGGCGTGATAGAAGCCGTAATAGGGCACCGCCTTGCGGTCCACCGTGACGGTCTCGCGATGGTAGGCGAGCGCCTGAGGCTGGTAGATAGTCTGCAAACCCTCGCGCTCGGCCCGCCAGCACAGATCAACGTCTTCGTAGTACATCGGAAAAAAGTCTTCGTCGAAGAAGTTGAGCAAATGGCCCAACTCGCGGCGCATGGCTAGAGCCGCCCCCGTCACGAAGGACACACGCTTTTCGAGGTTGTACTGTCCTCTGTCCGGTTCGCCGCGCCCGATATGGTCAGTGGTGGCAAGGGGGTAGTGCACGATACCACCGGCGTGCTGTATAGTGCGTCCGTCGGGGTAGAGGATACGGCTGCCTACGATGCCTACGTCGTGGCGAGCGAGGGTGGCGGCCACTGCGCGCATCCAGCCGGGGTCGAGGCGCACGTCGGGATTGACCGTAGCCACAATATCGCCTCGCGCTATGAACAGGCCCACGCTCGCCCCGCCCGCAAAGCCCTTGTTTTCAGGTAGTTCGATCAACTCGACCTGGGGGAACCGGCTCCTGATCAGATCCACACTGCCATCGCCGGACGCGTTGTCGACCACAATGATCTCGATCGAGGGGTAATCAAGCGCAAGCAGCGACTCTATGCACTCGCCAATATAGGCCGAGGTGTTATAGCTAACCACGACCACAGAAGCCCCAGGCGTTACGGCAGCAGAATCGTTCATGTCCACGCGACATTATACTATGTCAGGCGTCATGCGTCATGCGTTTGTGTGCGGCCCTGCCTCTCCTCTGGCCTGTGACCTACGACTCGCCCAATCTGCGGTATAATAGCGGCATGGTAACGCGGGCGGTCGAGGATTATTTGAAGGCAATATATAAGCTGCAGCGAGATGGCGCACCGGCTACTACTAACGCCATCGCGGACGTGCTGGGCGTGCGCGCGGCCTCCGTGACCTCCATGCTCAAATCACTGCGCGATGAGGGCATGGCTGAGTATACTCGCTACCAGGGCGCTTATCTGACCGAGGAGGGGCTGGCAGAGGCTCTGCGAGTGATTCGTCGCCACCGCCTGATCGCAAAATAACCACCTGCGGTTTGCACGTTCGGGGTAATGTTTGTTTGTATACCTACCACGCCATAATTGTTTGCCGT
>DATINP010000241.1:0-27875 GCA_035474135.1 Chloroflexia bacterium | reverse complement strand
GGCGATCAGTCCCGAAACTGATCACCCACACAAGCCTTTAGATATTGCCGTTTTAGGAAGCGACGAAGGGCAGAGGAAGAAGGAAGAAGATGTGCGTCATTGCACCGTAATTACCCTTCTTCACCCTTTTTCCACTGCCCTCCGCCAAGAGAAGGAAGGAGCTTTTTCATTTCCTCTTATATGTCTTTGATTAGATTATATAGACCGAAGATTAAAATTAGATTGGAATCAGATTTGTGTTAGATTAGAACCAGGGGTGCCCATCGCGAGAGCGGCCAGGTCATCGGTGGTGTGCGAGTCTTCTTTGCGCTGCGAAGCACGCCTTGACGTGCGGGGCGGCCTAGCTCCCGACGTAAGCGGCGAGAGAATAGTGTTGTCCGAGTACCGCTTCATCACTTCCTGGGCCGAGTTCGTGACGAGTCGTTCGCGCTCACGAGCCACTATCTTAACAAAGGCCGTGGCCACGCTTGGATCAAACTGGGTGCCCGAGCAACGCTCGATCTCATCAACCATCTGATCCAGCGACATACCCTTTCTGTATGGGCGATCAGAGGCCATAGCCTCGGCGGCATCACACACGGCGAGGATCCGGGCCTCCAACTCTATTTCTTCTGAGATCAGGGCGTCAGGATAACCTTTGCCGTCCCAGCGCTCATGGTGGTGGCGCACAAATGGGGCCAAATGGCGCAATGCACGGCTGGTTTCCAGGAACTCGCCTCCCAGGGCGGCGTGCTTCTTCACGTATTCGTATTCGTCGTCGGTCAGCTTGGACGGCTTATGAAGCACCTGTTCCGATATACCAATCTTGCCTATGTCGTGCAAGAATCCCGCCTGACGCAAAGCGCCAAGCCTCTCCTCAGGCATCCGAAGCTCGCGCGCAATAGCAATCGCATAATCGGCGACCTTGGCCGCATGCCCACCCACGTAGGGGTCTCTCGCATCAATAATCTTGGAGAGGGTAAGGAAAAGCTCTTCGTTCAAATCCTGCATAGCCAGGTTCGCCAGCATCACTTCGCGATTGGCGAAAGTTAGCTCGGCGTTCATACGTTTCAGTTCACGCACGCTGCTTTCGGTGCGATCCACGTACTGCTTTTGGGCATAGCGCATCATCGCTATGGGTACCAGGAAGGCCAGCACACTGAAAGGCCCAAGAGCAAAATAAGCCAGACTGATAAAGAGGCCCGTAACGCCAAGGGCGACGTAGTGCCCCGCCAGCCATTGGAAGCGCTCGCGCCAGACCGTGACGACATTCTCTTGTCCGGCCAGGGCTATAGCAGTGGCTACCATGCCGGTATCAATGACGAAGTAAGCGGTTGCGGCCACCAGCGCCGCCGCCAGCAACACGACAATCCTGTCCATCAGAGAGGCATCATGGGACATCGCAAGCAGAAAAACGGCTGGCAACCCTGCCAGCAGATGGGTAGACCAGTTGAAGGCGGTCTTATACAGGAGTGGCCGCCTGCGCACATAGTGGACGAGGGCGATGGTCAGGCTTACGGCCATAACGCCGGGAACACCCAACACGGGGGCCGCAGCGAAGTTGAGAGCCATGGACACCGAGAGAGTATCGGGGCCATAGAGGGTGATCTGAAAGTATTCGGCCAGCATCGCCAGGACTATCAAGATGCCCAGCATGACCAGATCGTTGGTACTGAAGTTGTAGCCACCAGTCGACATCATTAAGAACGCGTCAACCCCTACGGTTGCCAGGCCCAGAGCGATGACGATACCGACAAACACCGCGAGCAGCAGTTGCGATTGTGATTTCGATTGTGCAGGCTCAAGTTTACTCGAAGTCAGGAGTGAAGACGTCTCTAAATGCACGGGGGCGGGGTCTGCATTTGCCGTATGGGTATCTACTATAGGTAGGGGACGAGTCGTGACAGTGGACTCGCTGCGTTTTTCACTCGCCGAGGCATATCCGTTTGGCTCAAGGGGATGAGAGGCAAACTGAGGCGTGGGTGAAGTGTAACGCTCGGTCATGTTCACATTATCAAGCTCAACCGAATGCGGTACATCAGAGATGCATACAACCCTGTTACGTCCCTGGAGTTTCGCCTGGTATACAGCGATGTCAGCGGCGTGCAGCATTTCGGTAACGCTGCTCGTACCAAGAGTTAGGGACGATATCCCCAGGCTCATGGTTATATTAATCGGTATGCCCTTACTGGTTATCTCAATGGTGGTATGTTCAATAGCTTCGCGCAGGCGTTCGCTGATAGCACGGGCTGCTTCCTGGTCAACTTCGGGCAGCACAATTGCGAATTCTTCACCGCCGAAACGCCCTGCTATGTCATATTCGCGTATTGTGCTTCGTATTACCTTGCCGACCTCGGCCAGTACCTTGTCGCCCGCTAGATGGCCATAGGTGTTGTTGACATTGCGCAACAGGTCGAGGTCAGCCATGACCAGCGACAGGGGCCTGTTAAAACGACGCGACCTGTCCAGTTCGGCACTAAAGCAGGTGGTGAAATGCTTGGCATTATGCAGGCCGGTCTTGGCATCGATCTGGGCGTCGTGTTTTAGCTGCGGAATCTTGAGCGTCTTGTAAATAAGGGCCAGCGGAGCGAGCGCAGGCAGCAACAACCACGGATTGATGGTCCATAATACAGCTGTCACCCCGCCCATAATGAGCAAAACGGCTTCGTTAAGCACCGTCTCCGTGTCCATCACGCCCGAGTCACGCCACGAAGCGCCGTGTGCCAGCACGTATAGAGCGCCGATAATGGCATGGTTGACTACCACGTAAGAAACGACGCCCGCACCAATACCCAGGACTGATTCGAGAGTGACGAAGCCGCTAATATGCCCAGGAGAGGTGGTGGCGACGAAAGTGTACACCGCTTTGGCAGTAAAGCCTGCCAGGATGTGGGCGCAGATGTTGAACGGCTGTAAATACCACCTTCGGAGAAGCGGACTACCGACAACGCGCTCTTTGCCCCATTCGATCAGATAGGAGACTATAACCAGCGCCGCAAAGAGGCTCGGGCTAAGGAGCAGCACCCCTGCGAAAAGGAAAATAGCGGTGGCGTAGTAAGTCTGGTTTCTGGGAGCATTGACCTTGAAAAGCTGGGAGAGAGTGGCAAGCAGGGTGATTGCGAGCGCGGTCGGCCAATCATTCCATCCCAGAGGGAACAGAAAGATAGCTTCGGCAAGAGCGCACGCAGTTGCCAGATATACTAGCCAGATAAAAGTCCAAGCACGGCTGGACATAACCTGTACTCCATTAAAAAGCCCAAAGCCTATCTTTGGACATATCTCCACTCACCCATGATAGCACATTACATTAGCACGAGGGCTAATTATGTACTTTAAGTTATAGCCCATCCCGCAAAGCGAGAACAAGAACACCAGGTACTAATGTTTAGTTCCATTGGTACTATCATTCCGGTTCAAGACCATAACTGAGTTGTGAGGTTCCGCCTGCCAGCCAGAAGCTACCCTGGCGATATAACGCGGAGGATCCTGCTTGATCCTCGTGGCACCACTTATGATCGTATCATAGTGGGCAAAAACAACCCCCACATCACACGGAAGTGGTAGTTATTAGTAGGTGTACTAGTACGAATGTCCTATCCCAACTTCAGAAGACGCCTGGCATATTGCGCTAGGCGCCAACCTGGGGCACGTCGGCGGGGCGATCCAGCTCCATGTCGTTCCAGGAAGCCGGGTCATCCAGAGATTCCAGGTGAGTAAAAACAGTGGTCTTGGGCAATTGAGCTATGAGGTCGCGCTCGATCTTCTCACACAGGGCGTGGCCGCGTTGCACCGACCAGGCCCCGGGCACAAGCACGTGCATAGAGATGAAGCGACGCTGTCCGGCCTGCCGGGTGCGCAAGGCATGGAAGTCTACGCGCTCTGTGTCCCGGTAGTGCGTCATCACAGACGCTATCACCGCCTGATCGGCAGGTGGAAGGGCCGTATCGAGGAGGCCATGAGCCGAGTCGTTGAGAAGCCGGATGCCCGTGTAAACGATATTGACAGCTACCACCAGGGCGATCACGGGGTCCAGAATGAGCCAGCCCGTCAAGCCGACCAGGAGGATCGCCACTATTACGCCGGCAGAGGTCCACACGTCGGTCAGAAGGTGGCGGCCATCGGCAGTCAGCGTGATAGAGTTGATTCTACGGCCCTCTCTCAGCAGCACGAAGGCCACGGCTCCGTTAATAATGCTCGCCACGACCGACACAGCCAGGCCCAGGCTTACGTTCTCCAGGGGTTCAGGTTCCAGTAAGCGGCCCAGCGCGAACCAGGCTATACCCACAGCCGCCACCAGGATCAGCGAGCTTTCGACCCCGCTGGAGAAATACTCGGCTTTGGAGTGGCCGTAGGCGTGCTCTTCATCAGGCGGGCGGGCCGCCACGGTCAGCAGCCAGAAGCCCACCACGCCCGCAGCCAGATTGGTCAGACCCTCGGCCGCATCGGATAGCAGACCTATCGAGTCGGTGAGCGCCCATGCTCCAGCCTTGAGACTTATAGTAAGTAGAGAGGCCACAATGGCGAGGAGCATATAGCGACGGGCGCTCCGGTCCTCGTGGTTATGGCCCGTAGAAGGCGCGTGGGTATGAGCAGGCGAGCGGGCTATTTCTGTAGCTCCGGATAGCTGGGGTGCGAGACGAAGCCCCACATGCTGGCGGGCCAATATGTGGCAACGGCCGTGCCCACAATGCTACTTATTTTAATAGGGCCGAGGATGTGCGAGTCTTCCGAATTACGGCGATTGTCGCCCAGAACGTACACATCGCCCTGGGGTACAACTATCGGGTCGGCTCTATAATCGGGGGTGGCGCGGACATACGGCTCATTGAGGCGCACGCCGTTTACATATACGCCGCAATCGCCGCAGGGCGCGCCCGGCTTCCCAATTGGATCGGGGTCAGGGCGTATTTCAACAGTATCACCAGGCAAGCCGATAACGCGCTTCACGAAGTCTCTAGGTTCGGTGGGCGCATTGAACACAATGATGTCACCCCGCGAGGGCCCACCCAGGGGATAGTGGATGTCTTCGGGCAACCCTGAATTGAATATGCGCGCCAGCGCGTTGCTGTCGTAGACGAAGTAGGGCGCCTTGTTCACAAGCAGGTATTCCTCGTTGTGGAGAGTGGGGAGCATGCTGTCGCCGTCTACCTGGTAGTTCTGGATTATCGAGCGGACCACAAAGAAGACCACAAGCACTATCAGCGCGGTTTCGATAAGGTCGCGGGTGATGGAGCGTGGGCGCTTCTTTGCATTCTCGGGGCTTTGTTCGGGAGACACCTCCTCCACAGTCGCGCCCTCAGAGGCAACTGCTTCGGCAGGGCCTGTAACGGGAGCCTGCACATCAGCGGGCGGAGGGAACGAAGGAGAGGTGGCAGCTTCCGGCGTGGGTTGCTGAGGTTGGGGGGCGATTTCGTCTTCGAGCTTCATAGTTATCCGGCACAAAAGCATGAGCAAAGAACAAAGGCATCGATAGGCCTATAGAAATAAGGAATGCGCAATCTATTATATCAGGTTTAGCCGAACACCAGAATCAACTCATAGCCAGCCATGCAGAACAGTTGGATTAGGACTGCTAACCTGTTCCTCCTACTCATAGATACTACTTTAGGTCATATGATGATGGTACTACATTCCCATTACGGGAAAGCAGTCACCAACGCATAATGAAGTGGTCAGAGTCTACCCAACGAGTAGATTCCAAGCATCTATGACACAAAAGTTATGAGGGTGATATATGAAAGAGAACCCGGTACGGCGGTTCTATCCCGTTCTCGAAACGGAAAAAGCAGCAAAAGCGAATAACAAAGCGGTAGAGCGCCGCAAAAGTCTGGGGCAGGGCCTCGTCGAATTCGCATTGGTCACGCCACTGCTTCTACTTGTGATCTTCGGCATCATAGATATCGCCCGCATTATCCAGGCACAGGTTACGGTGGATAACGCCGCTCGCCAGTCCATACGCTTCGCCATTACAGGGCAAATACTGAAGGACGCCAGCGACAACTACATCCCCCGCATAACGTCTATTACCGACCAGGCAGTCGCCGGACTGGCGGGCTTGCCATTGACCAACACCGATGACCCCGACCAATGGGGCTTCCATAGAGTGCGCGTCAGCAGTAGTAACGGAGAGGAAGGCGACCCGGGTGGGCCTAACGAAGTGGTGAGGATTGAGGTTATTTACACCGTCAAACCTCTTACCCCCTTGATAAGCCTCATCATACCTGGGATCGAATTGCACGGCACCGAGATGGCCATCAACGAAGAGTGGGGCGCAGTGCAAAGCTTCGACCACGGCAACCTGGGGCCAACACCCTTGCCACTGCAAACCTGGACGCCGGTTCCATACGCAACACAAACAGCAGCAGCCGCAACTACTACTGCTGTCTACCAACTGACTGCTCAGGCGCTATTAACTAGCATCGCGCAAACACAGACAGCCGGCCCGATGGCAACACAAACCGCTAACGTCAGGGCTACTATGACGGCGAACGTCCGTGCTACCAAGACATCAGTAGCGCAAACATCAACTGCCATTGCTGCGGCTACGAATACCGCAGCCACTCAAACTGCGGCGGTATTCGCAACGCAGACCGGCGTCGTGCAGGCCACACAAACCACAGTCGCGGGAGTAACTCAGACCTCTGTGGCTGCTGTGACCCAGACAGCGGTTACTATCGCCACCAAAACAGGGATTGTGGTCGCCACCCAAACCAGTATCGTAAGAGGTACACAAACGTCGGTCGCGGGGGCAACCCAAACGTCGGTATCGAAGACACAGACCGCCGTCGCGCCTACCGCTACCAACACCCCCAGCAACACCCCTACTATCACCCCTACCAAGACGCCC
Source organism: Chloroflexia bacterium (assembly GCA_035474135.1). Taxonomy (GTDB): domain Bacteria; phylum Chloroflexota; class Chloroflexia; order QHBQ01; family JADMIH01; genus JADMIH01. Next base: position 21,049 of record DATINP010000241.1, on the reverse strand, counting down.
CTCCTGACCAATACCCCCACCCGCACCCCCAGTCGTACTTCCACTCCCAGCCGTACTCCCACTCCCACGATCACCCCCACCAATACCCCTACCCGCACCCCCACGCTCACTCCCACCGCTACCGCCACACCTATACCTCTACAGGTCAGTATCCTTGCTTACAAACCGACCGGGAGCGGCCAACCGCTTGACATCCAGGTGAGGGTAACAACCCTTTCAGGTGTTGCTGTGAACGGGGCGACCGTATCAGTCTCAGCATCCAACGGCACACAAGGTTGGAGTGGAACCCTGGCTGGAACCGGTAGCGGCTACTATTCGGTGTGTAATGCCGGGTCCTTTAATAACAATGCATATTACATCTCAGTGAACGCTACAGCCTCCAAGACGGGATATACAACTGCCTCAGGTAGTCTGGCTCACTCTTCAAACGGCAATCTTACAGGGTGCCCATAGCACCCTCTAAGTAGCCTGGGGATCTGTAATAGGTAATGTGCAGCGAGGAAGAACGGTGAAGACAAGTATGTTCAAGCTCAATAGGGACCGAAATCAGCCGCCGCAAGATGGTGAGCAAGCAATAGCACGCGGAAATGGCAAGGGCCGAGGTCAGAGTATGGTCGAGTTAGCGCTGCTACTGCCCTTGCTGGTGCTGATGCTGAGTATCATCATCGAGGGAGGGTTGGCGTTCAACGCATGGGAGCGCGTCAATACGGCATCCCGCGACGCAACGCGCTTCATGCTCGACCGTGGCACCCAGGACCAGACAGTGACTCTGGTATTGAACAAACTGCAAGGCATCGACTTCGGAACCAGCCAGGCGATGACCGGCAGCCTGAACCTGGACATCTTTACAGTACAGGGAGCAACAGACACAGGCGGTCACATACCCAACTTAACCGCCAACTGGAAGCAAACTCAGATCTATAACGGCAACAGCAGCAGTGGAGACACACCGAAGGTTACCAGGGCCGCAATTGAAACAAAACTGCGCTCGCTGGGTGACCCTAATAGCCTCAGCTTCGTGCTGGTGGAAGTGGATTTCAAATATACACCTTTACTTGGCTCCCTGATAGCGCCGCATACTCAGTTGCCCATGAGTAACTACGCCATTATCCAACAGGTGCCGAATAACTGACGACGGACGGCAGACAGCGGACGACGACCGAGGACCATCGGAGTAAATAATAATGAAAAGATCTCTACGCAACAAAGCTAGCAGAGAGCAATATGCCCCCTATAGCGAGATAGAAACGGAACGCTACATTGACCTAGCCCAGTATGAGTCAACCTTCATCGCGTCCCGAAACCGCGCTTACAAGCGCTCCATCTCGCGCAGGCGGGTAGAACAGTCGCATTCCAAAGGGCAGGCAATGCTTATAATCGCCCTTATGATGACAGTGCTGATCCTGTTTGTCGGACTGGGAGTAGACGTTGGCAACTTGATGGGCAAGCGCGCCAAGCTGCAAAGCGCAGTAGATGCAGCAGCTCTTTCTGCCGCCCAGATCATGCAGGACGGCGGCGTAAACAGCGGCACCGTTACCACGAAAGCTTACCAGATACTGCAGGCCAACGGAGTGCTCACCAGCACCCTTAGCTCCAAGAGCGTAAACGTGGACTTCGCTACTTCGCAAGTAACTGTACACGCCGTGCAGGCTGAAGAAACATTCTTCATGAGGATTGTTCCCTTGTGGCGAACGGTAAATGTAAGCGCGGATGCAACAGCCGATTTCAACTCCTACGCCGAGATCAACACCAAGCCCTATGGCCAGGCGGGCGTAGTAAACGAGCTAAACATCAGCGTGTGGGGCATAGACAGTTGGAGAACAGGCGGAGACGCCTACAGCCCCTACTATATCTCGGCCAGTACTCCCAATCCCGAACACGCCAAGATGCCCTACGGATACCTGTACCGCATTGACGTGCCACCCGACTTCCCGGACAACACCTTGTTGGTACAGATATTCGACCCGGACACCTACAATCGGCCTGATGCGCCCCCCACTCCCAATACACCGATAGCGACTGCAACGCACTGTAACTCCCCATGCGGTGTAGCAACAGCTACTGTGTATGCCACCCCCACCTTGTACGGCGATGCCGGTGAGTTCACCTACTGCTACGCTGGGGCCGTATGTACAACGAATGGTCAGCGCTTTGACGCAGGTCTGAGGTTGGGTGCTTTCCCGCTCGCCGGAACCCCCATACCATCAGGTTGGCAAAGCCGCAGGGTAGGTTTCTGGCGCGTGGACGAGTTCCGCCAGAGTAGATTGTCGGGTGGGATAAATCCCGCCGGCGGCACATGGAATGACAATTGGACGAACAAGACTAATTACACCCTGTGGCACTTCAACCCACATATAACCAGCGCCTTCGACGATCCTGCTACGCTCTCCGATCAACCCAGTTACCTGGCACAGCTCTCTATACAGAACGAGTCGAGAACCGACCGCACGTGGTACCAGCCGCCCGGCTTCACGATCAAGCTATCAGATTCTACCAACCCAGCTTGCAACTTCCCGAACAATGAATGCTTTGAGCGAGAATCGAACGGCAACTTCTACTTCTACCTGTACGTACAAACGGTCGCAAGTAGCCTCGGCACCGCAGGATATCAGGGATCAAGCGAGAATAACTTCGACATCAGGGTAGGGCCGAAGAACAGTAATTATGCTGCGGGTTATGACTGTAGCGACATAACCACCATACGCAACACCATCTGTATGGCGAACAATCAGTACTTTGCGCAGGTATATTCGGGAAGCCCCCCTCCCGATTGGGACGATGGTACACAGGAAGGGGCCGGAAAGGGCGCGTCGGTGCTTGCCAAGAGGGCGCTACCCCTCAACCTCGACACGGGTGACCATTTCCCCATGCTCTTTACACAGGTAAGCAAGCAGGCAGCAGGCCAAACCCTTGCGGTCAGGCACTTCGACCAGGACTGTACAGGCGGCTGCGGCCCCAGCCACACGATGCAGTATCAGATGCAGTTATGTCAAGTGGATGGGGGAGGCAACTACTCACCCTGCTCGGACTTGCTGAGCGATAGCTGCTTTGGAAATGCGGGCACGGGGTACGTCGGCGATAACGACGCGTGGTATTGCTCGGGGTGTCCATCACCCGAAAAGGTGAGCATCCCCGTAGAAGGCTCGGCCAACTATACATCATTCTTCGGACCGAACGGACAGTGCAGCACATCTTGGCTGCGATTGCAAAGTGACCCATCGTACTCACAAGACACCACGGTCTGGGAGATGCCGTTCTCACGGCCAAGGTTGATAAAATAGCTCTTAATTTTGAATCCCAATTCTTAGTTAAGAGCTGACAACTGAACAATCCATTGCGAAGGGCCGGTGCAGAATGGGTACCGGCCCTTCGTGGCGTATCAATCCCCCGCCTTGTCATTCTGAGCGCAGCTAAGAATCAGTTGGATAGGCTATGGCTCCCGTGACACATGTCCCGTCTGCATTACAAGCAGTGAGGCGCGGAGGTTGATTCTTCTCTACGCTCAGAATGACAATGCCAACAGGGTTGGACCTACTCCAAATAACTGCTTATCTCTTCTTTCTCAGTCTTCGTGAACCATATTCTGTCGTTGGTCGTCAGTCCTGGGGCGCAGCCAGAGGGCAAACGCTACAGCTATGACGCACACCACCGCCGCTATCAGGAAGCCGTGCGTGTACACGTCCAGCGAAGCCGACTTGTAGGCAATTGTGTAGTCGGCCTGTCGCTGGGCGAACTGCTCGGCGGTCTCGCCCGCAGCCTGAAACAGGGGTGTCGGGTGTTCGGCCATCAGGTCCTGAAAGCGGTGCAAGCCCAGGGCAGTTAGAGCCGACAGGCTCACCATCATGCCGATCATGCGCGAGAGATTGACAGAGGCCGCCGACAGCGCCGCCCGCTTCAGACCGCCCCATTGGAGCGCAGTCGCGGTGACGGGCGAGATGAGCAGACCGAAGCCCAACCCGTTGAGCGCCAACCCCAGCCAGCTGGCGGGATCATCTGCTGATTGCAAAGTCCAGTTGTGCATCTCCCAGAAACCCGCTGCCGCCAGCAGAAGGCCAGGCACTGCAATCCACCTGTAGGTGAAGCGACCTCCCAGCAGGCCCCCTACCACAGCGCCCACAGGAATAAAGGCAGTCATCCGCAGAAGCATAAGCCCGCCGTCGGCAGCCGACCCGTCCAGCACACTGGCAACATAGAGCGGCACATTCACCATCGTGATAATGAGGGAAGCGCCCACCAACATATTGGTGATATTGGAGGCAGCGAAGGGCCAGTTGCGCAATGCGAAGAGGTCGAGCGGTATCAGGGGCGCGGTGGCGCGGCGCTGCCACAGCACGAATAGTACGAACAGGAGGAGGGCGACCCCGAACAGGACAAGTACCTGCGGGGTGATCCACTCGGCGGGTTGGCCCGATTGGGTGGAGTTGAGGCCAGCCCACGCGCCCACAGAGCCGGGGGTGGCCAGCGCGAGCGAGAGAGCAAGCAGGCCGCCTCCGAGCAGTCCCGCACCCGGCCAGTCGATTTTGCCTGGGAAGCGCGGTAGGCGTGCAAGAGACGGGGTGACGAACACGAGGGCAGCGAACAATATGCCGAGTGGTATGTTCACCCAGAATATCCAACGCCAACCCGATATTCTGAGCAGGCCGTCCATGTACTGCATGATGAGAGCGCCCCACAGCGGGCCGATCACCCCGCCCGCCTCGGCAACAGCCCCCAGGATACCCAGCATGAACGGTACGCGCTTCTCGCCATAGAGGTGGCGCGACATCGCCATGCCCACAGGCAGAACTGCTCCCCCACCTACCGCCTGAAGCCCGCGAGCCGCCACCAACCACCCAAGGCCGGGGGCCAGTGCACATAACACGGAACCCAGCATAAAGACGCCAAGTGAGATGAGGAAGATGCGCCGCTGACCGTACACATCGGCCACACGTCCCATGAGAGGCAAGGCAACCGTGTAGCCGAGCAGATAGGCCGTAACCACCCACGCGGCCTTGTCCAATTCGGTGATGGGGATCTGCATCTCCTGCGAAATGGGCCAAAGGGCCGTCACGATCACCGTCTGGTCGAGCGCGGTCAGGAAGATGCACAGCGCGGCCACGATCATAGCCGACCGAGGGTTAATGGCAGCAGAAGGAGTCATCTGCGCCATTATATAGTATCAGGTCACATACGGCAGACGACGACCGAAATACAGTCGTCGTCTGCCGTGGCGCTTAGTTAGGAGTTCGTCTCACTCGCCGCGTTCTTTGCGGCGGAAAATCTTCTCGGTGAGGTATGTGCCCATGAGGGCCTGGCTGGGGCGACTGTCGTTGATGGCATCGCGTAGTTCAGACCGGAGTTGGGCATCAGCAGCGTCGTCGCTGGGTTCGGCCCAGGCGCGACGCGCTTGATTGGCCTCGGTCAAGCTGGCGGCGAGGGCGTCAACATCGCCCCCTGCGAGAAGGGTACGCAGGTCGTAAAGGGCGTTCATATAGCCGTCAATCCACCGAAGGAGCAACACGCTGTTTTGAGACAAAGTATCAGCAAGCGTCTGAGGGTCGTAGGCAACGCCCTCGGTCACCCCACGGAATCTACCGTGGGCCAGTGCACTCATGTCGCCCCAGGCGGGACTCCCCGCAATTGCTTTGATGAATGCGGCACTGACGGCCACCGGTAGATGGCTCACTGCGGCCAGAAAAGAGTCGTGTTCAAGAGGGTCTATGAAAAGAGGCTTGGCGCCTAGCGTCTCGGCCAGGTTTATGATGGTGTTGAGGGCGACGTTGCCCGCGCCGGGGGCAGGCATTATACACCAGGGCGCACCTACAAACAGGTCGGGAGAAGGTATCCCGTCGGTCACTACGTCGAGGTCTACAGTAAGAGAAAAAGGGTGGCTTCCAATAAAGCCCACATTGGGACCAAGCACCGCGCGTGAGAATGCCAGCACAGGCTCCTTCAAGGGAAGGGTGTCTGTTATGGTGGCGTCCTTGTCGAGGAATGGCGCTATGGCCTCCAGGACTTCACGCGCCGCGGACATAGGGGTGGAGATCACCACCAGAGAAGCACCACGCACGGCGCGCTCGAGGTCGGGCGCGATCTCATGTACGCTCAGGTACTTGCGGAGGGCTGTTTGCTCCAGCGTGCCGTCGGGGTCAAAACCCGTAATGCGCACGTCGGGGCCTGCAGAGCGTTTCAGCCCCAACCCGATAGAATTGCCAGTAAGGCCCAAGCCGATAATGGTGATCTTGTTCATATACTGATTATACCCATTCCGGGCAAATTTGGTTCAATCCCTGGCGAGGAAGAAGAACTCGGTCAGGGCGGCTATAATCAGCACCAGCAAGCCATTGAGCCAGTTCAGCACACCAATGGGCGACATTGCCATAATGGCAACCACTGCGCCCGCTACCAGCGCGCCCTGACGAAAAGCGCGCACCGTCTCGGTGGTGGAGGACGAGGCGGCGGGCAAGAAGCGCTTGCCTATTATGCCCAGAGGCACCACGAACAGTGTGCCGAGTGCGAAGAAGGTAACAGCCAGGAACAGGGCGTAGTCGAGAAAGGTCGCAGAGCCGGGTGAGGGCGCGGGCACAAATATCAGCACGTAGGCGAGCGCGGACATGGCAAACGCGCCCAGGATTGGTAGCGGACCGAGCCGCAAGGCAATGCTTATCGGCAGAAAAATGAGCAGAGGGCCGACGAACATAAGCAGATAAGCTACCACCCGGTCAACCGCCCAAACGTCGGGGATATTCACCACGTTGGCGATAGAGAGATAGTAGAAAAGCATGACGACAGCGCCCAAACCTGAGGCAAGGGAGAGACCGGAAAGAATCAGTTGGCGTTTGTCGGTGAGCATAGGCGCGTATGGTGGGAAGGTGTGACAAGTAGGGTAGCAAAAGAAACCTGCGCGCGGGGCGTTTTCCACACTCGATAGGCGTCAGTATGCAAAGCGTTTGTCCTCGCGCACCAGGTCCAGTTGCTCCTGCAAGAGGTTGGATAGCTGGGCTTCAGAGTAGTCGGGGTGTTCGCGTTGGAGGCGCGCCTTCAGCAAGCGGATATGGCTGCCGCGAATGCGGAGCATCTGCTCAACCTTGCGCGCAGGGGGCATGGTCGCATAGACCTCTATCTGCTTCAGGTCGGAGGCGTCCCAGCCGATCTGGCGGAGCAGTTTGGCAGCCTGAGCTTCCAGATCACTCCTGTCCTTATGATCTCCCTTGTGAGAGGCGGTCATATTAAGTCCCTAGGCGGCTTCGTCGCCCAGGACGATGTGGGAACCCGAACCCGTCTTGATGATGTTGATACGCATGGGGAACTCGTCTTTTAGCTCCTCGATGTGCGTGATCACGAGGATCTTCTCGAAATCGTCCTGGATAGAGTGAATCGCGCCCACCAGCTTTTCGCGACCCTGGCCATCCTGGCTGCCGAAGCCTTCGTCTATGACGAGCGATTGAAGCTGCGTGCCCGCCCTGCGCGCCAGCAGTTTGCTGAGGGCGATGCGCACCGCGAAGTTCACTCGGAACGCCTCGCCGCCGCTGTACATTTCGTATGAGCGGGTGCCTACCTCGTCTGCTATCTCGATGTCGAGGGTCTCGATCACGTTGCCCTTACCGGTCTTGGCGTCACGTTGGGTCTGGAATTGCACGCTCATCCTGCCGTCGGTCATTTTATCGAGGATCTTGTTGGTTTCTTCCTCTATATCGGGGATGGCGCTTTCTATGATCATGGCCTGGATGCCCTTCTTGCCGAAGGCCATCGTCAGTTCGTCATAAATGCCCCTGTCCTCGGTGGCGACGCTGTAGCTGGCAGTGTACAGTTCCCGTTCGGCCTGGAGCACTTCGCACCTGTCAAGCTTGCTCTTTAGCTGGCCGCGCTCTCCCAACAGAAGTGTCACCTCGGCGTCAAGCAACTCGGTTTCGCGCTCTTTGGCCAGTCTGCGTGCCTGCACTTCTTCGAATTCGGCCACTTGCGGGGCCAGCTCCAACTCGTCTGCCCGGTCGGCCTCCTGCTCTGCTCGCAGGCTTGTGAGGGTGGCGTTGTCTTCCTCGATAGACTGCAATAAGGAGGGCAGATCGCGTTCGGCACTTTGCAGGCTATGATACTGGCCGTCATAACCGGCGGTGCGAAGCTCGACGAGGCGCTGCTTAACGCCGGTGTGCGCTTCCTGGTCATAGTCGAGGCCGTTGAGGTCAGCCCGCACGGCATCCAGTTGCTTGCGTATTTCCTGCCCGTAGTCGCCGTCGGCCAGGCGCGTCCTGATCTCTTCAAGTGCCGACTCTTCCTTTACGAGGGATTGCTCATTTTCGTCGAGGGTTTGCTGCTTCTGCTTTAGCGCGGCCTCGCGCTGGCGGTGCGACTCGAGCGGCCTGAGTTCCTCCTGCTCGCGCGCGAAGCGCTTGTCGACTGCGATTATGCCCTGCCCAATGGAGATAAGTTCCGTGTCTTTGTCCCTGAAGGCCTTGCGCTTGAGGTCAATGTCGGCCTCATAAGACCGGCGTACGCGGCTGAGAGCGTCTTCGGTGAGACCTGTGCCGCACAGGGGACAGCCGACGTGGTCGCCGCCCTGGTTGTGCGCTTCGAGCAACAGGTCCAATTTCTGTCTCAGGAGTTTGCCTTCTTTTTCAAGAGCATCGCGCTCGCCTTTGACGGTGCGCAACTTCACATCCAGGGCGTCCTTCTCACAACGGGTGTCCTCGTGCTGTTGATTCACCAATGTCAGGCGGTTCATCTTATCCAGCACTTCGGCAAGTTGTTGTTCGACCACACCCCGCCCGGCGAGATTCTGGTTGTACTCGCGTATCTTGTTCTCGTGCTGTTTGATCTGCGACTCGAGGCGAATGCCCTCGCTGCTCAATGCGCCTTCCAGGCGGATGCGCTCTTTGTCGAGGGCGTCCAACTGATTCCGCATGGAGTTGAGGCGCTCATCATTTGCTTGCTGCAACTGGAGATCACTCCAGCCCGCTTCGATCTCGGCGCGGCGCGCAATAAGCTGTTCAAGGGACTTGCGCCGCTCGTCGTTGCGCACGATGCGGGTTTTGATGACGTCCATGTTGTGTTCGCGATCCTGCTGGCGCTCTGCGATCTCGTGAAGACGGTTGCGAGTATGGACAAGGCGCTGCTCGTGCGCCCGGATGTCTGCCAGCTCAACCCTGTACTCGGCCAGGCCGGATTGCTTTTGGGTAAGTTCATCTTCTAGCTCGCCCAGGCGATGGGCGTATTGGGCGCGGGGAGCAAGCTCAAGGTCAATGCGCTCGATGGTGGCCTTTAGCTCGCTTGCACGGGCGGCGCACTCGCGAGCCGCTTTCTTGGCATCATCCTCAAGATGATCGTACTCATCGAGGCCCAGGATTGCAGCAAGCACCTCTTTCCGCTCGGCGGGGGTCTTGACAGTGAACAGATCCGCGCGGCCCTGCATGATGAAGGCAGAGTTGATAAAGGTGTCGTATCCAATCTTGAGCAAGTCATCTATCTGCTGCTGGCTCTCGCGCTTGGTGACTCCACTGAGGCTGCGCCAATTATCCGACGCGGCGTCGTCAGACACCTGGACATCGAGCATGGTAGTGCCGCTCTTGCCCTTCTGGGTGCGTTTGCGGATCACACGGTAGGCGTCGCCGTTCAGGACGAACTGGAAGTCCACTTCCATGTCGGTGGCGCCCTTGCTGATCAGTTCGTCGTCTATGGAACGGTCGCGCGCTTTGCCCCACAGCGCCCAGGTCATTGCTTCGAGCAGGGCCGATTTGCCCGCGCCGTTCTCTCCTGAGAGGCAAGCCAGATGGACCGTCGTCAGGTCGAGGGTTTCCGGTTCGCCGCGATAGCACATGAAGTTGCGAACGATAAGTTTGACAGGAATCATAGCGAATTACCTTTATGGATTGACGACGGACGACAGACGGCCGACGACGGGGTGACCGGAAATCGTGAGGAATAAAGCCATATGGTTGGCTTGTCAGGCATATTTATGAGTTGTTGAAAGCCTCGGCGACATTGGGTCGGAGGAGATACCAGACGAAGATAGCGGCGATAACGAAGTTGATGAATGTGCTGGTTGTGACTTCAGCTGAGAAAAGGCTGATTACATCGAGGGCAACGTTGAGACCGTACCCTACGAGGGCAATTATGCGCCCCCACGGCTTGAGTTGCAACAGTCCCACGCCCACAACAATTGCGAAAGCGACTTGAAACGGCAGCAGGTAAAGCGATAAACCGGCGTCAGCACTCTTCGTCAGCGCGAATATGAAGAGCAGAAAGAGTAAGCCAGCACCTATGAAGTTGAGCACCGCGATAACCGTCACGCCCATAGGGCGGTTCGGCACCGCGTAGGTAGGGCGAACATTGTCACCACCGATGTATGTTTGGCCCATGTACACAGGCGTGGTGGGCAGAGGCGTTTCGTCGGCTTGCACGGTCTCGGCCAGTTCATCAACGTTTATCTCGGGCAGATGAGGTTCGTCGTCAATTGTGTCGTTGTTTTCCGGGTCAACAGTCATGGCAAGTGCCCTCAGGCGTATCTACGGGCTAGGGCACGATCTGCCAGTCGAGAGGCAGTTCGTACTTGTACAGTTGTTTGGTGGGCTTGCCGCCCTTGTGAATGCGGCCCCTGTCCTGGCGACGGATATTGTCGTAGGTGTTATGCACCTGGATGATACGGCGCTCTTTCAGGTTAAATAGCACAATGCCCGCACCGACGGGTTCGAGGCTTGCCTGGCGGGTCTTTTCGTCCACCACGCGGAAGGCTGGGAGGTTGTATTCCATGTGCTGCTCGTGGGCGTAGTCGAGGCTATTGTGTATCTGCTCGTAATTGCCGCCCGTGTTGTGCTCGTCAAAGATGGCCAGGCTGTTCAGCACGTGGTCTTTCAGGTCGGTGTCGTATGGGGTAGAAGCGTCGAGGAGAGAAGCGAGGTCGGCGGGATACTTGCTACAGGCGGCAACTAACGCTTTGAGGCCATTACAGGGTGCGACGAAGCTAACAGTACCGGCAGGATCGATGATGGTGAAGCGCATAACGAACATAGCGAATGGATAAGCTCCTTCTGAGATGAGGGGTTCAGGGCAGGTTGTATTTTGCGAACGTTTGTGCAGATTTCTTATGTATATTTTACCATAACGGACCGGGCAGGTGCTATTGAAGGACGACCGACGGGGCGAGTTTTAGATCTTAGATGATCGTAAGTCGGGACGACGAGAGACGTCATGCGTCATGCGTCATGCGTCATGCGTCATGCGTCATGCGTCATGCGTCATGCGTGGAAGGTGTCCTACTCACCCACGCTATGCAGGGAACGCTCTGCGGCGAGAGCATCCTGCGGCGAGATCGCCCAGCGACTGAAGTCGCGGGCTACGTTTACGAAGTCCCCCTACGGGGACTATCCATGGGTAAGATCGGTGTCTATCAGCGGGCGAAATGTTGCTGTTAGATAGTCCGCGCAGGCGGACTTTGTATGACATAGCCTGCGACTTCAGTCGCCAGGGCGATCCACACCAACACGCGCACTGCATAATATGCCCTCTATTAGCTTAATGACGTAGGCACACCCAAATAGGACAATTATCGTGTAGTCCATTCGGGCACATTCCTGGGAAGCACACGGATGCTCCCCTTCTAACCAGCCAAACCCTTCTTAAACCTTCGTGATCGCTTAACCTTCGTGATCTTCGTGATCCGTATTCATCTGTACCGCATGACGTATGCCGCATGACGTATGCCGCATGACGCAGTACGTCGCCCGTCGTCAACCAAGCTGGATATGCGGTACAATTACAGCAATTGAAAACAGCATCAGGAGGCAGCATCATGACCCACTATGATACAGGCGGGGGGAATGTACCCGCGCATATTTTCCGCGAGTATGACATTCGCGGTGTTGTGGACCAGGACCTCAACGAGGACGTTTATTACAGGCTGGGCCGCGCCTACGGCACCCTCCTCTATGATCAGCAGGGGGCTAACCCTGTGCACGGCGACCGCCTGAAGGTGGTGTGCGGGTATGATGCGCGCCTGAGTGGGCCGCGTTTCCAGAAGGCCTGCATCGAGGGCTTGCTCGCATCGGGCGTGGATGTTGTGAACATCGGCATGGTGCCGACGCCCATCATGTATTTCGCGGTCAAGTATCTTGATGTAGACGGTGGGTGCTCGGTGACGGCTTCGCATAACCCCGCCGAGTATAACGGCTTTAAGTGCCGCAAGCTCATCGGCGGCGGCCTGAATGCGCCCCTTACGTCCGAGGACATACAGGAGTTGTACAGGCTCAGCACGAGCGGCGAGTTCCGCGACGGCAAAGGCGAGTACAGCGACCACCCGGTAACAGACGAGTATATAGATTACATCGTGGGCAACGTCACGGTGAAGCGGCCCCTGAAGGTGGTGATAGACCCCGGCAACGGCGCGACAGGTCCCACAGCCATGAAGATATACGAGGCGCTGGGCTGTGACGTGACGGGTATTTACCTGGAGCCGGACGGCAACTTCCCCCACCACCTACCCAACCCGCTCAAAGAGGAGTTCGTGCAAGACCTGATCGCCGAGGTGAAGAAACAGGGGGCCGACGTGGGCATCGGGATCGACGGCGACGGCGACAGACTGGGCGTGATCGCCAACGACGGCACGATAGTTTGGCCCGATATGTACATGATCCTCTACGCACGCAAGGCGCTTGAGCGCAAGCCAGGGTCTGACATTATCTTCGACGTGAAGTGCTCTCTCGCCCTGTCAGAGGACATCGAGGCGCACGGCGGCGTGCCCGTCATGTGGCGCACGGGCTACACTAACGTGTTCGCCAAGCGGCTGGAAACGGGTGCTCCCTTCGCCGGCGAGTTCTCGGGGCACATCTTCTTCGACGATCCGATTATCGACTTCGACGACGGTGTATACGCGGGCGCGAAGCTGCTGGAGGCGCTTGGCGATGGCGAGGCCACCATAGAAGAACGGCTGGCCGACGCGCCCCACTATTGGAGCACGGCAGAGGGACGCACCGATGTGGGCGAAGAAAAGAAGTTCGGGTTGATAAACAGGCTAATAGAGAGGTTCGAGAAAGAGTACGAAGTGATCAAGTTGGACGGTATGCGCGTGGTCTTCCCAACAGGCTGGGCGCTGGTACGTGCCTCCAACACCGAACCCGCCATCACCTACAGGGTCGAGTCGACCAGTTCAGCCGAGGACCTCGACAGGCTCAGGGACATAGTACGGGATGCCCTGCGGGACGAGGGGGTGGAGATAAAGATTTAGGTTAGTTGTTGATCAGGGACGTTCAGGAAAGGATTCGCGGGGGGCGAGATGCTATGCGCGACTACTTTTCTACTAACTTAATGACGTAAGCATGCCAGTATAGGACAGATCTTGTGTGGTCCTTTCGGGCACATTTTCGCATGACGCATGACCTATCACTTACCCGACGCTTGTCCGCCCTCGGCGCGCACAGACTCGGCTATACGAGCGTGGCCGCGCTCCAGGGCTATATCGAGAGGGGTTTTGCCCTCGAAGTTGGGGGCGTTGGGGTCGGCTCCATGGGCCAGCAGCCAATCGGTCATTTCGGGATGCCCCTGCGCAACGGCTGCGTGGATCGCGGCGCTGGGATTGGTGGCATTGCCATGCTCCACCAGTAGCTCTACCAGTTCGACTTTGCCACTGAGCGCCGCATGGTAGAGGAGCGAGATGCCGTGTACGCCGTCTGCGGTCGCCAGGGAGGGGTCGTCGTGCAGGAAAGCCGTCACCTCGTCGGTGAGGCCCAGCATAGCAGCAGCGAAGATGGTGAGGGGCGCACCCTTGTCGAGCAGATAGGTAGCTATGTCGGCGCGGCCCATGTGGCCGGAGGCTTCCAGCGCGTTTTCGTCAAATCGCTCCCACTTGGCGTTCAGCAAGCGCGGCTCCTGAGCTAATAGATCTTGCACCACCGCAAAGTTGCCGTGCGCGTTGCCGACAAAGGTTTGGATCAATTCCGGGTCGAGCTTGGTAGTGTCCATATCGGGGGTATGTCCTCTTGATTCAATAATGGCAGCCAGTCGCATTCTATCACACATGGCCGGAGTTGGACACGGAAAAATGAAGGGGTAACGCGCATGCGAACCGGATGTTTTGGGCAACAAAAAACCCGAACAATCCGTGAGGACCATCCGAGCTTTTGTTCCTCCGCCGCTTCAAGCGAACCTGTAACGTCGAAGTAATCACAGTATACGGGCAGGTTCACAAGCCGTCAATATGCTGTTGCAATAGTTTTCCACATCCACATGATTCTTGGAATGGGAGCAGGTCGATTCATAATGTCAATCGAGGCAGTGAGTTGCGCCTCAGGGTAGAATGTTAGTAACTATACAGAGACGAGGTTGACATACGTGCAAAATCCGGTAATCACCAACGACAATACGACGCTCGTGCCTTATGTGCCGGGCGAGGCGGACGGACCGATCCTGCGGTTCGACTTCCCTGGCCTGCAAGTGGGCGTGGCCGAGTACAGGGAAGGGCCGACCGGGTGCACCACTCTCTATTTCGGCGGCGCGGTCGTGGCGTGCAGCGTTGACGTGCGGGGCGGTTCGCACGGCACAACGCTCACCGAGGGGCGCGACCGCTTGCATGGCATCTGCCTGGCGGGAGGCTCTGTGCCGGGGTTGGAGGCCACAGCAGGCGTGGTAGCCGAGGTGTTTGCAATGCGCGGGTATGCTACAGGCTGGACCGACATCCCGGTGGTGTCGGGCGGGATCATCTTCGACTATAACCTGGAGCGCGAGAACGCGATTTATCCCGACAAGGCTCTTGGGAGGGCGGCGATGCGCTCGGCGAGGGAGGGCTGGTTCCCGCTGGGTGCGCACGGTGCGGGCTGTTCCGCGACTGTGGGCAAAGGACTGCGCCCCACGCACACCGGAGAGAGGTCGGGGCAAGGCGCGGCCTTCCGGCAGTTCGGGACGACGAAGATAGCAGTGTTCACCGTGGTGAATGCTGTGGGGGCTATCGTTGACCGCGAAGGGCGAGTGGTGCGCGGCAACCTCGACCCCTCGACGGGTGAGCGCCACCATGTCGTCGAGGGGTTGGAGCGCAACGCGGCAGCGCCGCAAGAGCCTGCGCCCGCCCCCACACCGGGCAACACCACGCTCACCGTGGTTGTAACCAACCAGAAGCTGAATGCGGACAGGGGGTTGGCGTGGTCGCTGCGGCAGTTCGCCCGCCTGGTGCATACGTCTATGGCGCGCGCCATCCAGCCGTTCCACACTGTATACGACGGCGACGTGCTGTGGGCCGTCAGCACAGGCGAGGTGGACAACCCCGCGCTGAATGACATTGGCCTGGGCGCGCTGGCCTCAGAGGTGGCCTGGGACGCGGTGTTAAGTTGCTATGAGCGCTAGAGCCTTCTAGTCAACCAGCCGTACGAAGCTCCTGCCCGCCTTCACGATCATGCCTGCCACCGGCGTTACAAGGTGAGTGCGGTCGGACACTTTTTCGTCGTCCACCTTCACACCGCCCTGCTCTACCAGGCGTTGGGCCTGCTTGCGATTGGGGGCAAGGCCCGTGTTGATCAGCAGGTCGAGGATGCCCACTGCGCCCTGTTCGTCGGCCTTGTCGCGCAACGCGCGGGAGAGGGCCACTTCGGGAATGTCGCTGGGAAGTCCCCTTTGCTGGAACTGAGCCTCAAAGTCGGCCTGGGCACGGTCGGCGGCCTCTTTGCCATGATAAAGGTTCACGATCTCCCACGCCAGCCGCTTCTTGGCATCCATGGGGTGGATGCTGCCGTCCTCAAGGCCCCTCGTGATGCGCGATACCTCGTTCATCTGCATGGTGGTTACGGCCTCCATGTAGACGGGCAGCACGTGGTCGCCCATCGACATGATCTTGCCGAACTGGTCGCGGGCATCGTCCAGTATCCACACCGCATTGCCCCATGACGTGGACATCTTGCGGCCGTCCGTGCCGGGGATCATTTGCAGGGTCATCACGGCCTGGGCTGGCTGGTTGAAGTCTTCCTGCAATGCGCGGCCTGCCATGAGGTTGAAAAGCTGGTCGGTGCCGCCAAGCTCGACGTCGGACTCGATTGCCACCGAGTCGAACCCTTGCATGAGGGGGTAGAGGATCTCGTGCAGGCCAATCGGCTTGCCGGAGTCCCACCTGTCGGAGAAGTTCTCGCGCTGGATCATCTGGGCCACAGTGAACTTCGAGGCCAGGCGAATAATATCCTTCAGACCGATCTTGAGTAGCCAGTCGCCGTTGTAGCGGAATTCTACCTTGTCGAGATCGAGCACCCTACCCACCTGCTCTTTGTAGGTCGCCATGTTCTGCTCGATCTGCTCGGAGGTAAGAAGGGGGCGCTCGGAGTCCTTGTCGGAGGCGTCTCCCACGAGGGCTGTGCCGTCGCCAATTATCAGTACAACCTGGTGGCCCGCCTGCTGGTACTGGCGCAGCTTTAACAGGGGGACCGAGCGCCCGACGTGCATGAGTGGGCCGGTGGGGTCAATACCCAGCTTCACGCGCAGCTTACGTCCCGACCTGAGCGCCTTCTCCAGATCTTCGCGCACGATCACTTCCACAACGCCTCGCGTCATGATCTCTTGTACGACGGCATCGCTTGTATTGACACCCTCCCAGCGCTCAGCCTCCTCCATTTTCACGTCCGAACGAGCCTGCGCCTCGGCTTCGATATCGGATAGCTCTTCCTTGATCTCTTCAGGCACCCCTGTGGGGTCGCCGGGCTGGTCAAGCTTCAGATTCGGATCAGTGTCCATTGTTTTAGCCTCCTCATAAGTCTTCTGTGTACCGCCGACGGAGAAGGCAATAAAAAAGCCGTGTCCGTCAATGCGACGGACAAAGCTTGCGGCTTTGCGGTACCACCGTTGCTTCGCGCAAACCTCACGGTGATGCGCCTCTGCGGGTCGTCATGCGAGGGGTGTTCGCTGGGCGACCATGCGCGCTAACGGGCGCAACCCGGCAGGCTCCCGAAGCTGTACTTCACAATGTGGTTTCCGGGATTTGCACCAACCACCCCATCTCTGGATGAATTGCCACACCGCTACTGGGTCTTCATTCAACGTCTGCTCTTTATTTGCTTGTTATTAGTATGATTATATGCGATTTTCGGCAGGTAGACAAGGTATTAGCAGAATATGGGCCATCTCTCGCATCGCCGAACGAAGTGGGTGAACGGACGCTCTTCTGGCTCGACCGCGCCAGGCGCCTGAAGATCCGCTACGAGCACCGGGCTGACATCGATCCGGCCTTCTTGCAGCCTGGCTGCGCCCACATCTCCCTGCGCTTCCTCGGCTAACCATGTCCAACTCGCGAGAACGGCCGGTCTGGACCGCCGCGCACTGCCTTTGCTATACTTGGGACATGACAATCAAGAAATTGGACCACATCAGCGTCGTCGTTGACGAGCTTGAAGCCGCAGTCGCTTTTTTCACCGAGCTCGGCATGACGACCGCAGGCGAGGCGTCGGTCGGGGGCCCGTGGGTGGACCGCGTCAACGGGATAGAAGGTGTCCAGGTCAACATCGTTATGATGCAAACTCCAGATGGGCACGGGCGGCTTGAGCTGACGAAGTTTCACAATCCAAAACTGGTCGAGCTCAAACCGGCGATCGCACCGCCGAACACGCTGGGCCTCCGGAGCGTCATGTTTGCAGTCGAAAGCATCGACGACACTGTCGCTCGCTTGCTCCAGAGCGGCGCCGAACTCATCGGCGAGGTGGTCCAGTACGAGGACATATACAAGCTCTGCTACATGCGAGGCCCTGCGGGCATCATCGTCGCGCTGGCCGAGGAACTCTTCTGAGGCATTTCCCGCCTACTTGCCTCGGGGGTTTCTTCAGGCGCACTAGTAATGCTCAGGTACAAACACTCGCACGTTGCTCAGGGTTTTGTAACCGAGACGCTCGTATAGGGGTCGGCCGTCGTCGGAGGCCAGCAGCATACTTTTGTTGCAGCCAAGCGCGCGAGCGTCAGCGAGGATGTGCCGCATGAGAGCAGCAGCCACCCCGCGATGGCGATAATCGGCCAGCGTGCCAACGTTCCACACCCCCGCCACGTCGCCCGAAAGCACGATGCTAGCAGTGCTGACGGGGATATTATCCAGCCAGCCCAAATAATGGCGCACATGGGGTATAGCAAGCGTTTTCTCTCCCAGCACGAGGTTTACTTCGGCAAGGCTCAGGTGGAATACAAGGCTCAGGATACGCCGGAAAGCGGCCAGGGGTACAGGCGATGTCACCTGGGTGATCCAGAGGTCGCGGGCACCGGCGGGCGAGTCGCCGGGCGTACCATCGAGCCACATGGCGGGCATCGCGTCGTATTCCCCGTAGCCGTAGGGCGCCAGGCGCGTAGAAGCGTTGGGAACCAGCGCGTCAAGGGTCATCACACTGAACGGGCGAAGTCGGGGTCTGAAATAGCTCTCGATAGCGCTAAGTGTCGCGCGGTTGATAAGGCCAGGCTCCAGAATAGATGCGCCGTTGAACACGGGTACGTAGGACGTAGAGTACCAGCAGATAGCGCCTCCTATGTCGTCGGACGAGCCACCATCGGCAGACATCGAGAGCACACGGAAGCCATCCGCCGCGGCACGCGCTAGCGCGAGAAATGTGTCATGCTCGGTTGTCTGTTGTTTCGCTGTCATTGGGCGGAGGATGGACGACGGACGACCTGACGGCTGACGCATGACGCCTGGCGCATGACCCCGCCGTCGGTCGTCGGTCGTCCGTCGTCATTTATGCACTACTCTACTTAATCCCTTAAAGTATAGCACATCGGGTGCGTGGGACTTACTTGCGTTTGCGAGTGAGGCGCCAAAGCACGCCTGCTGGGTAGCCGAGCATCTTGGCGATGTCGCCAGTGAGCCTAATGACTGGGACGAGGGCGAGGGTGTAGAGGACGGAGGTGGTGGGCAAGCCGCGTAACGCGGGCAACAGGCGGGCATAGGGGCGGCGGCAGTAGGCCAGCGCGGCAAGCACGAGGAGCAAGAGGCCCACTTTGCCCGGCAGGGAGTTGCGGTGTGCCAACGACCAGGCGGCAAAGACAGGGCCGAGCGTGTAGGTGACGTAACGGGCGGCGTGGCGTTTGGGCCACAGATTGGCTTTGCCGTCGCCTCTTGCATAGCGATAATATTGCAGGTAAAAGGCTCGCAGGGTGGAGCGGGGACGAAAGTGGGCCACAGCGCCGGGGGCGAACACGAACTGCTTGCCCGCATTGCGCAGGGCGATGTCAAACACTAGGTCTTCGCTGTAATCCAGCCATTCGGGGTAGCCGCCCACCGCCTCCCAGGCCGATTTGCGAAAGGCCACGGATCTGCTTGAAGGCAGGAACGTGTTAGGATCTATGTCTTCAGGCGCGGGCAGCACTGTCGCTCCCATCGCGCTCTCGAAGGGCGTTTGGGGGTCGGCCATGAACCAGCCCGACACAACGTCCACAGTGGACGCCGGGGACAGCAGAGGCGCGGTAAGCAGTTCGAGCCAGCGCGGGTCGAGGCGCACGCCCGCGTCCGTGGAGGCGATTATGTCATGCCTGGCGGCTGTTATGGCGGCGTTGCGGCCTTCAGAGATGTTCGCGCCGGGTCGCTCGATCAGGCGGATGGCAGGCCTGTCACTGTAGCTTTGCGCCACAGCCTGGGTGCCATCGGTCGAGCCGCCGTCTACGATCACGATCTCGTCGGGCAGACGGGTGCCGCGCAGGATGCTATCTAGCAAGCCGGGCAAGCTGGCGGCCTCGTTGCGCACGGTCATGATGAGGGAAATAGGCATCGTGTGGGGTAGAGGGTTAGAGCCAGCCCCTGCGCTTGAAAAATAGGAACTCGAGCGCCACCATCAGCACCACGAACACAAATACAGCAGGGTAGCCGATGACGGAGGTTAATTCAGGCATATTGTTGAAGTTCATGCCGTACCAGCCCGTGACGGTGGCTATGCTCATCAGCATGATCGAGAAGGAGGTGAGGGTTTGCACGGTGACGTTGAGACGGTTGCTCTGCATCGAGAGATAGCTATCGAGGGCGCTGGAGAGAAGGTCACGGTAGGTGTCAATGCTGTCGGTTATACGCACCACATGGTCGTACACGTCCTGGAAGTAAACGAGCGTGTGCTCTTCGAATATGGGCAGGTCGCGGCGGATAAGCACGTTTAGCACGTCGCGCTCGGGCGCAAGCACCTTGCGCAGGGCCAGCAGGTCTTTCTTCAGGGTAAATATGTCCTCGATGGAGCGCTGGTCGAACTTCTCGAATATCTGCTCCTCCAGGTCTTCGACGCGCTCTACGATGCTGTCGATCACAGGAAAGTAGTTGTCCACGATCGAGTCGAGCAGAGAGTAGAGCAGGATGCCTATGCCGCTTGAGTGGGGGATCACAGGCTCGCCGTCCAGGGTCGGGGTGGGTGGGCTGCCGTTGGGGGGAGCAGAGCCAGGCTCCAATTGACCTCGTTCGCTGGCTGTGAGGGCGCGGGTGCCTGGCAGGTTGTGCGAGTCGTCTCCTTCAGGGGCGATCATTTCGGCATTACGCCGCCAGCGCAAGGCGGCCTCGTCCAGTTCGGGGAGGGGCTTGTCATGTACCGTTACCAGGAAATTTGCGCCCATGAACAGGGTCACTTCACGCAGAACCATTCGACCGCCTGGCCCCGTTGTGCGCGTCTGGGTGAGATTGTCGATTGGGGTGTCGCGGTTGTCCGACGGGGTTTTATTTATGGCGTGGCCGCCGCCGGGGGTAAAGTTAAGATAGGTATCGTTGGCAATTGGCAAATCGCCCGCTTCTGCTGCCGGCTCTGTTATGTCCGGCTCGGTGGGTGGAGCACCCTGGACACCGGTCCATCCCGGCACAACGGGATGGGTTCGGTTGCCCGTTTCTACTTCTACGGAATAAAAGACGACCAGGTAGAAATCGGTGTACTGATCGACTTTGGGACGCTGGTGCCGAATGGTGGCATCCTCGATGGCGAGGGGGTGGAAGTGGAACTCGTCCCTCAGCATATACATCTCTTCCTGAGTGGGTTTTTCCAGGTCGATCCACAGCAGAAGGCCCTTGTGCTGGATGAGGTCGCTGATGGCATCGGGGTCATCAACTACGCGAAAATGGTTTGATTCGTCGCGGAGTAGGGTTCTGATCACGTTGATAAATCTTAATTTGGGC
>DATINP010000240.1:0-20096 GCA_035474135.1 Chloroflexia bacterium | reverse complement strand
CGCAGATGTCAGCGCCGACGGCGGGCGACCCCGACCCGTTCGTTGACCTTTCGAGCGACGACACGACAGACCACACGATCTATCTGGCACTGCTCGCGCCGAAAAACGTGGATGCGTGACTGCGTCCTCTTCCAACTGGCTTGTTTCGTCGCTACCCAGGCTGGCGTTGATGATGTTCGCGCCGTTATCAACTGCATAGCGGAATCCCGCCGCCACCATCTCGTCGGTGCCTTCGCCTTGAGGGCCGCCGAGCACCTTTACTGGCATGATGTGCGCACCCCAGGACACGCCTGCAATACCCACGCCGTTGTTGCCGATGGCTGCCGCGAGACCCGCGGTCATAGTGCCGTGACCGTTGTCGTCATAGGGGTCGTCGTCGTTGTTGTAGAAGTCGTGGCCGCCGACCCGCTTGCCGTTAAGGTCGGGGTGGTCATAGGCGGTGCCCGTGTCCACTATTGCTATCAATATGTTAGGCGAGCCTGTGGTGAGATCCCATGCCTGTTCGGCCTTGATCTGGGTTATATACCACTGCTGTTGGGCGGCATATTCCTCGTCGTTCGGGATGAGGTCGGCTTTGTAGATATTGTTCGGTTGGGCGTATGCCACCATACCCGTAGATTCCAGCGCCGCCGCCGCTTGCGCCACGTCGAGGCGAGTGCCGTTGCTGCTGGTCATTTTGTACACGCCGGGCAATACTTCGTTGCTCGCGCTAAGTCCGTAGCAGTCCATCATCTGCGCCAGTTTGGGCGAGTTGAGGGCATCGCCGGCGTTGACCTTGACCAGAAGCTGTCCGGGCACATAGTCAAGCCCCATGCTCCGAGCCAGGGTTATCTCACGCGCCCCCTCTGACAACCCGGCAGACTCAATATGCTGTGAGGGCATGGATACGGATATGTCCGAGGCCGAGGTATCTCGTGCGACACCCCATATAGAGGCCGAGAGGATCAGGGCCGGGATGATGAAAACAAACGCCAGTCTGCCCCTTTGTCGGGCAACGGCACCACTGAAATATTGCATGTGCTCACCTTTCTTAGTTAGAAGCTTGAGAGGAATATTTTAACGTGCTGAAGCGCCCTGTGTGCAACAGATTTTGCACCGCACAGGACTTCTCCAGGGTTCAGCTACGATACCCAAACAGATAAAGGCAAATAGATAGTGGATGTAGTATAGACAACGCGCACGCGCTGATACGTCAGGTTGTTATAGCTAGTATATCAAATATTGTATCTTAAACGCGAGGTTGTTCGCCGACGGTGGGACGGTCTCAATTAACTTAATGACGTAAGCAGGCCAAAATGGGACAGGCTTTGTGTAGTCCAAACGGCCTAAATTGACGGGAGTGCGACCGGCAAGATAAGATCTAGAACTCTCCGGTCACCGGTCACTCAGCGCGTAGGTTGGGCCGTGTGCCGGGTAGACGATCTTGACGCCCATGCCACGGAGTTTCTCCCAACTTTGGAAGGCGACGTTTGTGAGGTCGTGAGGGACCATGCCCGGTGGAGTGAGGTCGCCTGTGAAGGCCAGCCCCTCGTCCAGCACCAGTGTCACGCTATCGTCCGAATGGCCGGGCGTGCTGACGATCTCGCCCTTGATGCCTATGCGCTCCAGAAAGTCCCGGCTTTCGTCTTCGCCAAGCACGATGTTATCTCCAAGTACAAGATCGGTGTAACTGTCCCTTGGTTTTACATAGGTGCGCAGAAGAGGGATACCTGCAAGCTGGGTGTCGAGTACTATCAGCCGCAGGCCCAGCCCCTTTAGCTCCTGGCACAAGCCCGCGTGGTCCGGGTGAAAATGGGTAGCAAGCTGATATGGGATGTCTGCCAGCCGCTGACCCATTCTGCTCGACGTATGTTGCATCATGCCGAGCGTGCCTGGCCACCCCGCGTCCACAAGCAGGCGTGGCACGCTGTCAACCAGCACATAGTAGTTGGTGGATCGGTAACCGATATTGACGATATTCAAGCCCATACTGTTCACTTTCCTCACTTCAACTGGAACAGATAGGCGCCGTCCTGATGGAACACCAGGCTCACCTGGTCACTGGCGAGCAGAGCCGGTATGTCCAGAGCGCCGTTGCCGCCCCGGGTGCCCACGAATATATCCGTCACTCCCCTGTCCCTGAGACCCTGCCAGTCTGACGGCTCCATCTCTCTGACCGACAGCGGCTCGAACCTTATTATGTCAAGTATGTTGATCAGGTAGTTGGGA
Source organism: Chloroflexia bacterium (assembly GCA_035474135.1). Lineage (GTDB taxonomy): Bacteria > Chloroflexota > Chloroflexia > QHBQ01 > JADMIH01 > JADMIH01. Next base: position 17,888 of record DATINP010000240.1, on the reverse strand, counting down.
TCGGCCAGGCTCTCGTTATAGGCGGGCAGTGGAGGCACGGACGAGGGTACGCCCGCAATGAAGGGCACCCACATGCCCGCGTCCGAGCCGTAGATCGCGTCAGACCACCCGAAGCGGAACGGGTTTGCCAGCACATAGGATTGGCGAGGCAAGTTATCGCGCATCCAGAGCAGTGCGTCGCGGTCGGCGGGCGCGATATAGGGCCTGCTGTCCAGGTTGAAGGCTATCGGCAAGGCCACCGCCACCCCTGCGGCCACCAACCCCACTGCGGCAAGAGTCCGCACGCTCACGCGCCATAAACGCTCCCACGCTCCCCCGAGCGACCTCCCCATCGCGAATGCGATCCGCACAGCCTCGGCCAGTGCGTAGCCGGACAGCAGGGCCAGAGGCAACCATACACTCTGCGCCCAGGTAGTCACGTCCAAGTAACCCGAGTATGGCAAACGAAAACCGGGCAAAAGCCAACCGAACAGGTATGGGTTGGACCATAGTCCCAAGATAGCCCACGCCACAGCGACCAGCATGAGAGGCCATATCCGCCTCTTGATCGCGAGCAGCAGGCCCAGCACACCCAGTATGTACAAGGCAATCATGGTGGGGTGCAGGAACAAGTCTTTCAGTGGCGAGAGGTCGTAGTATTCGGCGGAGGTAGATGTATCGCGCCCGACCAGATGGCTCCTGAAGTTTTGCGCCATGTTCACCAGCCACGGGCTGAGAGCGGCCAGGCAGAGGACTCCGGCGAGGGCCGACCGCCGCAAGATGAGCAAAGCAGATACCGGCGCACCGTCGCCCGGCGACATTGTTGTCCGTCGTGCGGACGCGGATACGAGCCGCCCAGCCACATACAGCCCGGCCATAACCACAAAGATCATGGCTATACGGTAGTGTGTGAGGAAGAGCCCGGCCACCGCGATTACCGCCAGCATATAAGGGCCGGAAAGCTGAAGGTTGCGCAGCACAGCCTGTAGATTGGTATCCGGCGGCTCGTTCGATGAAGCGCGATTTGAAACATGAGGCCGTTCCAGCACGTGCAGAAACAGTACCCATGCCACAGGCAATAGCGCAAGGCCAAGCCCCTGTGTATACCGGCTCCAATTGACGTAGTACGCCGGAAAGACCGAGAAAAGCCCCACGAGCGCGCCCGCAAGCAGGCCTGCCCACCTGTTGTGAAGCACTCGCCAACCAAACAGGGTCAGCGTTAGCACAGGGAGAGCAGTGGCGAACTGTCCCACCTGCGGCATAAGCAGCAACAGGTCGTCGGGGCGTGTCTGCCCCGTCAGCCAGGCCACAGCCGCGATCAGGGTGTGGAAACCGAAGTGATAGGTAAATGAGGAGAGCGGAGCGAACGGCTCGTAGCTCGAAGGCACGCCACCGTGGTCTACGATCATGCCTGCTATGAGAGTGTGATGGTAGGCATCCAGCCCCATTCCCGCCACTGTATCGCGCAACGACAGCATGCGCACAACGACAGTCGTAATGAACACGGCCGCGAGCACGCCCCAGAAGAGCAGGGAGCTGCGAAAGATCCGCGTCGGAGGGCTACCGGCAGTTGGCTGGCGCCGCGCCAAGTACAGACGCGCACCAATCGCGAGGGCTGACAACAGCAACACCGCCCACATCCCAAATCCGCCAAGCGGCAAGCCCACTACCCGCAATACCAGCAACAGGAGTGGCAAGGCGAGCGCGGTCAGGCCGGGCGCTGCAAGCAAAACCTGCCCGCCATTCAAGCCACCCGGCAGCCACAGCAACAGGGCAAGACCGGGCAAAAGCAACAGCAATACCCACGCTACAAGCTCAAAGCCGTGTCCTCCCAGCGTGGAAGCCATATCGGATAGAAAGTCAATTGGCCCATAGTGATAATAGGCAGCCAGCACGAGATCGCCCGATGTTGGGCCCGCGTCGGTGTACATCTCGCCGGACGACAGCACATCGAACGAGTTGAAGCGCGCGGTGATGGCCGGCTGAAGCGGACTGTTGGGCGTCTCGAACACGAGGGTATAGGTCGCCCCCTCGGACGTGGCAATGGGCGGGAACTCCACGGTCAGGAATGGGTCGTGGGCAAAGCTGAGCGCGCGGAAGGGTGCGCTGTACACCACGACGCCCGTCGTGCTGTCGCCTTGAATTAACCTGACCTCTCCCGCCTGCGACAAATCAGGGAGCACTGCCAGTTGTACATCAATGCGATTGAGGTTTGCTCTTGGGCTGAGGAAGCTTTGTGCCAGCCGAGAAGTTGACATCGTGCCCGTATCGCTGTCGAATTGACTTTGCTCTAACGAGCGCACATCATTTCCGCCGAGCAGGAACAGGAACGCGAGCGCAAGCACCGCCAGCAGTACCAGCGGAATCGCAACGAGAAAGAACGGCCGCATCCAGCCCGGCATAGGCCCGCGTAGCAGCCTCGTCGCCGACCGCCACAAAGCGCCCACACGCCGGGCGAGCCTTCTCCCCTGCGGGCGCCTTATACCGGCAGGACGACTGGGTAGCTGCATATGCTCAAGTTTCTATGATCTCTCTCGTAGAGAAAGTCAGGGCTTGCAAGCCGTCGTCGGTGAGCAAATAGGTATCTTCGACCCCTATCGCGCCTTTACCCTCGAAGATCATTTTTGGCTCGATTGCCAGGGTCATACCCGCTTCGAGCACCGCGTCTGTGCCGCGCTGAAGGGGAGGCCACTCGTCCAGTTCCAGGCCGACCGCGTGGCCCACAAACGGCACGCGCTGGCCGGGCGATGCGCTCTCGGTTGGCCCCATGAAGTTATCGGCATACCCCAGTTCGCCCGCCTTTTCTACAGCCATGTCATATAGCCGGCCACTGGTCATGCCAGGTCGCACGTTGCTCTCCAGGTGCTTCTGCACCTCCCGGGTAGCCGCGTAGGCATCGGCCCAGAAAGATGGTAGCTTGCCTATTGAAAGCGTGCGTGTCTGGTCGGAAATGTAGCCCGACCACTCCGCAGCAAAATCCAGCAGGACAGGCTCGCCTCTGCCGATGGGCCGCCTGCTCGCTCCGTAGGGTGCCCACGGCCCGAAGCCTGGCCCGCCCTGGGGCGAGTTCATGAAGGAGGGTACGGCGCCGGATTGCCCAGCCAACACGTGGCCCATGTGCATCTCCTGCCCGTACACTCGAATACGCTGGAGGCCGCTGTGCCCGGCGATACGCGCTTCGGCCTCGATCCGCGCCGACAATTCGATTTCGGTGATGCCCTCGTGTATAAAGCGTTTCGCAGCCTCCACTATCACCTCGGATATGGTTGCAGCGTGCCGGATCTGCTTTAGCTCGTACTCACTCTTGATCGAGCGCGCTTTCTTAAATAGGAAACATGCGTCGGCGATTTGAGCGCCCAGAGGTGCGAGCGCCTTCTCGTAGGCCTGGAAGGTGAGCACGGGCAGCGTATCAAGCTCGAACCCCAGTTTGGCAGGCTTACGGCCCCCCGCCTTTTCCATCAGGTCGGGCAACTCGCGCAGAGAACGCACCGGCACGATTGCGCCCCAACCCCTGCCGAGGGCAGAGTCGGCCTGAGCACGCCCGGGGTGCTTACGCACCATCATGATGGGTTCACCCTCCGCGGGCAAATAGACCTGTGACTGCTGGAGCGCCCCTGCCAGGTAATAAATGTCGGCGTTCTGTGTTGCCATCAAGCCGTCCAGTCCGGCGTCCCGCATCAGGGCCTGCAATCGTGCAGCGCGTGTCTGCAACTCTTCTAAAGGCACCCTCTCCGAAGGTGTGTAAATCGCGTCCATGTTTCGTTCTACGCTCCTCTGTGGTATGCCGGAAGTATAACACACGTGCTGCGTCATACGTCATACGCCGTGCGGTGATTGCCAGTGGAAGTAAGGTCTTGTTCTGGTGATATGTGGCGGGGTAGTTGTTGCATTTAGGGCTAACATCTTGCTTTCGTCTGACCGATGGCCAATCCAAACCCTTCTTAAGCCTTCGTGATCTCTTACTCTTCGTGATCTTCGTGATTCATATGCATCTGTGACGCATAACGTATAACGCGTGATGAACGCTCTTTCCACCTTGACGATTATGGTATAATCATGAACGCTAGGTGCGTGTTAAATCAGGTTGCGCCGGCAGATAATATGGAGAAAACGATGGCAAACGAACATGACGTACATAATAAAGAACATATCGAAACCAACGAGGCTCACCACGAGCACGGACACGCCCACACCCACAATAGCGATGAACACGACGAGCTTAAAAGACAGTTAGAAACACAGCGCCGGCTAAAGGATAAGTTCCTGCTTGAGCATCCCCAGTCGCCCCTTTTGCCCGAAGACAAAGAGCATTTCGCCGGTGCAAACTACTTTCCCGTCAACTTAGCGTACAAGGTGGTTGCTACCTTCGTGCCTGAGGAACACCCGGGTATCTTCAAGGTACAAACCTCTACAGGCGACCAGAAGGAGTACACGCGGGCGGGCAGGCTTCACTTCGAGATCGACGGCGAAAAACTTAGCCTGGTGGCCTTCGTGCCCCCTGCTGACGAGCCATTGCACGGCAACCGCCTGTTCGTGCCCTTCCGCGATCAAACGTCAAGCAAGGAAACCTATGGCGCCGGTCGCTACCTCGACCTGAACAAACGCCCGGGCGATCAGTATGTAGTCGACTTTAACCGCGCGTACAACCCGTACTGCGCCTATAGCCCCTACTACTCTTGCCCAATTCCTCCCGGCGAAAACACGTTGGCTGTGGAGATCAGGGCGGGAGAAAAGTCGTTCCACGACTAGGAAGTGAACATGCGCGGCGTGTTGCGTAACGCCGGGCGTACAAACAAGGTAGGATGAAAATAGAGAAGCACAAGGCGCGACCTGATATTACGCACTGCTAGTTTTCATACCGCACTTCATAAATTACTCACACTACATTTCTACTTCTCAGAGGAGGGAACAACATGGCTACAGACCAAGGGGTGTCGTACGAGGCGGAAGAACAGGAAGAAGAGAAACCCAAAAAAGGCAGAGGGTTTCTCCCCTGGATTATCATCCTGGCGATTATCGTGCTGGGCGGATTGGCTACCGCGCCCCTGATCGGGCAAATAATCCTGCGCGAAGAAACACCCTTGCCCGGCGAAGCCCTTGGATCAGACCTGGCGATACGCTATCTGGCTGTACCCTCCGATCAAGTTGACCGTAAGATGCCCTCCACAGCCAACGCCACACGCGGGCAGGTAAGCTACGAGGCAGAGTGCATTATCTGCCATGGACAGGGGGGTAAAGGCGACGGACAATATGGCAAACTGCTCTATCCCAACGCCTCAGACCTAACCGCGTCGCGTACTCAAACCAAGACCGATGGCATGCTCTTCTGGGAGATAGCGCACGGCGTCAACCTCACCGGAATGCCCGGCTTCGGCAAAGACTATCCTCCTGGTTATCACACCGACGACGAAATCTGGGATCTGGTAGCCTATGTGCGCAGTCTGGCCGCCAAATAGAACAGCGTGGAACAAATATTTGTCGTCAGGGACATAGATTACATCACCATTGCCAGGGTGTTCGTCGCATTCGTTCTGGGCGGGCTCGTAGGTTTCGAACGCGAGCGGGTGCAGCGTCCCGCCGGACTGCGTACGCACATGCTGGTGGCGGCAGGCTCGGCCTGCTTTACGGTGGCATCTATCTATGGCTTTCAAGGACTCGGCGCCAATAGCGACCCTGCCCGGCTCGCCGCCCAGATCATTACCGGCATCGGCTTCCTGGGTGCGGGCGCGATCTTCCGCACAGGCGATACGGTGAAAGGCATTACTACCGCTTCCAGCATCTGGATCACAGCCGCCATCGGTATCCTGGTCGGCGTGGGCATGATCTACCTTGCCGTATTTACCACCATAATGACCTGGATCGTCCTGTTCGTGATCAAAACCGTAGAAGTCAGGTTTGAGCGCAATCAACGACGTTCAGGAGACCCATACATGAATCAGCCGGGCGATGACACAACCAAAAGGTAGGCCAAGCCGGGCCAACCGCCTCCGCACAACAGCCATCGTCCTGTGCCTGCCCTTAATGCTTTTGCTGACCGGCTGTCTCGAGCAGATACAAACCACACGCATCGCGACAGGCGCTCTTTCCAATTTCCTTATCCACCTAGAACATGGAGAACTAGACGATGCGAGCGCCTACCTCGCCCCCGGCCTCGTCACTCCCTCGCCGGACCTCGACACGTCGATCCAGCAAGCATCAGACCGCCTGAAGAAGTACGAGGTGCGCAACACCAAAGGCTTTGAGGAAGACATACCCAACAGCGAGAAGCGAGTCACGATCACGGGGCAGACGCGCCTCCGCACCCCCGCAGGCTCGCCCACGCCCGGCCCCGAAGAAGGCTGGCAAACCACCGACATCATCAGCGCCACGATGATAGTACGCGGCCCCGGCTGGCGGCTCCTTGATTTCACTCTCCTCTGCTGTCCGGCGCAGTAGCGAATCTTAGATCATAGACCTTAGATCGTAAGTCGGTAGGCCGTACAATACATGACTTACGATCTAAGATCTATGATCTACGACTCAATAGTAGTCGGTGTAGAGGAGAAGGCCGAACAGGCCGAGGCAGGTGGCTATCAGGGCCAGGTCGCGCTTCTGCTTGTCCTCTACTTCGCCCTTGCGCCAGTGGCCGGCAAGCTGCGTAAAATAGAGCAGCATGTACGAGAACTGGGTGGACATATACACAAAATGATAGTAGCCAAGCAGGTTCCATTTCCACGGCTTGGTCATAGTCCAGTTCACCAGGCCATTCTTGCCCTGCGCAATATGGAACAAAAGGGAGACCGCGCTCCCGCCCAGCACGGGCACCAGCGCGCTGCGACCCGTAAGGCCTGGGCGCCACCTCGCAAGCGACTTCATCATGATCGTGTTGATCACGGGCAAGAGCACGCCGTCGCCAAAAATGGCCGAGCGAAACGTTAGTGTGGGCCTATGTTCCTTTATTAGTGGATGGTCCGCAACCAGCATCCAAACATTGGTACCGCCTGAAACACCAAGAGCCGCAGCGAATGTCGCCGCGGCGGTCGCGGCCAACAAGCCCTTATCAACCTCTTTCTTCATATTTGCTTCCCTCTTTCGTATCTGCTTTGTCATAACGCAAGGGTATAAGAGTTATTGCGAAGATCCTCGGCGGGGACCAACCCTGCATTCCCCTCTGAGGCGCTATGCCATACCCGTCTGGAATGGTTATAATATCTTATCCAACCCAGGAGCAACAACGTGGTTCAGACCGATCCTTACCTCGCCCGCATGGCGCGGCGCGTACATCCAATCGGCGTTTCTATATTTTCCGAGATGAGCAGGTTAGCGCTGGAACACAGAGCCGTCAACCTATCGCAAGGCTTCCCCGACTTCCCCACTCCTGATCTGCTCAAAGACGCAGCGCGGGACGCGATCGCCCACAACATCAACCAGTACGCTATGGGCAACGGCTCTCCGCGCCTGCGCCGCGCCATCGCCCGCAAGTACGAGCGCACGATGGGCATTTCGTGGAACGAAAACAGCGAGGTCACTGTCACCAACGGAGCCACCGAAGCCATTTTTGACGTTATGCAGGCGCTTGTCAACCCGGGTGATGAAGTGGTCGTGTTTGAGCCTTCCTACGATTCGTATGTGCCATCGGTCGAGATCGCAGGCGGCGTGCCCCGGTTTGTTACCTTGCATGCGCCCGACTGGTCATTCCGGCCTGACGAACTCGCCCAGGCTTTTAATAGCAAGACCCGCGCCGTCATAATCAACACGCCACATAACCCCACGGGCAAGGTGTTCTCGCTGGCGGAACTGACAGCTATAGCCGACCTGTGTAAACAGCACGACGCGCTGGCGATCACCGACGAGGTATACGAGCATCTGCTGTTCGATGGCCACCGGCACACGTACATGGCGACCCTGCCCGGTATGCGCGACCGTACAGTGACCATAAACTCGGCTTCCAAGACCTTCTCGGTGACAGGCTGGAAAGCTGGGTGGGTGCTGGCCGCGCCCGACCTCACGGACGCTCTGCGTCGTGTCCACCAATTCGTCACCTTTTGCAGCGCGGCGCCCTTGCAAGAAGCAGTTGCTACCGGCCTTGAAAGCGCCGAAACGAGCGGTTTCTACGATACCCTGGCGCAGGAGTACACGGCTCGGCTCGACCTGCTGTATGGCTACCTTGAACAGGCAGGACTCAAGCCCATCAGACCGCAGGGCACTTTCTTCGTGATGTCGGACATATCAGGGTTGGGGTTCGAGGATGACGTGGCGTTCGCGCGTTACATGGCCGTCGAGGTAGGCGTGGCATGTATTCCCCCTTCGGCCTTCTACTCCACCTCGGACGACGGCATACGGCTGGCGCGCTGGTGCTTCGCCAAGCTCGACGACACGCTGCACGCGGCAGGCGAGAGGCTGCTGGCCTGGGCTAACACACGTCGGGATGATGGATGTTGAAACGCAAAGACGCAAAGACGCAAAGGAAAAGAATATAAGGAAAAGAGTTTATTGATCACAGAGAACACGAAGGACAATAAGCTCACAAAGACTGTTAAGGGTTTCAAGTCTGTTTATGAAGGTTGTTTCATTGTTGTTGCAGTCCCAACTATTAGCCTTAAATCTTTGCGTCTTTGCGTTTCAATAAATATATTGCGAGAGGGACATCATGGACTTAAATCTTACAGCACATCAAATAGAGCTAAAGAACCGAATTCGAGACTTTGCCGAGCGCGAGCTAAAGCCCACCGTGGCCGAGCGTGATGACGCGGGTCGCTTTGACAGATGGGTGTTCGACAAGTGCGTCGAAGTAGGGCTGGCGGGCCTTCCATTCACGGATACTTACGGCGGGGGCGGAGGCAGCCTGCTCGACTATATCGTAGCCCTGGAAGAGATCGGGCGCGTCGAGTCGGCCCAGGTACTGGTGCTGGCTTCGCATATCGCCCCGATGACCTGTATTTCGCAACACGGTACCGAAGAACAAAAGCAACGCTGGCTTGTGCCCATGTGCAAAGGCGATACGCTGGCCTGTTTCAGCATCACCGAACCGGGCGCAGGCTCGGACCCCGCATCGATGAAGTCCACCGCGGTGCGCGAGGGCGATGAATACTTGCTGAACGGCAAAAAGACCTTTGCCACCAATTCGGGCGCGGCAGACACCTACGTGATATTCGTCTCCACCAACCTGGAAGCAGGCGGCAGGGGCGTGACGGCCTTCATCGTCCCCCGCGACACACCCGGTCTGACTTTCGGCGACCCCATCCAGAAGATGGGGGTGCGCACCTCGGTGCAGCGCGAAGTACACATAGAGAACGTGCGCGTGCCTGCCGACCAGCGCCTCGGCGAAGAAGGACAGGGGCTGAGAATCGCACTTGCTGCATTGGACGTGGGGCGCATCGAGATCGCGGCCCAGGGGGTGGGAATTGCGCAGGCGTCCTACGATTTCGCGCTGAATCACGCCAAGCAAAGACAGCAGTTCGGCACGGCCATTGGCCAGAACCAGGCCGTCAGCTTTATGCTGGCTGACATGCACGTCGCAGTTGAAGCCGCTCGCTATCTTACATACAAGGCGGCCTGCAACTACGACGAGGGCAAGCCCTTCGCCAAGGAAGCTGCTATGGCGAAACTTCTCGCCACCGACACCGCCATGCGCGTCAGCACAGACGCAGTGCAACTGCTGGGCGGGTTCGGAGTGACCAAAGCCAGCCCGGTTGAGCGCTTCATGCGCGACGCCAAGGTGACGCAGATATACGAAGGCACAAACCAGGTCCAGCGCATGGTTATCGCGGGATACATTTTGAAGTGATGATAAGCAGCACCTGGCACTCGAGTGCAGAGGGCAAGACGTAAGGGTGACGGAGGATCAGATTTTCGGGGTACACTTTAGTGCTTACCACTTGACCTGAAATAAGTGCCACTTGAGCTGAGAAACTGGTTTCCTCCGTCCGAGGGACTTTCATCATCTGGATCGACCGAGGACGGCTCCGCCACGAGGTGTAGGTCATACTTGTAAGTTGACCATGGACGTTGCAGGATAAGAAGCCGAGCGACCCACGTCTGTTCCTCTGATAGTTTGAATACCCAATTGCTCCACCTGTTGCCATCGCCCTTGTCACTGCTGAGTAGGGTCCATCCTCTCGGCATAAGTTGCCCGACATAATGAGCGTGTATGTCGGCAATGTTGTCGCGACATACCAGCACTGCGTGCGACGATTCGTAAGATGTGCTCATATCTCTATTTCTCTTATAGACTTGCGCGCCAATCGGGATGGGAAGCTCCGGTATAATCCCGTTATTGAGCCTCTCTAACTTCTCTACCACCGTCAAGGCCTGCACATTGACCAACGGCTCGGGCTTGGTATCTAACGTTAGTCGTACTTGTGATATGCCACTCTGTTGTTCATCTACTGAAACGAACAGTGCTCGTCCTCCCCCCTCACGATAATTGCTAACGAACTTCACCGGTCCCTCCGCCTCGCGATAAAAGCTGAGTATTATCTGCGCCGGCACCGGCATATCAAGCGTCGAGCGACGGCTGTTGTCCTTTGCTTTGTCCCAGCCATAAGGGATCCAGCCAGCCTCGTTCAGGCGACTTGCATAGAAGTTCAGCACCTGACCGGTAGATAAAGGCACATCCAATATAGCGACAAGACCGTGTTCCAGAAGCAGCGTGCCAATTATGCGGCTATCGGCTGGAACAGGTAATTCCTCGGAGAAAGGACCTGGTATATGCCCAACTAATAATTGCACCTGCCCAGAAATGCTCTGACTAGTTTTGTCGTCGTCGCTATCTTGTGCACTCGCATAAAATGGCGCAAGCAGTCGCTCAGAAAGCCTGATAAGTTCGTCCATTGGAATAACTCCTGGTTACATATTTGCGGTGGCAGCAAGCGAACTCGAAGGCGACTCTCCACTGATTTCTCGTTCACGAAAGGTCCAGGTCAACCTAAAGACGCGCCTAAATGCACGTTTGGCTCAATACACGGTAAGAACGATTATGCAAACTCCATAAAGGCAGCCACCCGCGGGACACAATGTACAATTCGGCGGTGCGTTTACGCCCAGGTAGCATTATACTCGACGCCCTAAGGCAGACCAAGAGCAAGCATTTAATTTCAATTCTGGAACATAGGTATCCGTACGCGAAGCGCTCGATCTACGAGTTTCTCTGTCGGCGCCAGACGTAGGACACGCACGGATCGCAGCGTAAGGAGGGGATCCTGCTGACCTCTTGCGACTCCCCATGGAACCCCGTCAGGCACAGATGCAACGCATGGTTATCGCCGCGCATACCATGAAATGAGCCAAACTTTCTGCCCTAGCATGGATGTGGTATAATTAAACGGATAGTGTATGCGATCTACCACGTGTGAGCTAGTAAGCAGTCTCTCTGCCTCTCTTCCGCAAGTCAGGAGGTTCTTTCTTACGTTCGAATGACGCGATGCCCTATCGGTTGTGCGGAGTAATGACTTTAGGAGGATAAAATGGCAAAGAAACTATATGTTGGCAATCTCCCATACGGGGTGGACGAGCAGCAATTGCGCGATCTGTTCTCGCAAGCTGGTGAGATCTCCGACGTGGCAGTCATAACCGACAAATACACGGGCCAATCTAAAGGTTTTGCCTTTGTTGAAATGGCAACCGACGAAGCAGCCGAAGAGGCTATCAAGCAATTCGATGGCTATTCACTTAGCAATCGTCAGATGGTCGTCAACGTAGCACGCCCACGTGAAGATCGACCCGCAGGTGGCGGTGGTCGTTACGGCGGCAACGGCGGCAACGGTGGAGGCGGTGGGCGCGGGCGCTATTAAGCGCCGCTTGTTGCTCTACTATCAGGGTTACTGATACATGGACAGGATTGCCGCCAGCTTACCTGACGGTTTTGCCTGCCCAGCGGGTGAGTAAGGAGAAATTATGCACGAGGAGAGCAACTTGAGCAAAATAGAAGCACTCTGTAACCAGATCATGAATTCGCCTTATATGCAAAAGGAAGCACCTATCGAGCTAAAGAACCTGCGAGCCGTGATGGAAAAAGTCAACCTTCTGATCAAGGAAGACGTACCGGCCCTGGTGTCCGAGGTAAGAAAGCTACGAAGCCAGAACAAAAGGCTGGAAGCTGAGATCGAATCGATGCATCCTAGCATGGTAATTACAGAGTAACACCACAACCACAAATGAGGGGCGCACTAACCTGCGCCCCTTTTTGTATTCCCGGGAACACGGTTACAACTTCAGTTCTTCGACCCATTCCCTCAATATGGACAGCGCACGCTCAACAGCGGCCACGTTCTCGCGCTCGTTCAGCCAACGGCTGACACCGGAGGGGTGAGGCAGTGGCAGGTAACGCACTCCATCTTTTTCCACGCCCGTTCCAACCACCGCGCTAAGCGAGTGCACGCGGCCTAGAAACGTCTGGATCGCCAGCATTCCCACCAGCAGGACAATATCAGGCCTGAGCAAAGCCATTTGGCCGTCGAGCCAGGGCCGGCAAAGCGCCTGCTCGCGCAGGGTCGGCACACGATCCCCTCTAGCGCCCGGCAACCTTCCGGGGTAACACTTGGTAACCGCGCTGAAGTGAATCTTGCGCCAGAAGTCCTCGCGGGCGATGCCACCCTTTTCAGCCCAGGCTCGCAATTTGTCGCCTGCCAGTCCGGCGAATGGCGTATCCTCTACTGTGGCCCGCAAGCCCGGTGCCTGGCCCACCAGCATAATACGCGGCAGGGGCGCGTCGGCTTCAGGGTCGCGTGCGATGGGCACAGAATAGCGTTCGTCCAGGAAGCCCTCGGCATGGCACAGGCGGCAGGCACGCAATCGGACGTTGAACTCGACTATGCGGGTACGCTCATCTGCCAACGCCCGTCTAAACCTCTCTTACCAAACTACGCAGGGTGGCAAGGTTCGTTATGTCCTCGGCCATATCATCGCCTTTGGGCGTTTCAAGCAACTTGGGCAAATGCGCGAGGCGAGGGTCATTCATGATGTAGCGGAACGGCTCCAGCCCCAGCATGCCTTTGCCTATATGCTCGTGACGGTCTACGTGCGACCCAAGGCCCTTCTTCGAGTCGTTCACGTGGATTGCTTTTAGCCTGTCCAGGCCCACGATCCTATCGAACGAATCTACCATGCGCTCGTACTTGTATTCCTCGGTGAAGTCTATTCCCGCCGCGAACAGGTGACAGGTATCCCAGCAAACCCCCACGCGCGCCTTGCTGTCTGGAGTGAGAGCAGTTATAACGTCGCGCAGGTGCTCGAAGGCGTAGCACAGGGAAGTACCCTGCCCTGCCGTAGTCTCCAGCAGGACGGTCACATTCTGTCCCGGCCTTTCGCTGAGAACACGCTCAAGGCCCGCACTGATGCGCGCCAGGCCGACTTCTTCGCCCGACCCCATGTGTGCGCCCGCATGCGTCACAAGCGCAGGTATGCCCAGCAAAGCGCACCTATCCAGCTCGACCCCGAACGCCGTTAGCGACTTCTCCCACAGCACATCGTCGGGGGTTGCCAGGTTAATGAGGTAAGAGTCGTGGGCCACCAGGTCGCACGATTGGTAGCCGCACCTTTCAAGTGAAGCCGAGAACAGGTCGGTATCGGCCTCAACTATGGGCTTGGCGGCCCACTGGCTGGCGTTCTTGGTGAATAATTGCACAGCAGTACACCCAATCGAATAACCTCTATCCAGCGCCTTCTCATAGCCCTTCGCGATCGACATATGCGCGCCCAATTTTAAACTTTGCTCCAATGTCTCTGCTCCTCTCTCATCATGCCGCACGATTTGCGCACCCACGTTCAGAGGGTGCACGCAATTTTACCACACAATGCAGATGAGAGTGACCGGAATTGAACGCCCGGCATTGACGCATACAGGGTAAAGTGATAGATTAGGTGGATGGCGAAATCAGCCGTGTCGTATGAATAGAAGGGACATGTAGGTGATGGGGAGTACGCAAAAGCCGGTTCGCGTGGGCATCATGGGGGCGTCCGGATATATAGGCGGCGAGGCATTGCGCCTGCTCCTGGGCCACCCCTTTGTAGAGGTGGTCGCTGCCACATCCCCCACCAATGCCGGACAACCCGTGACCGCCGTTCACCCGCACCTCCTAAAGCTCACCGACCTCCAATTCACGGCAGACATCACACCCTCACAGGCAAGCGAATTGGACGGTCTGTTCATGGCCCTACCCCACGGCGGAGCGATACAGCGCGTAGCCGGGATCCTCGCACATGACAGTAGTAGTGGCCCGCGAGGTGACGGGCCGGTTATATTCGACCTGAGCGGCGACTTCCGAGTGAAGGACCCCGGCACTTTTCTCCAATACTACGGACTTGAGCAAACCGCGCCTAAGTGGGCGCAGAAGGCGGCCTATGGGCTAACAGAGTGGAACCGCGAAAGCATCAGAGAGGCGCGACTGGTAGCGTGCCCCGGTTGCTTTCCCACCGGCGCACTGTTGGCGCTGACGCCCCTGGCCAAAGCCGGTCTGCTAACGGGGCGGGTGATCGTGGACGCGGCGACCGGGTCGTCGGGGTCAGGCAACAAGCCTGGTGAGGGCACTCATCATCCTATGCGCGCCGCCGACTTCCGCGCCTATGGCCTGTTCAAGCACCGCCACCTGCCCGAGATTGCACAGGAACTAAAGAAGTGGCTGCCACCCGCGAAGAGTGATAACCTGCGCGTGACATTCACTCCTCATTCGGCGCCGATGGTACGCGGCATCTTCACTACGGCTTACGCGTTCACAAGCCGGCCCATAACGCAGGCCGATCTGACCGCGCTTTATGAGGATGCCTACGGGAAGGAGCGCTTCGTGCGGCTGGTGGATACTCCCCGCGTGGGGGTCGTATCGCACTCGAACTACTGCGACCTGAACGCCGCCACCGACGGCGAAGGCACGATCATAATCACCTCGGCCATCGACAATCTCGTAAAGGGCGGCGCGGGGCAGGGCGTGCAGAACATGAATGTGGCCTTCGGCTGGCCCGAGCACACGGGCCTCACCTTCCCCGGCACTTTGCCTTAGGAAGAGTCTTAGATCTTAGGTCTTAGATTGTAAGTCGGAACGACAGCTTGATACCTGCTGCCTTCGGCTTACGCCCCACAACTCATAGAGGAGCATCCCTGCCATGAACGCCAATATCGCCATCAATCCGCAGGACATAATAGCTGACGAAACGCACGCACAACTTGGCACCTACGCCAAACTGCCCCTCGTTGCGGTGCGGGGCGAAGGGATCATGCTCTACAGCGCCGACGGCAAGGCCTATTACGATTTCTATAGTGGGCATGCAGTCACACTGACAGGACATTGCCACCCGCGAGTAGTAGCAGCGATCCAGGAACAAGCCGCGAAGCTGATATTCTACTCGAACATCGTGTACAACGATGTGCGTGCGCGCTACACCGAACGCCTGGTCGGGGCCGCGCCGGAAGGATTCGGGCAGGTGTTCTTATGCAATTCGGGAGCCGAAGCCAACGAAACGGCGCTCAAACTGGCGCGCAGGTTCACCCATCGCCCCACTATTATCGCACTGGAAGGTGCGTTCCATGGGCGCACGATGGGCGCGCTGGCTATGACCCACAACCCCAAGTACAGGGAAGGCTTCGGCCCCATGATGCCCGGCGTAGAGTTCGCGCCCTACGGCGACCTTGACGCTCTATCTGAGAAGATGAACGACCAGGTGGCGGCTGTCATCCTTGAGCCGATCCAGAGTATCGCCGGCGTGCGCATGATGCCTGCCGAATATTACAAGGGCTTGAGCGAATTGTGCGACAGGTGGGGCGCGCTTTTGATCTTCGACGAGATACAAACCGGCCTGGGGCGCACCGGCACTATGTGGGTGGGCGAGCACTGGGGGGTGACACCGGACATTATCACTCTGGCGAAGGGGATCGCTTCGGGCGTGCCAATGGGCGCAACCCTAATCTCCAGCCGCATCGCCGAAACAGTCAAGCTTGACGAACATGGTTCGACCTTCGGTGGAGGACCGCTGGTGTGCGCCGCCGCGCTCGCCACTCTCGAATTGATCATCGACGAAGATATGCCTGCGCACGCAGCTGCGATGGGCCAACTCATGAAAGATAAGTTGAGCAAGCTGCCCCACGTAACCGAAATGCGCGGATTGGGCCTTCTGCTGGGTCTGTGCCTCGACAAACCAGCCAAAGACGTGCAGACAGAGTTGTTCAACCGGGGCATCATTACCGGTACGTCCGCCGACCCCAACGTACTGCGCATCATGCCACCCATGGTCGTCACCTCGGCAGACATAGACCACATGGCGTCCGTCTTGGCCGAGGTGTTGGGCGACTGATGGGTGAGCGCCCTGGCATAGTCGTCGTCAAGCTGGGTGGCGAGCTTCTGATGAACACCGGTGCGCTCGAAGGCATTGCCGCTGACATAGCAAGCCTCGCGCTGGAAGGAATCGGGGTGGTCGTGGCGCACGGGGGCGGACCCCAGGCCGATGCACTGGCCGAAAGGCTGGGCTACCCGGTGCACAAGGTCGCGGGCAGGCGCATCACGGACGATAACGCTCTGGAAGTCGCCAAGATGGTTTACCGGGGCAGCGCCAACGTGGAATTGGTCGCGGCGATTGGCAGGCACGGAGCACGCGCCGTGGGCCTATCGGGCGTCGACGCGGGAATAATCCGGGCAACGCGCCGTCCACCCGTTGCCTACAAAGACCCAACAACAGGTGCCGAGACGACGGTTGACTTCGGCTCGGTGGGCGACATCGAGAGCGTAGACACCAGTTTGCTCGATATGCTATTGGACGCGCAATACGTGCCCGTAATAGCCCCGCTTTGCGCTGATGTGCAGGGCAACATCTACAACGTGAATGCCGACACGGTGGCGCAATCCCTGGCGGTGGCACTCAACGCCAGCCGTTTGATCATCCTCACCAACGTTTCGGGTATCCTGCGAGATCCAGCCAATCCCAGCACGCGCATGCCGGCATGCAATCTTGCCGAACTACAAGTCCTGATTGCCGACGGCACGATCTCCGGGGGAATGCTTCCCAAAGTCCAGAACTGCATTCAGGCCATAAACGCGGGCGTTCGAGCCGTGCAGATAGTAGATGGCACAGCCCGTCCTTCGCTGTTGCGCAATGCAGTCGAGGGCAAAAGCGTGGGTACAGTAATCTTCGGTGTGCGAGATGAGAACGGCGAGTAAGCTGAACGCAGGATAACCTACCGCGCGACAAGCGATCCGCCATCCGGATGCATTTCTACTGAGCAGTGTACCCCCCGTCAATCACCAGTTCGCTACCGGTGACGAACTTCGACTCGTCCGAAGCGAGATAAAGCACGCCGTAGGCAATATCCTCGGGCTCGCCCAGGTGGCCGATCGGGTGGAGATTCACAAGATGATTTTGCATCGCTGCTGCGTCACCCCCGGCCATCATAGCAGTCTGCACCATTGGGGTGTTGATGTAGCCCGGGTGAACAGAGTTGACGCGGATCTTGTAGCCGGAGCGGGCGCAGTGGAGCGCGGCCGACTTGGTGAACAGGCGCACACCGCCCTTGCTGGCATTATACGATGCGGCAGTAGCCTCTCCGACGATCCCCAGAACAGAGGACATATTGATAATGGAGCCGCCGCTGCCGCCCGACTTCATCGCCTCTATGCCATACTTGGTGCCCAGGAAGACCCCGTCCAGGTTGATACTGTTGAGGAAGCGCCAGTCTTCGAGGGTCGCTTCCTCGACATTAGTGGTTTTGCCGACGCCTGCGTTGTTCACAAGGATGTCGAGCTTACCGTAGGTCTTTAGTGTGGTTTCAATGACCTGCTTCCAGCCGTCCTCGCTAGCGGCATCATGTCTGATGAAGATGGCGTCACCTTTGGCTGCTTTGATTGCGGCAACCACCTGTTGGCCATCTTCTTCTTTGATGTCCGTTACCACCACTTGGGCGCCTTCTTCTGCAAGTTTCAGGGCACAAGCCTTCCCGATACCGAGCGCGG
>DATINP010000239.1:0-16876 GCA_035474135.1 Chloroflexia bacterium | reverse complement strand
CC
Organism: Chloroflexia bacterium; assembly: GCA_035474135.1. Lineage (GTDB taxonomy): Bacteria > Chloroflexota > Chloroflexia > QHBQ01 > JADMIH01 > JADMIH01. The sequence continues at coordinate 16,874 of DATINP010000239.1, read as the reverse complement.
GGGAGGGAGTGGGCAACAACCGCGCCTCCCGTCTACTTGCCCCTTTGGCCCGCGTCTCGACAGGCCGCCACTCACTTCACGTCGGTCGTCCGCTGGCGAGGCTTCCACGACGTACAGTACAATGGGACGCAGTACGGCCAGCGCGACCGCGAGTTCCCCCTCTTCCTCGACCTGCCCCGCCTTACCGGTCAGGCGTTCCGCATCGCCGTGCTGGGAGCCGACCTTGACAGCCTGGAGGCGCATGCCTGGGACGCCGTCTCCGGAGAAGCCGAGTCGCTCACGCCCGCGCAATACAAAGCTTTCATCGGGCGCTCGCGAGCCGAGTTCGGGGTGGCCAAGCACCTGTACGTCGAGATGCGGACCGGCTGGTTCAGCGACCGCAGCGTCTGCTACCTCGCCTCCGGCAGGCCCGTGCTCGTACAGGATACCGGCATAGAAACCTGGCTCCCCGTCGGTGAGGGCATCGTCACTTTCAGCACACTGGAGGAAGCACAGGTGGGCGTGGACCACATCAACGCGCACTACGAGCGGCACCGCGACGCCGCCCGCGACCTGGCCGAGAGCGTCTTTTCCACCGATGTAGTTCTACCCCCGCTGCTCGCGTCAGCAATGCACTAGCGCCAGAACTGCTCCCCAGCCCCAGTCCCAATCCCAACCTTAGCAACGAGAACCATGCGTATCGCACAAATATCCACCCTGGCAACCCCCGTAGGTCCGACCCACAGCGGCAGTATCGAAGCCACTGTCTGGCTGCTCTCGCGTGAGCTTACCCGCATGGGCCACGACGTCACAGTGTTCGGCGCCGCCGGCTCGGACGTCAGCGGCAGCCTCGTCGCCTCCCTGCCCGGCGGCTACGGGCGTAACGGGTCGCCCGACGATTGGCACCTGTGCGAATGGATCAATCTGTGCAAAGCTATCTCCTCCTCGGGCGATTTCGACCTCCTCCACAGCCACGCCTACCTGTGGGGTCTGCCCCTTGAGCCCCTGTCCCGCTCCCCTATGCTCCACACTCTCCACACCCTCCCATTCGAGGATGAGGCCCGGCTGCGCAGTATGTGGCCCGACGCCCGTGTCACATCCATCTCCCACTACCAGTGGAGCGCCTTCCCGCAGTTGCGCGACACACCCGTCGTCTACCACGCCGTGGACGGCGACCGGTTCCCCCTGGTAGACCGGCCGGGCGATTACCTGCTCTTCCTGGGCAGATTTACCCCCGCCAAGGGGCCGCTCGCCGCCGTAGAGATCGCACGCGCAGCGGGCATGCGTTTGATACTCGCCGGCCCGCGCAACGCGTATTACGATCAGGAGATAGCCCCTTTGGTCGACGGGGTTCGCGTAGAGTACGCAGGCTCAGTTACCGGTGAGGCCAGGTCCGACCTGCTCGGCGGAGCCGCCGCGCTCCTTTACCCCATCGCCGAGCCTGAGCCGTTCGGCCTCGTGTTGCCCGAAGCGATGATGTGCGGAACTCCCGTCATAGCAACCAGCCTCGGCGCCGTGCCCGAAATCGTGGACCAGGGCGTTACTGGCTTTTATGCCGGCTCTTCCCGCGATCTGGCCGCTCTCGTGCAAAGCGCGCTCTCGCTTGACCGCCGGCAGCTCCGGCAGCGGGCCGAAGGGCGTTTCTCGGCCGAGCGCATGGCCGCCGAATACTTGCATATCTACGAGCAGGTAGCAAACAGTTGACCCGCCTTCATACAAGGATGCAATTGTGGACGTACTCGTGATAGCCCCCCACCCCGACGACGAAACGCTGGGTTGTGGAGGCGCCCTCATCCGCCATGTCGAGCGCGGCGACGATGTGCGCGCCGTGTTCCTCACTTCGGGCGAGCTTGGCCTCAAGCAAATGCCTCCTGATGAAGCCTGGCGCATCCGCGAAAGCGAAGCCCTGCAGGCCGCACAGGTGCTCGGGCTGGCGGACCTGCATTTCCTCAGATGCCCCGACTGGTTCCTGAGCGACCACATCGAGCAGGCCGCCTCCCTGCTGCGGCCTCTGCTCTTGCAATACCAACCCGAACTCATCTACGGCCCGCACCCTCTTGAGTGGCACCCCGACCATAAAGCAGCCCTGCCTGTGCTCAACACGGCCCTCCACCCTCCCTATCCCGCGGCGCCACTGATCCGCACCTACGAAGTGTGGACCCCTCTCACAGAGTTCGAGCATGTCGAGGACATAACCGGCTGCATGGAGCAAAAACTGAACGCCGTTCGCTGTTACGCCTCGCAGCTAACCGAACTGCACTACGACCGCGCGATAGAAGGCCTCAACGCATACCGTGGCGAAATGGCGGCCGGGCGGCCCTACGCCGAGGTATTTGCCAGCCCCGACCTCCCAACGAAATGAGCGGCCGCATGCGCGTAGCAGTCTTCACGGACGTTTTCCCCTCCCTGTCCGAAACCTTCATTGCCAGGCAGTTAGAGGGTTTGCTCGACCTGGGCCATACCGTCCACATCTATGCCGCCGACAAACCTGACCCATCGATAGCCGCTGCCGCGTCCCTTCCGAACCGCCTGCTCTCGCTGACCACCTACCTCCAAATCCCACCCGCGTCCGGCTACTGGGAAATGCCCGTCGTTCCGCTCTGGGGCCGCACATGGTTGCCCGGCAGCGCGTCGTCCATGCCCAATTCCGGGCGCATGCTTTCCGCCCTCCCCTCCCTCGCCCGTGCCCTCCTGCTTGCGCCCAAACTTGGCCTACAGGCGCTGGATCCTGCTCGCTACGGCTACAGGGCGCGCAGCCTCTCCACGGTCTACCGACTGTCCCAACTCCTGCATGGCAAAGGCAAATATGATATTGCCCACGCCCACTTCGGCCCGGTGGCGGATAACATCCGCTTCGTGAGCGAACTGTGGCACCTGCCTCTGGTGGTCAGCTTCCACGGCTACGACGTGGGCGCCTGGCCTCGCGAGAAAGGTTCCCGTGTCTACACCCAACTCTTCCGGGCCGCCACTATGGTCACATCGAACAGTTGTTATACAAGTAAACGCCTCGAAGCCCTGGGCTGCCCGCCCCGCAAGATCCGCCTGCTTCACATGGGCCTCGATATGTCTCAGTTCCCCTTCCGCGAAAGAACCCTGCCCTCCGACCCTGATGCCCGCATCAACATACTCAGCGTGGGCAGGCTCGTCGAAAAGAAAGGCTTTCAATACAGCATGCGCGCCGTAGCTCTAGCCCTGGAAGCCTACCCCAACCTCCACTATGAGATAGTTGGCGACGGTCCTCTACTCTCACGTTTGCGCGAGCTCGCCCGCGAATTGGGCCTCGAAGATGTCCTCACCCTGCGCGGTGCGGGCACTGAGAGTTACGTGCGCAGCAAAATGGCGGAAGCCCACATCTTCGTCGTGCCGAGTGTCACAGCGTCCAACGGCGACACCGAAGGCCAGGGCCTCGTCTTGCAGGAAGCCCAGGCGTGCGGCCTCCCCGTACTGGCCACCGACCACAACGGCTTCCCCGAAGGTATGCTCCCGGGCCGTTCGGGCTTCCTGGTGCCCGAACGCGACGTTCCGGCCATGGCCTCCAAACTCGCATATATGGTCGAGCACGCACATAATTGGCCCGACTGGGGCCGCGCAGGCCGCGCGCACGTTGAAGCCCATTACGACATCCGCAAGCTCAGCCTGCGCCTGGAGAAGCTCTACAGGCAGGCGATCAGCAGCTACAGGTCAGGGGAACGCCTCCCATGAAGCTTTTTTACTATCAGGACCCCGAAGGCAACTTCGGCGACGACCTCAACGCCTGGCTGTGGCCTAGCCTGATCCCCGACCTCCTGGACGAGGATGAGGCGACGCTCTTCGTGGCCATCGGCAGCATCCTCGACCGCCGCATCCCACAGGAGCCGCAGAAAATATTGTTCGGCGCGGGCGTGGGCTACGGCTTGCTGCCGGTCCTGGACGAGCGCTGGCAGATCTGCTGCGTGCGCGGGCCTCTCACCGCTCGCGCCCTTGGCGTGCCCGCCCGCCTCGGCCTGACCGACCCCGCCGCACTGGTGCGCACCGTGAGAACCCCCGCCACCTCCAAATCGCACACCATCTCTTTCATCCCCCATTTCAGGACACCCACGCGAGCCGAGGCCGCAGGTGTCGAACTCGCAAAACTATGCGCATCGCTCGGGATAAACTATATAGATCCCCGGAAAGGTGTCGAGCACGTGCTCACCGGCATTGAAACCTCGGAGAGGGTCCTGGCAGAAGCAATGCACGGCGCGATCGTGGCCGACGCCCTGCGTGTGCCCTGGCTCCCCGTGCAGCTTTACGACCAGGTCCTCAACCTCAAGTGGCAGGACTGGTGCGGCTCTCTTGGCATGGAGTACAATCCGCTCCTGCACACACGCGACCCACACCGCACCCTGCAAGACAGCATAGTAAGCTTCCTCAGGCACGCATCTGCGGACGACCGCTTCTTGCTCAGTGATGCCACCGTGCTGGACAGCAAGATCAAGCAAATGCTGGTGAAATTGGAACAGCTGCGAGCGGGCCGCACAGGTGACTGCCTGCGGGGGACGGCGGAACTCACCCCCGATCCCGACGTACTCATGGAAGTGGCACGGCTCCATGAGATGCAGATAGCCCTGGAGGAGGTGGCCGCCGTAGTCCCGATGGGAGCAACGCTCATCCTCGTGGATGAGGAGCGGTGGGGAGGCGGTCAGGCTCTCAGGGGCAGGCGCACGTTGCCTTTCCTCGAGCGCGATGGACTCTACTGGGGCTTGCCTCCCGATAGCGCCACGGCTATCAGCGAACTGGAGCGCCTCCGCACGTTCGGCGCTCAGTACCTCGTCTTTATGAGCCCGTCCTTCTGGTGGCTCGATTATTACGGCGCCTTTCGCGATCACCTCCGCCGCTATACTTCCCTCGCGAGCAGCGAGCTGGTACGGGTTATCGCTTTGAACTGATAAACTGCGAGTACATCGCTAAAGACATTTCCAGCGGTGCAGTGCGCGAAGTTCCAGAGGATTTACGGGAAGCTTTGACTGCTGACCCGGAAGTGCTGGCAGCATGGGATTCAGAGCCATCCTTGCCCCCCGCTCTTGTTGCAACCGGTCGTGATCGTCGTTCAGGTCCGCGCCTCTTCAATCTTGCGAATCAACCCCGCAAGGTCGCTCACCCGCCACGCGATGGCATCCGGCGCGCCGCTCTCAGTCAGATAGTTGACCTTGAGTAGTTGAACGCCCTGTGTCTTCCCGAGAAATGACCTGCGAGTCTCAATCGATTGGATCGACCTCAGGGGGATGCGAAACTCCTTGCTGACGACCCACTGCTTGAAGAGCAGCTCATCATCCGTCAGGATCAGCGTGCCGTTACCACGCATCTGCGTGACCCCACGCGACTCCTGACCGAAGAACAGCGCCCCCGACTCGACGTGCCGCGCCCCCGGATACTTCTGCTCCGTGGTTTGCTGATCGCGCCGGGCATACCGTCCGAGCACCGCGTAGACCACGCCGAACACGACCACAAGGCTCACGACCACAATTGCGATGATCCCAACGACAAGACTAGGCATTTCCATTATTGTCCGCTCCGTTACTGATACTCGTGCCGGTCAATCCCGGGCACTCAAGAAGATAAGTTGATTGTACATGTCCTCAGATGTCCTCGGTGGATAGAGTAGGGATCATACGCAATAGACGGCCCATCTGCTCGCCTATTGACCAGCGGTTGTGTGCGCCAACAATAATGCCTGAGTGTCGCATACCCTGTTGGAGGAACCTTGAGCCTGAAATGAAGATCCACAGCCAGGTAGACCGAGGAACTGAGCAGGTCGGACGAAACGGGCAGGTCACTACAGTCCAGTCTGTTTGTCTCGACGGCAACGCTTTGAACCTGTTCTCTACACGGGAAGCCTTAGCTATGGCTTGTTTGCCGTAGCAATGTCGTCAAGTTCCTTTTCGAGAGCTGAAAGCGTGTCTGGGGCACTCCTATCACCATAGTAATGGAATATACTCTTTCTAAAGGACGGAGTAGTCACAGAAGTTGTGGCCGACGACGCGTCCGACACGTCATAACCGTCGTAATCGTCCTGCATCGCGAAGTATCCTGCCGCGTCAAAGTCATCTGCCAGCTTGCGGAGTACCTCTTCAGTAACCTGGAAGTTCTTAGTTGCCGTTGGTATGGCGTCGTCTATGTTATCCCAGTCGTACTCCGCATACAGCGCCTTGCCGCTGCCATACACTGTTAGCTCATATGTGTAGCAGTTTGATGAGGACATGCCACATACAGGCTCCGTAAGCGTAAATATGGCGGTCTTCGGGTCAACGGGTTGGGTTGATTGCGAGACATCGGAGTCGATCGCGGTTGCCGTGCCCTTCTCCAGAAGGAGAGCCAAACGTCCATTTGCAGGGTCGCCTGTAGACCCGTCCTGAGAAAGCGGTCGCAAATCTGTGATAGTGCCGCTTACCTGGGCTCTTTCGCCTGAGCGTAGCTGACGAGACTGCTCCTCAGTGACCCCGGTAAGCACTACGTCCGGAAGACCCATGCGTCGCACCCCACGGTACTCGAACCCGATGAATGGGCTACGGTCGTAGAATTCGTCCATGTCGAAGGCGACCCAGTAGGGCCCCAGTTCCTGGCTGGGTGTGGTTCCAGTCACCCAGCCCTGCCACTCCTGAACCTGCTTACCCTTCAGTCCATCAACGAGGGCTTGTGCATCTTTGTTTGCCTGGTCGGACAGTGCTTGTGCCGTTGCTGAGGGGGGAGGAGTTGGGCCGGTCTGGGTCGATCTCCATATTTGGAGTATGCTCGCTCTCATATCTTTGAAGTCGGGAGCCACATTCGCGGCTGGCGCAACGGTGGGCTTTCCAACCCCAGAGGTAGGCGTGCCTACGGGTCCCGCCGTCGGCGAGCAGGCGCACAGAATAAGTAAGGCCAGAGCAGTTACGCATACAAACCCATACATTGACGGGCCGAGTTGCCTCGGTCTCATAGGCTTCCTCCGGTGCGTGTGCCATGACACGTCCTGGCCAATTATACACCCTCCAACACAAAACGATCTTCGCCAGTATCTGGCTCAAACAACGGGGCAGGTCACAAGTGGACGATCCTTGGAGGGCACGCGAGCGTCCGACGGTAGGGAGGCCCCCTGCAAAACCCCAGACCAGAAATCAAGAATTAACAAAAGCGTTCCCTGCACGGAGGACGCTATTATTAGGAGGACTCATAGGGATGTTAGTGTAATAGTCTGAACTCGATCTTGCAAAGAGCTATGTTCGAGCTTGCTTTGCCTGACCGATAACTCCCGAGTACTCTGATATTGTCCGGCTGGTCAAATCCTGGCTACTACGGCTAAGTTCTGACGCGCCCTTCCTTGCGGCTTACTCGACCCGCTTATAGGTCAGGTCCAGATCCTTCTCCCAGGATGTACCATCCTTGGACAACTCCCCCCTGGTGGTTATGGTGTTGCCGCCATCTCCTATAATACCTTCATAGCGTTGGAGGAAACCTGGCGCATTCCTCCACCATTTCCAGACATTGTTATGCAGAGTAACTTCATGCATTCTCGAAACACCGCGCTCGTCAAAGGTCAGCATGTAGTATTTCGCTTCAGAATCATCGCTGCCAATAATTGCGGTAGTGCTGGGAAATCGCGGATCGTCAATGTGCGAACGCATCAGCAAGAATGCTCCGTTCTCCAGCCATTCGATCGAGGCATGACCGTGGAGAATAGTACCTGGGAAAAGACCGTGTGTTCCGCTCGTATTCCAGCTTCCAATCAGTACGCTAAAGGGTTCAAGGGCCGGGTTTGGTCTGGATGCTTCTTCCCGTGAATGTTGGTTCATAAACTCTCCTGTGTTCTAGCCTGTGCCATTTACTATCTCCAGCTTTCGCCAACCGCCTGCGCGATCCCTGGCAGCCACCGGCATTACATGGCGGTGAGCGCTCGTGCGTTGATCTGCTCGCCCTGGTAAACGGCCACTGTCCGCCCGGTTCTGTTGCCATGTCCGCCCGTGATGGTGCCTTCAGGAGCAGAAACTATGCCCCCGCTATATAGAAAGGTTTTTACGTGGCCTTTGGCGGCCAGCAGGGCGCAAACGTTGCCTTGAAGCGACGAACTTTTCCTCACCGTGCTGGCTCATGCTGTGTACCAACCAATCTTTGAGGGCTTCCAGCACTTGCTCCTTGTCACGCCAAACAGCCACACCAACCAGGAGGCGAGGTGCGAGGCCCAGTATGAAATCGCGATCTTCAGGGGCAAGTTGGCGCACATTCGCCGTCCAGCCCCATCGAACGGGCTGTCTGCCATGTGGTTCCGCTTGATTAAATGTTGGATGATATAATGTGGGCAGATCGTCGTGCATGGCGGGGCGCTTGGCCCCTACACACGACCTCCCCACGTTCTGGGTGCGAGTTAGCACCTTCGAGGGAGTTCTCCATGCTCCCGACAGAATTTCGACAAGGTGGAAAATATGACAAAGGGGTGCTGTAATATGGTTTGTCGACCTGAAAGGCGCGATTCGCTCAAGTGGCCGGTCGGTTTGTGCGCGCTGCTGATCATGGGGATCGGCCTCTACCTCGTCCTATCCGGCGGGGGACAGCAGATGGCCTTCGCGTCGCTAGCGACCTCTGCAAGCTCTAGCCACGAAGTTGAGAGGCAGGCTGATGCAGGCTACCACGCTGCGCCCCTGTCGTGCAGCCTCGAGTGGCGAGTCGTCCCCAGCGCCAACAGGGAGCCCGGTAGTAACGTTCTGAGTAGCGTCTCCGCGCTATCCGCAAACGACATATGGGCGGTCGGCAGCACGCTCAACGGCTCAAGTACCACCCTGACCGAACACTTCGATGGACAGCAATGGGCGATCGTGCCCAGCCCCGACGCCGATTCGCAGTATTCCAGTCTGAGCGATGTGGCCGCCATCAGCACGAATGACGTGTGGGCGGTCGGGGAGGCGGCGCTACTGATCCACTGGGACGGCTCCAGTTGGGCGCAGGTCACGCTCCCGCCTTCCCTCCAGGGCGCTTTTTATGCGATCGACGCGGTGTCGGCCACCGATATATGGGTGGCCGGCGAAATCTACGACCCTGAGGAGAACGTGTTGATGCTCCACTGGGACGGCGCTACCTGGAGCGGGGTTCCGGCCCCGGCAGGCGGAGACATGTGGAACCGCGTCCTGAGGGTGAGGGCGCTGGCGAGCAACGATGTGTGGGCCGTGGGGTACTACCGCAACAGCGGCTCCCAGGAGCAGACCTATGTCCTGCACTGGGACGGCTCAGTTTGGTCGCTGGTGCCGAGCACGATTAATGGCTCGGTATGGAACGACCTGTATGCAGTAGCGCCCGTGTCGGCAAACGACGTATGGGCCGTGGGCAAATATTCCACCAGCGAAAGCGGAGCCGCTACCCTCATAATGCACTGGGACGGCACAAGCCTGAACATTGTTCCAAGCCCCAATCCGAGCGTCTATGGAGAGTATCTATACGGCATAACCGCTGTGTCGGCAACCGATATCTGGGCCGTAGGTAAGTATCTGGCGGGCGACAGTTCAACCCACACCCTGATCCTGCATTGGGACGGAAGCGCCTGGACGCAAGCAAGCTACACCGATACGGGGGCCAGCCTGTATGGAGTGGAGGCCCTCTCGTCCACCAACATATGGGCGGTGGGCAGTATGGGGGTGGCGGGGAATGTCGAAACCCATATAGAGCAATATTCCGCGGAGTGCCCCCTGCCGACTGCTACACCGGTAGACACCGATACTCCCGCCTCCACCGCTACATTTACTCCCGTGCCGGCCACGCCCACGAGCGTCGCTACTGCCACTCCCGAGCCACCTCGGTGTGCGGGAGAACGTTTCACCGATGTGTGCCCGGGCGACTACTTCTACCAGCCGGTGTTGTCGCTCAACGACGCAGGGATAGTATCCGGCTACAATACCTCTCCGCCCTGCGACAGTCCTGCGCACATCCCCTGCTTCAAGCCGTACAACAACGTGACGCGAGGACAAGTTGCCAAGATAATCTCGCTCGCCGCGGGCTTAACGGAGCCCGTGAGCGGCCAAACATTCGAGGACGTGCCGACGGGTCACACCTTCTACGAGGTCATAGAGAGGATGGCCTCCAGAAACATCATCAACGGCTACCCGTGCGGTGGCCCCGGCGAGCCTTGCGTTCCGCCCGGCAATCGCCCTTATTTCCGCCCTGGCAACACCGTGACGCGCGGGCAGCTGACCAAAATGGACTCTCTGGCATTCGAGTTCACAGAGCCCGTAAGCGGCCAGACGTTTGAGGACGTGGTGGTTGGCAGCACCTACTACGAATTCGTGGAACGCATCGGCGCCAGGGGCATCATCAACGGCTATCCGTGCGGCGCTCCCGCGGAGCCTTGCGGCCCGGAGAACAGGCCCTACTTCCGCCCAGGCAACCCCGTAACACGAGGCCAGACGGCCAAGATAGTCTACCTGTCGATGCAACCCTAGGCGCTCCCCACCCGGTTCCTTGAACGAGAGGAGCCCAAGCCTCATGGAAGCGATGCTACCAGCGCCAATCCGATCCCAGCTCAGGCTCGCGCCCGGCAGCCTGGGCAGCTGCTCCGGGGCAGGGAGCGATAAGGCATCAAGCTACGCCGGGGAAATGGAAGATAAGGAGCCGACTGCCATGCGCGCCACGCCCACCACTGGGGGCGCACCGGCATGGATGAGTTTACCCGCACACTATATGCTCGCGAGGTATGAGTGCCCACACCATGTCATAAACGTGTTAGGATATATGAAACCACAAAAGTGAGGGGGCGTCATGGACAACAAACATCGAATGTATACAATGAGCGTCGCACGCGTCTATCCGCTTTACGTCGCTAAGGCCGAAAGAAAGGGCCGTACGAGGGCAGAAGTTGATGAAATTATTAGTTGGTTGACGGGCTATAGCAAGGAAGAGATGCAGGCGCAGCTGGAAAGGCAGACAGACTTTGAGAGCTTTTTTGGACAGGCTCCGCAACTGAATCCTTCGCGGGCTTTGATAAAGGGCGTGATTTGCGGCGTCAGGGTAGAAGATATCGAAGAACCCACAATGCGAGAAATTCGCTACCTGGACAAACTAATCGATGAGTTAGCCAAGGGGAAAGCGATGGAGAAGATCTTGCGCACTGACACCGTTTGACGTAGGGAAGCCCCCTAAAGTGCGGGCTAACAACAACTCCCGCTGCCTCGAAGAGGTCACAATGCTGGGTGTAGTCGTAACCATCTCGCGGCATGTAAGTGGTTCTCAACCCGGCTGGGTCGAGTGTAAACTGGTTGATGCTCACGGGAACGAGTCAACTATCATAGAAAAGGTACCCGTAGTCACACTGGCAGATCTCGACGCAAATAGCAGTTATCCTCAAACCGGTTACATTGCCTGCCAGGTTGTTGGGCGGCGAGTCGTAACCAATGGAGTCGAAGTTGTCACGATCAACATCGGTTCGCCGTGGGGCGTTGAGGACACTTCCGGAAAAACGCAGTTCGATGTATTTTCTACTCAACTGACAACCCTTTAGCCGCAGGTCGGCTTGACGCCTCTTCTTAACATTTCGCCTTTGCCTTGACTGGCTTTCATACATTAGGGTTATTCGGATAGGCTCTAAGCGGCTTGTAGGCTTATTCATCAACTATCCACACCGGAGGGAAGTGGTCAAACCGCTCACCATTCCCACTCTCAGCGGCACAAGCTGGCTCTCGACTGTTAGCGGCGAGGGTCAGGTCCACAGAACCCCTATCGGCACCTTCTTTGTTAATGTTACGCTTTATTTCACCAGCGGCCAGGGGAGCCGCAAGCGAGCCAACTAGCTAGTATATCCAGAGCAGCATGGAGAAATTGCCTGCTAAAGGTAAATTTTGTAGGCTGTGAACTCTGTGCCTCGAACTGTCCAGATACGCTGGATTGGGAAGGGCGTCTCTACGGTTACACACTCCAGGAAGAGCAGTGTGTTGGTCGCAGTGCGTCGTTTATACAGGCGAATTACCTGATAGCGGGTGCAATCATCAACAGCTATGTACTGGTAGATGCCGGGAGCGACTTTGCAGGTATCCATCTGTACCCACTCACCTGGTGTGGCTTTCTGATACCATTTGGACCTGTGTATCCGCCTGATACGCCTGAGAGGCGGTATTTGATGTTCAGTAAGCACTCTATGAATAGTGGAGAGGGAGAGCGAGCATTGGTGGATGTGCTTCAGTTCGTTCTGGATCCTTCTCACTCCAAGGTTGCGATCACGCCATAGGTCGAGGATCCACTATTCCTGTTGGGCAAGAGCCTTCCTACCTGATGAGCAAATCGGACGCCTGCTTTGGCTCCTAAGCCCTTCAATACCGAGTTGCTCATAGCATCTAAGCCACTTGCGAAGGGTAGATCTTGAGAAACCGCACTGGCGACAAACCAACCCAGCATCTCCAGTTCGTTGATACAACGTGATCCACCTGAGCCTCTGCCTGATCTCATCGTCCATGTGGCGATTGTATCATCAACTCGTTGCAACCATCTCCCCGAATCACACAGAAAATAGATGGTGGGAAAGCTTAAACTAACGCATTATTTCTTGTTTTACTGCTTCTACTTCGGGTAATTCAACCTTCTGCCCACTCCGCTCTATTGCTCCTTACGGGCCGAACGATAGGTCTCACAGGGCCGGAACACTTTCTGAACTGGGCTGTAACATCCATGACTGTTCATGGATGTTACAGTCATCACAGTGATGCTGCAGAGGGTGGCTAGCACCCATGTACGCGTTCTTGCGTACTACAGGCCTAGCAGTCCGTCCCGCAGGCGTTCCAAGTCAGCCTCAGTTGTGAAAAAGCCAGTCGCCACGCGCAGCCAGTTGTAGTGTGGGATCGACCGGATAATGATGCCCTGTTCGCTCAGTGTAGTGGCCGTGGCCTGCGCCTCCTGCCCCGCCACGGTGAAGGCCGTAAGCGACCCCTGCTGGGTGGGCGTGTGCACGGTGACACCGGGCATTTCGCTCAGCAGCGCTCGGCAGCGCGCAGTCATGTCAGCGGTTCTTGCAAACAGCCAGGACCAGCCGAGGTCCTCTTCGAGCCAGCGCAGACTTTCCTGCATACCATACAGCGCGGGCCAATATATGCTGCTCTGCTCATAGCGCCGCGCGTCGGGTGCGGGCAGAAAGTGACCCGTCAGGTCCATTGCTTCAAAGTCACGCAGCGCGAAACCGCCGATATAGGTTGGGGCTAACGCGCTGAGACAGGTCTTACGAACATACAAGGCCCCCACGCCCTCAGGCCCACACAACCACTTCTGACCTGGCACGGCGTAGAAGTCGATGTCCAGCGCGTGCACATCAACCGGGATCGCGCCCGCCGCCTGCGCGCCGTCCACGGCGACCAGCGCTCCTTGCCGGTGGGCTGCTGCAGCGATGGGTTGTACGGGCAGCACCGCTCCCGTGGTGAAGGTGACGTGCGACATCACGACCAGACGGGTGCGTGGTGAGAGCGCCGCGATGACCTCCGCCGCAACCGTGTCAGCATCACCACTGCCGGTATCTACTACCCGTAAACCCAAACCAAACCGGCGCGCCGCCGCGTAGGCGGGCAACAGGCCGGCTTCATGCTCGTGAGTGGTTACCACGATTTCATCGCCAGGCTGCCAGTTCAGCCCCCAAATAGCGATGTTCATACCCTCAGTGGTGTGATGAGTGATCGCCACTTCGCCCACGTCGACACCCAGTAGCCGAGCAAAGCGTGCCCTCACATCGTCGAGCAGGGGAAAGTAATCCTCCATATAGACGCTCAAGCTGGCCCTGCCGTCCAATAGCTGGCGTTCGTTCGCTGCGGTGATCGCGGCGGCGGTCCGGCGCGGCAGTGGTCCCGCCGTGCCGGTGTTCAGGTACACCAGCCGCTCTAATACCGGTAGCTCCTGGCGGATCGCTCCCACCTGTGGTTCCGCTTGTGGTTCGGTTTTTGTCTCCAATTTCACCTCTCCCTTCACAGTAGTCTTTTGCCTGGTGATACCAACCCTGGCGGCCAATACCCCTGTGTCCAGCTCGGGGCTGGCCTCATGCGTCAGCGCGTGGGCGGTTGTGTTCCCCGCCTTCCGGTGCGTAGTCGAGCCGAGCAGACTGGAGACGCGCGACGCTCTCGCGCAGGCCACCGGGCCGATTGCGCGCTAACCAGATCCGCTCGTACTCACCAATAATGTCGGCCATGTCGTCGTCCAGCGCCCGTTTCATGCCGGCCTGGTCGGTCTCCCCTGCGCCCCAGATAAGCTGTCCGCGGCGGCAAGCGTGGCGCAGCATACGGGCGGTGCACTCGAACTCGGCAAGGATGAGGGCCGCGTCGGGGCGCTGCATGCGCGCCGCGGTGATGGGCGCCATAGCGTCGTCTATGGCAGCAAGCGGGGAAGCGTAATCCGCCGTCCCGCCCATACTCGTCGCCACCTCGCGGGCGAAGTCGCGCTGCAAGATCCAGAAAAGTACGGACGAGTTGGGCATCAGGACGCCCGCCGACTTGTAGACATTGCCCAGGTCGTAGGCGACGCGGCCCATGGCGCCGGTCGGGTCGCGGAAGGCATGCAGGCTAACGACCCTAGGCACATCCATCGTCCGGTTTGCCTCGACCGACCACGAGTAAGCGGCGCCGACAGCAAAACCCAGGAAGCTGACCGGGAGCACCTGCCAGTGGCCCATGTCGCCCCAGTCGGTGTTCAGATAACCTATGGCGCCATTCCTCAGCCCGCTCTCGGCGGCGTTCCGCAGGTTGCCGATGGCGTTGTCGGTGCGACCGGCGATAGAGCACCAGGACGAGGTGCCGGGGCAGACGTAGAAAGCGATACCCGAGCGGGCGAACTGCGCGCCGTGCTCCTCGAACGGGTGGTCGGCCTCATAGCCCCACTCCAGCGCGATGCTGTCCCTGGGCAACTCGGGGACCAGGTCGGGGTGCTGCACGATAATGTCGCCCCAGAACTGCATGGTGTAGCCGCGCTCCGCGACTTCGTTGTGGATCTGTAGCAGGTAGTCGAGGTAGACGCGCTCGGTGCCGCGACGCTCGCACTCTTCCTTGCTGCGGCCCTGCCCCAGGTCAAAGGTCTCGTCGCAGCCGACGTTGAACTGCTTGCTGCTGAAATGAGGCAGTAACTCGTCGAACAGGCTGCGCACAAGCTGCAGGCTGCCGGGGTCGAGCGGGCAGAGGCTGAACGGCCCCTGCATCTTGCCACCCCAGGGCACCGAGAACTCTTCATGGGTTTCGGCCAGCGACCGGTAGCGGGGCAGGTTCAGCCAGCGCGCCATATGGCCAAAGGTGTTCTGGTTGGGCACTAATTCGATATACCGCTCGCGGCAGAAGGCATCGAGTGCCAGGACTTCGTCGCCGGTCATCGGCGAAGCCTCAACCCAGACTTCGGGGTGCCGGCGATAGGCAAAGGTGTGCTCGGTGTAGAGCTGCACCTGGTTGATTTTCCAGCCGGCCAGCATATCGACCAGGCTGTAGAGCGTGTCCATCCGCGGCACTTTGTCACGGCTGATGTCTAGCATGACACCACGGGCCGCAAAATCAGGCCGGTCCACTATCTGCATGGCAGGCAGCGTCCGGCCATACTGCGCTACAAGCTGTACCAGCGTGCAGGCACCATAGAAAACTCCGGCCGGGCCCGGCGCCTCGATCAGTATCTGCTCGGGCGAAATGGTCAGCCTGTAGCCCTGCTCTTGCCCCTGCTCGCGGGAGGCGGGCACCGCCGACAGGCGCAACACCGCGCCGATCTCTTCGGCAGGGCCCAGCGGCGTTGCGGCTATCTCCCAATCCAGTCCGGCTAGCTTGCCCAGCTCGGCTTGCAGTCGCCGTCCGGCGGGCAATAGCTCCTGCGCCACAGCGCCTTCCAATATAACGCGCTGGTGGGGCCGCAGAACGTGCTGCCCGGCCGAGCGGGTGAGCGAGCTCGGGTGGGGGAGTAAGATCGGATTATCGTTTTCGAGCATTGTTCACGCTCCTTGTGCCAGCCATGCCAGTCGTGCCACCATGCCTGTCATGCTCGTCATGCTAGCGAGGCCTCAGCCGTGCACCTAACCAAAGCAAACGCGTGAGCCAAGCTCATCAGCTAAGGCCGATGGCCTGATCACGAGAGTATGGTCGCCCATGAACAGAACCCGACACACCGAATAATAGCACTTTGTGAGAAGATCGAATAGATGCTAACCGGGTTGAACTGTAGGAAGTCCACTAGTCGATCGCGCGGGTGACGAAATCGTTCCCCTTTGAGACGCCAGGCGCAGCGTCATGAGCGCTGAATGTTGACGCCAGTCGGAAGGGTTGAGTTTGGTATGTGGTATGACCCCATGGTACGGTCCGGCCTGGACTACCCGGTATGCGGCCTGTTATTCTATAGTCACAAGTTGTCCATTAACGACCTGGCTCGCTGGAACAGGAGGATGCACATGCAGGCGAAGCTGGTCCTGCTCGAAGGTAACCCGTTCACCGGAAAGTCGACGCTCTCGGAGTATGTAGCGCTACAGCTCGGCTTGAACGGCCTTGCAGCCGAGTGGGTCTCCGAAGGGACGATGTTGGACAAATACTTCCCGCACGTACTTGCAGCCCTGGACGGAACGCAGCCTATGTCAGAAGAGGTGCTGTGGGCAGACTGGAGCGCCTTTGTGCAGACGGTCGAGAGTGCGCCGGCGATCTTCGTCGTGGATGCCGCGATCTCCTATGCGGCGGTCTACCCGCTCCTGGAGCAGGATCGGCCATACGCCGAAATCCTTGCTCTGGTCACACGTATTGCCGGGCTATGTGCCTCGCTGCAACCTCGTGTGATCCACCTGATGGGAGACCAGGAGCAGTTAGCGCGTGCGAGCATCGTCGAGAGGGGGGATAAGTGGGAGAAGCAGCTCATAGATCAGTCCGATGCAGCGCCCTACCAGAAGGCGCGCGGCCGCTCCGGCGTCGAGGGTGCGATCACCTTTCTGTATGAGACGCAAGAGC
>DATINP010000238.1:0-27759 GCA_035474135.1 Chloroflexia bacterium | reverse complement strand
GAAAAGCACAATTGGGTGGACAGCGGCGATTTCGAGATGATGTATCGTGGCGCCTATGGTAGCGAATTCTACCGGAAATTGCACGTGGTGCTGCACAAGGAATACCGCGCCCACAAGATATGGCTCAAGCTTACAAATCGTGCCTTGGTAACTGCGCGCAAAGAGCACAAGCCATACCCGTTAAAGGAACGACTTCGCGACGTAGCCCACATGGTATTCAATCGAGGTACTTTGCCCATAGAGCGCAGGCGCTTGAACAAGCTCGCGCGTAAGGCCCATAGCCCGCTGGGTATGCTACCCCAGATCATGACACCTGAGGCCGCCGCTAACCCCACACCCCAGCACGAGTAACCGCTCACAAACGCACGAAAGGGGAGGCTCCGTATAGTGGAGTCTCCCCTTTTCGGCTATTAAGTGCCCCTCTAGGCGGCCTCGGTGACCGCCACATCCAGCCTGAAAGGTTTGCCACCGCGAATGAGGGCGAGGTCAGCCTTGCCTTCAGCTACTCCCTGCGCAAGCGCACGTTTGAGCGTAGCGGTATCTACCACAGGCTGCTTGGCGACTGACAGCACGATATCGCCAATACGCACACCGGCCCTCGCCGCTGGCCCCGTGGGGTCTAAGTTGATTACCAGGACGCCTGTCGTAGGGTTATTGTCCGGTTGAATAGGGCTAATCCTAACAGGGCGAACCCCCACGCCCAGATAGACGCGCTTACCTGTGCTCGCCAGCCATTCCAGGACGACATGACTTGGCACGGCTACGGAGAGGTCGCCTCCAAAGATCATTGAGTTCACGCCAACAACTTCGCCCCTCGCATTAACGAGCGGGCCTCCGGAATTGCCTGGGGCAAGACGGACGTCAGAGCGGACGTAGTCCGCGCTCCTGTCGCCGCGGCCCCCGCCAACACGTCCCAGGCCGCTGACTATGCCTGCGGTCACGACGTCTCGGTGGCCCCACGGATGACCAAACGCGAACACGAGTTCACCAATACGCAATTTGGCTGAATCGCCAATTGGTAAAGCAGGCAAGGAGGCCTTCTCTACCTGCAACAGCGCCAAATCGAGGGCAGAGTTCTCTGCAACCAACTTGCTTTCCAGTCTGGTACCGTCATAAAGCTGTATTTGCGGTTTGCCCCCGGTACCGGCGACCACATGGTAGTTGGTTATTATCTTACCGTCGCTTCCCCAGATTATGCCCGCGCCGGCGCCTCGTCCTCTTCCGCGTACTTCAACTACGCTGTGCCGTGCCTTTTCTACCATGGCAACAATTGCGTCGGACACCGAAACGGGTTTGCTCTCAGGAGACGTCAATCTGGCGTCTTCACTTTTTATATCTACTGCCATCGTATTCCCTTTCCATGCCCAATCGAGCGGCCCATTTGTTACGGCCGCTCGACTCAATTCGAGCTAGTTGCGTTCGCCAAGGGTCACATCGAGACTGCGCGCTTCGCCGCCGCGGATGATGTCCGCCTTAAGCGACTTACCGATGCGGTCTCCACTAAGCAGCGCCACGAGTGCGTCGCCGTCTGTAACGGTCTGGCCGTCCAACCCTACGAGGATATCTCCTATAAGCACGCCGGCCTGAGCGGCAGGGCTGTTCTCATCCACATGGACGATCAAAAGCCCGCTCTCCTGCTTGTGGCCTGCGCGCTGGCTCTCCGCGAGGTCCACAGCTTGACTGCCAATGCCCAGGTAACCGCGCTTGATCGTACCGCTTTCCAGCAGCGCCTTCGCGACGCGCGCTGCGACTGCCGATGGAATGACTACTGACGAGTTGCCCAGTATTCCCGAAGTCATCACACCCAGCACTTCCCCGTCGGCGTTGATCAGTGGCCCCCCTGAAAATCCGGGGTAGGGTCTTGCATCAGTCGCGAGGTACTGTTCCAGTAGTACGCCCTCGCGTGTCCGCAAAGGCCCGCCAACTGCGCTGACAATGCCGCCGCTCGCCATGGGTTGGCCGCTCGATGGTCTGCCAACCGACAACACAAACTGACCTACTTTCGCGCTTGTGCCAAGTACCGCAGGTTCCGCATCCAGGCCATCGACCTTCAGCACCGCCAGGTCGGTAATAGGATCGCGTCCGGCCAGTGTGGCCTTGAACTTTTGACCACTTGCCGTCTCAATTTCCGGATTGTCTTGCTCTATAACGTGTGCCGCGGTGAGCACAACACCGTTGGCGAACACGATGCCACTCGCTGCCTGTCGTTCGCGGCCGTTAACAAGTACTATGGACTTGCCCACTCGTTCAACCGCGTCAGCCAGCCCGTTTGAGAACCGGCTCAAGATGTCTGTCTGTTCTACTGTCGATTCCATTTGCATACCTCTCCGTTCGAAACTTAGACCATCTCGGTTGAATTATCACCAATAGAGCGAGTAGGCTCGCCGGCTTGGCTTTCCTTGTCGGGAACCTTTTCCGCGTCGTTTTCTGCGCTTCCGTCGGCTCCGTTACCCTCTAGTGGACGCTTGAACACCATATAGCTGGTCTCGGCGGGCCACAGAGGATGCACACCGGCGAGTTCCCAACCTTCCTTGCCCAGGTGGTCGAGCATTGAACGCACAAATGCACTCCGGCGCTCGCCCTTCTCTATTAGCATTTCCTGGCCCTCAACCGACACGCGCCCTCGAAAGTCAACGTAGGCCACGCGATATTCCCATTTTGTCATTTTCTTGCTCCTTTGCCGGCGCCGGTGCTCAGATCGGCTTGTCGACCACGCCTTACGTAGAAAAGTTCTCGGCCCCGGCGGCGTAAATCCCCTAACGCCGCCGGGGCCGTCTGAACATAGTATGCAATAACCCGAAGGTTTCGCCTTCTACCTTCCGGCCAATGATACTTATATCGCCTGGCTATCTCGACTATATCAACTAGGTTCTATCTGCAAAGTCTGGTAAGTTGATAAAATATGCTCATGCCAGCAACAGAAGACAGGAATTGACCGATGAACTTACATAGTTGACATTTTTCGCGCTTAGATTATCGTACAGAGGCACCGGTTGTTAGCCATCGGCAGGCTGGGTCTGAATCATGAGAGCAACGACAAATGCTACAAAGCAGCCGTGCAGCGCCGAGCGCCGTCTCCTGACCCTGGTAGGAGCTGCCTGCAGATTTCTGTTTTCGGTCAAAATGCTTATACGGACCGGTGGTTGTTGAACTCCTACTCCTACCCGACGGTTTGATTGCTGCCGAAACGAGCAAGTTGCGCGCACCTGGCAGCACTGGTCAGGGCTGTGCCGGTGCATCGTCCTGGTTCAGGCGGCGTGTGCTGAGAGCGTAAATGGAATATGCGTAGGCTACCACAACTCCTATGGCGACGGCGGCGATCCTGTTGTCAGGGAACAGCCACCATAATGCGGTGACGAGCCCTGTGCGCAGGACCGCGTGAATGATACCTAACGGGTGGCCGATTATCCACGAGAAGACGATCCAGTGGATGCCCAGACCGATGCCGAGGCTCAGGGGCACATAGGTCGGAGAGTCGACCACGAATGTAAGGTGCAACGCCCAGAGTAGATTCACCATCAACACAGCAAGCCCCATCAGCCTGGCGAGCGGGTTCTTGTTGCTTAGCAGCTGCTCGCGCAACAACTGTGAAAGCAGCAGTCCAAGCGGGAAGATCGCTCCCGACGCGAAGAGCAACACCAGATTTGCCGTGCGAAACGGCAAAAACAGCGAGACAATCCCCACCACAGCCCAAATGATCATGCCCGCAAGCGGCAGCGAAAGCGAGCGACCCGCATTGCGGTCAAAATCGGCGCGCAAAGCACGTAGAGAACTGCTATCACCCATAGTCTTTTCCTTTTTGGTATGTATGGCAGTTAGGCCGAAACCGGAGAATACGCGAGTGATTATATCTTAATCGACTTCTTGCTTCAGCGTCGCCTGGGCAAGAATTATCGGCGATAAAGGCTACTCGTCCAAGAAGATACGCCCCAACTTACGCCGCAAGGGCATCAATTATACATTTCCCAAATGCTCCAACGAGAAGCACACAGCTCGATTTGCCAAAGCCCATTACAGGGGCGGCGCCGTCTGGGACACTATCGACGCATAGTAACCCAATACGAAATGTGTGCCGACAATTGCCCAATGTTCTCGATCAACGCAGCCATTCTTCCTCGGGTTATAATCTTGCGGATAGACCCTAGTCGAAGATGAGGCCGAGTTCGCGGGCACGAGCCACGGCGGCTACTCTTCCCCTACCTTGGACGCCCAACTTTTGATAGATCTGGGCAAGGTGAAACTTGACGGTGCCCACGCCGAGGTGCATGCGACCTGCAATCTCCTTGTTTGACAGCCCAATGGCAAGCAGATTTAACGTGGTAGCCTCCTGCGCAGTGAGCGGCTCGACAACAGAGGACAACTCTCGTGGGGCGAGGGCCAGCCGGGGCGGCGCGCTGCCGACGTCACGCAGTTCTGAAGCGCCAGGCAGTAAATATGGAGCCGTTATTTCAAGGCGTAGCCCATAGCCCCGTCCTGACGACAGCGCCAGTGTGCCTCCTACCGCGCCAATATCGCCATACCTGGAAAGTATTGCGCGTTCGGCGTCGACCCGTTGTTCATTTGACATCATACCGTCATGCTCGATGCGGATATTCAAGCTCTCAGGCGCAAAAGATAACTCAAGCGCAATGTGATGGAGCTCCGACGCGCCGCGCGCCGAGTCAACTACCAGGCCCATCACCTGAACGAGCAGCCGGCGGGTATCGACAGGGAGGTCCTTGGGCTTGCCCAACAATCGCAAATCGAGATCTACTTCCCGATCGTCGGCAAGCGCGCGGACGACCGACCATAGATCGGTCACGACTTCCGAAAGTTCCGCTGTACTTGCCGTCTCCACCAACTTGAAGTCTCCCAAGCTAACCCCGTCCAGAGTTACGTCCTTCGGCTGTTCTCTCTGCTGGAGAGCAGGTGATCGTAGAATAGATATTGCTGTGCCCAGCCCGCCTTCTGGAAGTGCGTGTGATAGTAAGCCAGCACCTGCGCATACCCGCTGGCGGTGGGTGACTTACCCTTCAAACCGGGTAGATAGTGCTCGCGCGTAAGGTTCCAGACATGCGTATCAACCGGCACCGCCTGGTCCTTCGCCATCGCGAAGAGGCACACGCAGTCGGCGATCTTTGGCCCTACTCCGTCTAAGCGTTGGAGTTCGCCACGAGCAGTCGCATAGTCTAGCGCCGCCACACTCTCCAGCCAGCCGTTCGGCTTAGCCGCCACCTGTGCGGCAACCTTCACCAGGTTACCCGCCCTCCATTCGAGCCCCGTTTTTTCGCTGACTTCGTACGGATCAAGCCCTGCTATAACTCCTGCGCTGGGGAAAGCGTGAGTAACCGCCTTGCCGTCCGCTCCCATTATCGGTTCGCCCCAGGTACGCGCTATGATAGCGATAGCCTTCATTATGCGAGGTATAAAGTTGGCGGTCGAGCACATGAACGAAAGCAAGCATTCCTCGGGCTTCTGCAGTACGATCCGCAGCCCACGAAAACGCTCGGCCAGGTTGCCAAGGTGCGGGTCCTCTTCGCGCCAGGACTCGTACAGACCGTCCAGGTCGACATCCAGTCGGAAGAAGCGCCGAATCAGTTCCTCATCGGGTTCGCCAGGCAGTGTGTAATACTCGAAGGTATCGAGATTGGCGTCTGCGCTGTCGATCTGCCGTATGCGAATTAGATTGCCGGCCGTTACAGCGTCCCACCAGCCATCCGGCAGTTGCCGCCAGCGGAACATCTGCCCGTTCGATAGAGTGTATTCCAGATGAAGCAATCCCCTGGGATAGTTCAGCAGCCCAGGTGGGTTTGGCGCGGTTTCTCTCATTTGCTCACCCCCTATCTTTATATCATAGTTATCGGCGTTTGGCCTCTGTCCTCTGCAAATGCTATAATTACGACGGCTAATCAATTAGGTTTGGAACGGTGGACAAGGTACTGGATGAGCGGAGGGTACAGGAGCGTGGGTGTACATGCCAATCATATGCGCGTATCAGACATACGTACATTGCTTAATCAGGAACGCTACGAGGCGCTTGATGTGCGAGACCCAATCGCCATAGCTCAGGCCGCAGAGCGTTTCAACACGCTTGACGTGGTGCTGGCAGCAATGGCCGCCGATGAAGTCCTGGACCTCTATAAACCCCTCCTGTCGGTGTCACAGGCCTCCAAGCTCCTCGGCTACAAACCCAAAGAGGTGCGCCGCTTGCTGGGACAGGGTAAGATCTCAGGAAAGAAAGTGGGGAACGAATGGCGCGTTCCCCTCAAAGCAGTGCTATAAGTCACGCGACCAATAGGGGGCAACAGATGGCAATTGGTGAGGTCATTTCTACAAAGACTAAGGGTGACGCGACCGGCGAAGAATTCGTATCGGCGCGCATAAACTCGGTCCCGCCTTCGGGCATACGAAAGTTCTTCGACATAGTTGCGACCATGAAGGACGTGATCTCGCTTGGTATTGGCGAACCGGATTTTGTCACGCCCGAACCCATCCTGAACGCCGGCATCGAGTCGCTGCGCGCGGGCCACACAGCCTACACCTCTAATTCCGGCATTCTGGAACTCCGCCAGTTGATCGCCGCGCAGCTGAAGCACCACTACAACGTGAAGTACGATCCTGACACCGAGCTACTTATCACCGTGGGAGTGAGCGAAGCCCTGTTGCTGGCGCTGATGGCCGTCGTTGAGGCGGGCAGTGAAGTTATAGTGCCGGAGCCTTGCTTTGTGGCCTACCAACCCACGGTCATCTTCGCGGGCGGCGTGCCCGTACCGGTGCCGACCTATGTTAGCCAGGACTTCCAGGTGACCGTAGAAGACCTTGAGAAGGCTCGTACACCGCGGACACGTGCATTGTTGCTTGGATACCCAAACAACCCCACAGGGGCCGTCCTGGACCGATCACGAATGGCTGAGATTGCGGCCTGGGCCGAGAAGCATGATCTCCTTGTGGTGTCCGACGAGATATATGACCGCCTGGTCTACGGGACCGAGCACACCTGCTTTTCGTCCCTGCCTGGTATGTGGAAGCGCACTATTCTGCTGAGCGGCTTTTCAAAGTCGCATGCAATGACAGGCTGGCGTATAGGTTATGCCGCCGCTCCGCCCGCGATACTCGCCGCGATGCGCAAGATCCATCAGTTCATTATTATGTCGGCGCCGACGACAGGCCAGGAGGCCGCAATAGAAGCCCTCAAATCCGGGGAGCCGTATGTCGAGTCCATGCGCCAGGAATACGATCGGCGTCGCCGCCTCATCGTGGACGGCTTCAACCGGCTGGGACTTACCTGCTTCGAGCCCCGAGGTGCTTTCTACGCCTTCCCGTCGATTGAGAGCACGGGTCTGGACGAAGAAGAGTTTTGCGAACGGCTGCTTATGGAGGAGAAAGTGGCGGTCATCCCAGGCTCTGCATTCGGCGCCTCCGGCAAGGGTCACGTCCGCGCTTCCTACGCCACCTCGTACGCCAACCTCCAGGAAGCGCTCGTTCGCATTGAACGGTTCCTGGGCAAGCTCAAGTAAGCAGCTTTCTAGGGCATACCCAGCGCGAGCCCTTCGAGAGCGACGCGCGGGTTTACGTTCTCCAGAAGCTGCTGTCTGGTGTCCTGGATCAACTTGATCGCGGCAAGTGCGCCCTGTGGGCTGTGCTTGCGCGCAACGGATTCCAGGACGGGCAGTTGGTCAACGTTGACCACCAGTTCGGGTGCGGAAACGCGAAACGCAATCACATCGCGCCACCAACCTTCCCAATCCTGGAGCAAATCGTACAAAGCTGGACGCTGCTCTGTGAACATCTTTGCGAAGCGGCCCGCCGTGTTCACTCGATCATTGATGTGCGCGCCTGAAAGGACGCTTAGTTCTTGCAATGCGGTGCGCCTGCGGTCCATGCCGTCGCGGTCTTCCATTAATCTCACCGCGTAGCCGAGCCTGCCTCCCGATAACGCTGCCAGTAGCTCGGCCTGCTCGCGGTCGGCACCCCACTTCTGAGTAAGGGCTTGCGCCACGCTTTCTCGCGACATACTGCGTAGCGAGATCAAGAAGCCGCGGGATGATATGGTGGGAAGCACGGACCCTTCGTCCGGTGCGAGCAGGATAATGATGGTGTGCGCAGGCGGCTCCTCCAGTGTTTTCAGAAGTGCGTTTGAAGCCTCCTCGTTCAACTTCTCGGCGTCGTCCACGAGAATAATCTTCCAGCGGGCCGAGTGCGGACTTAGGCCAACGTTTGCTTGCATCTCGCGTATCGCGTCAATCCGTAGTTCCTTGGCCGGCCCGCTCTTATTCTTGCCGCTTCCTTCGCCTTGAGCCTGTGCCTGAGTCTGCAAGTTGACCTCGACTAGATCGGGGTGCGACCCACGCGAAAAACGGGCACATGAAGCGCAGATTCCACACGGCACGTCGGGTAGGTCCTGGCCGGGTGGAGGATCGGCCTGGCAATTGACCGCCATCGCGAATGCCAGCGCCAACGTGTGCTTACCGCTCCCTTCCAGTCCGGTAAAGAGGTAGGCATGAGCTATCCTGCCCGTCCTGATAGAAGCCCTCAGGATGCCGACAGCACGCTCATGCCCGACAATTGGCCAACTTAGCTCACCACTTCCAGACAAATTAAGAATACTCAATCCGCGAACTCACTCATGGGCACGACTTACGATCTACGACTGACCGCTGACTTCGCCGGTTTCTCGGCGACTGACGAGGCTGGTATCGAAACCGGCGCAAGCAAGTTGTTCAGGCGCTTCCGATCTTCACTGGTGAGGATTGTGTTCACAACCAGGCCTTCTTCTCGGTCCGCGCCCATGTCAACTTCGAGGTCGCGCACGGCATCTCGCATTTCGTTTAGCGGCGCGGCACCGTACGAGCATCCGTCGAGGGTGATGTCCGGATTTCTGGTGAAAAGTGCGATACCCTTCACAGGCACGTCCGGCTTGCCGATACTTGCAAGTAACTCGTGGGCGGCGGCCATCATAGCATCAAGTTCGACAGTGGGGTTACCTATCTGCGGCCTGGCGCCCGTCAGTCGGTCCATCAGATTGCTCGGCGCCTTCCAAATATCGCCTTTCGCGCCGGCTTTACAGCTTACCGGCCCCAGTGCGCCGTTCGCATCGAATACAATTAGGCCCGACGGCGTGATCATCAGCTCCGATATCCAAACATTGCCCACACGCGGATGGTGATGCAAGCTGTATTTATTGTTCAGCCCACGAAGCTCATCGTTGATGAACGAATCAATATTTGGCGCGCTTTTGAGCCTAGTGTCGGCAGCATTGGCCGGTGCCCAGATCAGGAAGCCGACAATTAACACTGGCCACGATAAAAAGGTCAATAGTGCGGTATCGGGCGTAAAGGACGCGAGCGAGAACAGTAGAGCGAGGGCGAAAAGGCCCACGCCAATCAAACGATTCTTCTTAATTTTGCTGCGTTCCTCGTTTTTGTAGTCCTCATGGATGAAGATGTTCATATTCTCCAAACGGCCCTGCTTGAATGCACACAGAGCGTCATGCTAAGATTGTAGATATGACTCAGTCTAACATAAGGCACTACCCTGTTCAAGACGGCCCCACAGCCGGCGGACTTGACCCCGTGCCCGACTTGAGTGTCGTAATCGTAAGCTGGAATGTAAAGCAACACCTGGTATCATGTCTGCAAGCATTATTTTCTGGCCCTGTGCGCGAGGGCCTTGAGATCGAAGTGCTCGTCATAGACAATGCGTCGAGCGACGGCTCCGCACAAGCCGCCAGTGACTATCCGGCGACCGTGGTCGTGAACGAGACCAACCTGGGCTATGGCCGCGCCAACAATATCGGCCTGCGCATGTCCCGAGGGCGGCACCTTATGATCCTCAACCCCGACACTGTTCCAACGCCGGGGTCGCTGCGTGCGCTGGTCGAATTTGCGGACACTCATTCAAGAGCGGGCATAGTGGCCCCACGTTTACTTAACCTGGACGGAACAACCCAGGCGGCTGCATTCCTCTTCCCCACTGTCCCGATGGCCGTGCTCGACCTGTTCCCGCTGCCCGCCGTCATACCGGGCAAATTCCGCCAGGCGCTGCTCCAATCGCGCATGAATGGGCGTTACGCTGAAGAAGTTGGCAGCCTGCCCTTCCGGATAGAGCATCCCCTCGGGGCCTGCTTCCTGATCAAGCGCTATGCATACGAGCAGTGCGGTGGCTTCAACGAGGAAATCTTCATGTACTCGGAAGAGATAGATCTCGCGCTCAGATATGCCGAGCAGAAATGGGAGTGCTGGCAGGTGCCTTCTTCCAAGGTGATTCACCTGGGGGGCCAAAGCACGCGCCAACTACCTGATCTCATGTTTGTCGAGCTCTGGCGCTCACGGCTCTACATCTACGATACGTACTACACGCTGGTGGCCCGCCTGGCTCTGCGCGCGGTTCTGGCCGCCGCGATGATAAGGTACATCGTTATGTCAAGTGTATCCCGACTTAGAGGAAATTTAAGCAGACGGGATAGCCAGAAGCAGATGCGCAAGTGGGCACGCGTGTTTCGTATGGCGGTCCGGCTATAGTCCCTCCATCCGCCACCTTCACAATCGCCGTCCTGGCTACCAACGTGGCCAAACATCTGCCGCCCTGTTTTGCGAGCATGGCCCCGCTAATCGAGCAAACAGGCGCGAAAACGCTTGTCATCCTTAATCAGGGAGGCGACACCGCTACCGCAGAGGTCGCACGCAGGCTGGCCGATCGCGCGGTCGAAAAACCCTTCGAGAACTTCTCGCGCCAGCGCAACTACGCCCTGGAGCTTGCACAGTCGGACTGGGTGCTGTTCATTGACGCTGATGAACGGCTGACGCCTGCCCTCTGCCGCGAGATCGCGACGGTCGTCGAGCGCGGTTTGGGTGCAGGTTGGCAGGTACCCAGACGCAACTTTCTCTTTGGCCGCGAGATGCGGCACACAGGTTGGTGGCCAGATTACCAGGTGCGTCTAATACGTCCCACGCTGTCCCACTACGACGATACTCGCCACGTACACGAGTTCCCCATCGTCGGTGGTGAAATCTACACTTTGCTCAACCCGCTGATTCATTTCAATTACGAAAGTTGGTCACAGTTCTTCGGCAAACAGCGCGCTTATGCGCCCCTTGAAGCCCAGGCCCTATACAACGACGGAGCTAGAGCGCGTCCGCGGAGCCTGCTCGGCCAGCCTCTCCGCGAGTTACAACGACGGCTTATCACTTACCAGGGCTGGCGTGACGGGATCCAGGGTCTCGCATTATCCATCGCCATGGCGCTCTACAAGGCGGACGTCTACAGGCGTCTGCTGGCAGCAGGACGGAAGGCCCGTCGCGACTGATTGGTTGCCCTTGATCCCATTGGCACTTATACACATATTGACATTCACCGGTACGGGGTCTATATTACGCCTGTTGAGTTGCTCCGTTTATCAGGCGGTCACGAGGCGTTAGTCTCAGAAATGGGGGAGCAATGACCGGAGAAAGAGGTCATGTAGAGTGGTCCAAACACGGCCAGCGCCGAAGTGCGCAAAGCAACTTGTGCGAGGGCGATCTTGAACTCGTTCGCAGGTACGGTGTCCTCGAACACCGCACAGGTGTCCGATTCTATATTGTCGGGCAACGAGAAGTAGAGCGTTACCGCGACGTCGAGCCGCGTTTGGAAAAACTACATGACGTCGTGATGATCGTTGCACCTGACTCCTTCACAGTCATCACCGTCTACCGGAACAGGCATGCGCTGAAGCAGATTCGTCGTAAGTCGAAACGCTGCACCGGCACTGCGGCCTGAACCGCTCTCCGCGTCCAACTGCTAACCCTGGCCGTCCGGTGGCATGTAACCCAATAGCAAAAGCCCGCCTTAGCGGCGGGCTTTTGCATTTAAGGCTAGCTAGTCTTACTTGTCTTTTCGTGCTTTGCCTGGCATTGGAAACTTGATCCTCAACCAGCTAAAGAGAGCCAGACCGAGCAGAACAGTAAATATCCCGACTACCACTAACGAAGCCACGCTCAGGCTCGATGGCGTGCCATTGTCGACCGGATAACTGTGCAGGGTATCGATACCAAACCACGCGGTAAGATAATTCACCCCCAGGAAGGTCATGAGCACGATAGCAAACCCGATAAGGGACAGCCACGCCATCGTAATGCCGCGAACACCTCGTTGAACTCGCACATGCAGGTACGCAGCATAAGTTAGCCAGGTAATCAGCGCCCACACTTCTTTCGGATCCCAGCTCCAGGCCTTCGTCCATGCCTCCTGCGCCCAGATTGCGCCCGTAATAAGGACTAGCGTCATGAATGGGAAACCAACCGCGACAGCCCTGAACATGAACTCCTCTATAGCTGCCGTAGAGGG
Source organism: Chloroflexia bacterium (assembly GCA_035474135.1). Classification (GTDB taxonomy): domain Bacteria; phylum Chloroflexota; class Chloroflexia; order QHBQ01; family JADMIH01; genus JADMIH01. Next base: position 15,459 of record DATINP010000238.1, on the reverse strand, counting down.
CAGAGCCTGGGACAGTTTTCCTTTGAGGTTATACTTGGCCAGAAAAGTCAATCCCGCCCCGGCCGCAGTGCCAAACGAGCTATAGGCGATAATCGCGAAGGAAACGTGTATCATCAACCAGTATGAACGCAAGGCGGGAACGAGTGGTACTGCCTGCTTCAGGCTGGGGTCAACGAACCACAGTGAGAAACTTTGCAGGCAGAATATCAGCAACACAATGAACGCGCCGGCCGCCCGCACTTTTAGCACACCCTCGAAAAGTATCAGGTAGATCGTGGTCGTGCCCCAGACCAACATGGTGCTGATCTCATATAGCGTCACATACGGCGGGTGACCCGACTCGACCCAGCGCATACCGAGGGCAGTGGTCAGGGATACCCAGGCGAGCAGCACCAGCCCAAAACCGACCCAACCGAGCATAGGCGAATACTGTTTGCGGGCAAGCATGCTCTCACTTCGTCCCCCGCCACTCATGGTCATGTCCATTGTCCCGCCACCGGCACCGGCCATGGCCACCGTTCCGGATGCTACTCTCACCACCCGCGAGGAACGTGTGAACAGATGAACGGCGTAAAATATGAACGCCGCAAGATAGCATATATACGCCAATGAAGTCAGCGTAGACTCATTGATCCCTATGGACGACTGTTCAAATCCCATTTTCGACCTCCTGATTGTTTGTTTCGCTCGTCAATCCATCCCGTATTCGGAGCGCCAGCTTCTCGAAATCGCGCTCAAATGCCACCTTATTCTTCTCGGCCAGGCCACCAAGGGTTATGTTCACCGTACCTTCCTGTTCGGGATTCGGAACTATCTTGGCCCAGCACCTCGTAAACGTCGTATAGAGTGATATTGTAAAGCCCAGAGCCATAATTGTAAAAAAGAACCCGACCAGTTCAAGACCCTGGTCCTTGGCTACCTCGAGTATGGTGGCTGTGCTCTGTCTGAAGTTGAAATCATATTGCCCGTAACCCGGAAGTGTGAGTGGCCCTGTCCGCGGCAAGAAACCATCGTAGATGGTCGAATCGAAGTTCTGGTCAACATAAGCCTTGACATACGCGGGTGGATTCTCACCTGGACCGCGAGTGACGTTCTGGTAGTACGTTATCTCCAGTGTAAGCGTATGATCCGGACCGGCCAATTGCACGTAGTCGAGGGGCAAATTATCGTCGCTGGAATAAGGGAAGTCGACCAGCACCTCGCCACTGGCCACGGTGTCTGTAATCGGCCCGTTTTGCCCCATCAGGCGCAAGGGAATGTTCGTCCCGCTCGCGTCGGTCGCTTTGGCAAACAAGACCGGTTCGTAGCTCACAAGGAAAAAGTTTACTCCTTTGTACCGCAGTGGGTCGTTGACGATAATCGTCTTGGTCAGCACCTGCGTATCGTTTTCGTACACAGCAAGTGTATTCTGGAACTCCTTAACTGTCGTGCCGTCGGGGTAGTAGTCGATGTTCCAGCCCACGTTCGCCACGCTGAAGTCAGTTCCATGCCCGACATTGACGGGTTCGTTCGGCATAAAGTACACCGAGCGCTCACGCCAGCCTATCTGCGTCATGCCTGCTGCTGTCAGGATCAACAGCACAAGCCCGGCGTGGCTTACAAAGGTGACCATTTTAGACCACCTGTCGCGGTCCGCATACAGGCTTATTACCGCACCGTCAGTCGAAGTATCGCTGACCACACGGTAGCGGCCCTTTTTGAAAGCTCCCCGCAGAACGCGGTCCACCTGGGCTGTTTCAAGCGGCACGGACGTGAACTGCGCCTTTTCGGTAAGGCCCGACATGAAGCCGTCGCTTGCTTTCACCATTGGCCGCGTAATGAGCCGGACCGTGGGCTGCCATCTGTTCATCGTGCAAATGACGATGCTAAACACCACAACCACGACCAGCATTCGGAACCACAGAGAATTGTACAGATCGAAAAAGCCGGCCCAGTGCAGGAAGCCCGTAAGGTCGCCGTATCTTGTGTGCGCGTCCGCGAGAAAGCTGTCAACAGCCTCAGCCGAGTCGCTGATACCAGGCTGCATCTGCGGAATGATCGTCCCGAGCATGGCCGCGAGGGCGAGCGCGATATTCTGCACAACAGCAAACTTTACCGAACAGCAGAGAACCCAAACTGTCTCGATGAAGTCGCGCTGTGGACGCCCACGATCCTGGGCTAGGGGGGTAGGAACCGGTGTGGGGGGCTTTCTCGCGCGTCTTGCAACCTGTGATACTCTCTCTGCCATACTTGCGCTTAGCCCTTGCCAACAAGCGCCAAAGCGACTACTCGAACGCTCAGGCGGATAGAACGGAAGCTCGTCAAAGGTTCCCTCATGTGATATTACCATCAGCACACAGCACGGTCAAGGTTGGATGCATGAATATTTCCTTAAATAGTGTGGCACCCGAACATGAGCATAGCGCCTACGGTGTGACCACACGGGTTGGAGTTGGCGTTCTGCTCGGAGGCGTCGCGGTGGCGCGGACCGTGGGGGTCGGAGTAGGCGTGCCATTGTCCCACCCAAAGAAACTGTCGATCGTAGGCTGGGCCAGCTTCTCGTTCAACTTGAGGCCCTCACCTCCATCCGGCAGGTAGTCCGGGCTTATCATAGTGTCGTCGATTGATGACGTTATTATGTCCGACGCACTCATGTTGAAGCCAAGTTGAGCCAACCCGAGTTGCTGGTCGAAAGGAATGTTGGTCTGCACCAGCCCGCCCAGTTGATCCATAAGCGAGGGTATCGAGGGTAACAGGTCCAGCGACAGCGCCTTCTGTCGTACAGCCATGATAACCTGGAGTTGCCGCCGACTACGGGCGAAATCGTTGTCGGCGTGGCGCGTTCTCGCGTAACGCAGAGCAGTCTTACCGTCCATAAATTGCCAGCCCGCGTCAAAGTGGACCGTTATGGTTCCGTTCGGGTCGCCATCTTGGTCGTCCGGATAAGAATCGTCATCTATGCTGTATGGCACGTCAACGGCGATACCTCCAACAGCATCCACTATCGACCGGAAGCCGTCAAAATTTAGGGTAACGTAGTAGTCCACCGGCACATTGAACAGGTCGCTCACGGTCTGGACTGCCAGCGCAGGCCCGCCTCCCGGCTCGTGGTAATATTCGCCGAACACATAAGCGGCATTGATCTTGTTTTCACCGTAGCCTGGGATTGTAACGATCAAGTCGCGAGGTATCGACATGATGCGTACAGTGTGAGATATGGTGTCAATATTGGCGAGCAAAATAGTGTCGCTGCGTGGTGTATGCTCCGTGTCACCCGGTCGCATGTCAGTGCCCAGCACAAGCACATTGAATCTCCCTGCGGGCAGATCACGCAGGTGGTCGACTGTTGGCGAGGGAATCAGCGTCGGAGTCGGCTGTCCAGGAAGCGCAGTTGGTTGTGTAGGCATCACCGCCGCCATAGCCGTTGGCGTGGCGGGCAATGGAACGTAAATCACGGATTGCAACTTTATGAACAGGAACACGCCGTACCCGCCAAATACGAGTACAACCACCCCGAGTATGCCCAGAACCCATCGCGCTATGCGACCGGGCGTCCATGGCTTGCGCCTTGCAGGAACGGAAGTACCAAAGCCGCCCGTCAGGGCCGAAGCAGCAACCGTGGAACCCGAAGCAAGTGGCGGCGCGTTTGGTGGTTCACTCTGTAAATAGGGCAACTGCGAAGATTCGGCGACTAAAGCGGCTGTGTCCGGTGCAACGGCACCATGGTCAGTTGGCTTCCGGACACCGGAACCGCCCTGTCCATAATAGCGCGATCCCTTGCCCCGGTAGGCTTTGCGGGGTGGTACCTTTCGTGCGTGTTTATTCGCCATGGGTAACTTCGGCGCAGAGGCCTATTTAGTCCTCCGCAAAATTCTACGCACCCTTCTTCGCGGCCACTGGCGCACGAGTCTGGTACGCAAACCGGTGTACGCAACGTTCACATTTCGGCGCTCTGCACTATCGAGGGGATCGCGCCCGAACTGCTCGCGCACGTACGCGCGGGCGATTGTACGAGCGAAAATGGACGTCCCAGGCACATCGCGGGAAAGCGATTCACTGAACTCATATGGCGTCTGGTAGGGCGCAGGACCCGCCCGCAAGAGCTTCGCCCAGAAGAGCATGCTCTTGTAATAGAAACCGGCACTCGCATTTGCGCGACGCTTCTTGAACGGCGATGCCGGGAAGAAGAAGAAGAACCCTATCCCCAGAGCTGCCAACCCAAGCGCGCCCCAACCCCACGGACCGCCCGGCACGCCAAGACCGCTACCGCCTGTGGGGGTGGCACTGGGCGGAGTAACATTACCCAGGTCGTGTCCATCGCTCGGTGTTGGCGACGGGAGAGGCCCTTCGGTGGCTTCTGCAGTCGGCGCTACAGTCGGCTGAGCTTGCGGAACATCATGTTCGATGACTGCCTGCGACGGTGTTGGCTCAAACGCGACCCAGCCGTAGGTCGGGAAATATACTTCCGGCCAGGCGTGAGCCGACGACTCACGGATCGTGTATTCGCCAGTGGTAGGATCGTATACTCCGGGTGCATATCCGCCCGCTAGTCGCGTGGGTATGCCGAGGTCACGCAGCATGACTACCATGGCTCCGGCATAATATTCGCAATACCCTTCCTTGCCCTCGAACAGGAACCAGTAAATGCGGTCTTCGTCGTTATTGGGCGGAGATATATTCGTGTTATAAGCGTAATTTGCCCGCAGGTACGTCTCAATTGCCTTTGCCTTGTCAAAGGGCGTTACGGCACCGGCGTCGGATACGATCTTGCGAGAGAGCACGGCCACGCGTGCCGGCATACTCACGGGTACGTTGAGATAGCGGTCCTTGAGCCAGGCAGCATAATCGCTATTATCAGCCCGCAACTCTGCATCCGTCGCGTTCGATACCATAGACACGCCGGTGTACTCGTCACCCAACTTCACAGGTTCCGGCCCCTGTTCGCCTTTGTTGTGGACACTGGTCAGGTCTTCGTAGATCGACACTTCTCCAGTAGGTCGCATCTCAAGTAGATAGTTGGGTGGTCCGCTTAGGGATAGATTTACGTCGATTCCCCGATCGTCCTTCAGGCTTTTAATGTCATCAAGAATCTGTGGTCCCTGGGTGGTAGAGAACAAACAATTGAGTGTATTAGCATCGAGGCAGGGCTGCGAGGTATCTGAGCGAAGCTCTCGCTGGGCCAACTGCAGTAACCCGATGAAGTTGTGCTCGCGCAACTCGGGAGGTACCGCGCTCAACTGCGCGCCAAGCAGCTTTTCCACGTTATAAACTTCGGTCAGTGGGCGCCAGGAATACTCAAGGTAGGTCGGGCGGTCAAACTCCACGGGACGCGAGGGCGCGAACAGCAGGTCATCCTTTGGGTTCAGCACCTGCACTGTATACGTAACCGCATGCCGGCTCCCGTCTTCATCCGGCAGTCTGTCGTTCGCGTTGAGCGTAAGCAGCGGGCTCATATTGGAGATAGTGAAGGTATCCTTGGCCGTATTGCGCCAACCCATGCCCGTATACTCGTCCCAGGTACGAACCCGCCAGTACTGATTCTCGGTTGACTTGACGACCAGCGCCACGTTATCCGAAAGGTTGAGAGCACCACCCATCACGAACGAGTCGTCGAAGGACGAGTAGCCGCCGAAAGACTGAGTGCCTGAGCCGTTGATAGCACCCCATTGGCGCGCCATTAGGTCCTGGAAATCGAGCCAGGGCTTGTTCACCTGGTTCCAAACGTTGTTTAGAGTGCTGTTGACAGCAGTCGCGGGCACATACCACATCAGCAGGGCAAGTGCTATTGACAGCGCGCTGCCTGCCCACAAAAATGACCATGTCAGCCGCGGCGAATAGTTTACCCGCTCCGCCTGCCACCGCTCCTCCTTGAGGAGAAGGTTGAACCGGATCATTAACAAGAGCGCGCTGAACATGAATATGATCAGGTAGCCGTTGAGGTTTATTGGTGTGTACGAGATATTTATGAGCAGGGCCACGCCGTTAGGCACGAGCGCCCACCATAGTTGCCTGCTTCTGAACACAAAATAGGCACTGCTGTATGACAGGACCCAGCTAACGACAGCAAGGGACAGGATAAAGACTACAATGTCGTCGTTCATGTCGCCACGCATCGAAACGTTGATCCACTGCGTGGTGCGCAAAACCAGATCCTGAACCCGATCCTGCACCGTCACGAGGCGGGGGTCGTGCATTACGCCGGCAACTGCAAACAGGATCGTGTTGACGCCTATCATCAAGCCCACCAGGTCCAGCAGGAAGCGGGGCACGCCACGGACTTTGGCAAGCACCAGTCCGGTAAGCAAGCCAATGAGAGTTATTGGTGTCAGGATAGTAAGGCCGTCGGACCACTGGGCTTGCTCAATGGAGAGCGTGACGCTGAAGAGCATCATGGCAACCAGGCCGACGGTCAGCCAACCTTCCTGGAGTCGGAAGAATTTTTTCATATACCTAGTTTAAAACTACGTGCGGGAGTTACCGGCCACGGGCGAACCACTCACTAGTTACACTGGAATTATACCCGAATAGTTCACACGCGCAAAACCGTCACAAGCAAACGCAATGCGGGAATAAGCAAAATCGAATATCAGCGTAGGTTCCTCACCGCCGGACCGGCGAACTGCTGGTGCAATGCCGCATCGATCGAGTCGTCGCGCTTCACAAGATAGCTCGGCACGTTGAGGGCAGAAAGAGCGCTAACCGTCAGCAATGGGTTTCCCACTCCACCAAACGTGCCCGGCTCGACCAGGACAGCCGCCGCGCTCGCGATCCGGTACAGTTGCAATTGAAGGGACGCAACCCATGCTTCGTCGAGCGAAGGCGTTACTATCACAAGCGTATCCTGACGGCTAAAGTGCTGCTGCTCGGCCACCAGAACTTCTTCGAGGGCCACTTCGCCTTCGGCGCGCAGGACTGCGAGGGCGCGCAGGATCTTTATCAGTTGCCTGCCTCCCCGATCTGCGGGGATGGTGACGCGATGCTGCCCCCAGGCTATCAGGCCAACCGATTTGCCCTGTCCAAGGAAATAGGCCGCCAGGGAAGCAGTAACTGTTACTGAGTACTCTTCCGTGCTCGGCTCCAGGGCTAGCAATCCTGTGGTCTCGGGTTCGGCTACTCCCTCCATACCGGCCTGGCGCGCCATTCGAGGCATCCATCCTGTCCTCTGCCGTACCATGTTGTCCTGCGGTAACAGATCGTCAGGTGCAGCTACATGCACGGATTCGTTCAGGTCGAGTATGAGCCATAGATCGGCCGTGGGATCCAGCTCAAACTCTTTGACCATAAGCTGCTGGGTGCGTGCGCTCATGGGCCAATGAATCCTATTCATGGGATCACCAGGCTGATAGAGTCGAATCCCCGCCGCGTTTGGTGTCGAATGGAAGCTGCGTCTCTCGGTGCGGCCCCCTCCAGGTAACTCGCCAAAGCGCAAGCCAAATGACTGCAGAGGCACTATCGCTGGGTACACCAGCAGTTCGGCGCTCTCGTCGAAGACGCGACCCGTTTGCACCAGTCCGAACGGGTCGCCCGTAACGATCGCCGTTGGACCAAGACGGTACAATCCGCGGCGCGTGCAGCGCGTCTTGACTCGCCACCGTTTACCTCCATGTCCTTTAAGCGAAACTACAGCGCCCACGTGGTGGCCGGGCAAGGTTGAGCGGTCGCGCACCTCGAGCCAGAGCTTGCGAACCCAAGACAGGTTCTCAAGTTCGATTGTCTCTTCCACGATCCCGCCGACCTGTGCCTGGCTCGGGCGTACGGATCGGCTCATCCGCAGATCGCGCTTGCTTAGCCTGGCCCATACAAAAGCCGCGAATAGGACCGCCGCCAGCACATAAGCCAGGTAGTACAGATATCGCAGCCCGGTAGTTTGCGCGGCGACATAGATCGCAACGGTAAAGATACCCATTCGGATGGCATTTGAGTAGTCAGACATGGTGTTGGAAATCGCGTATCGGCTGCAGACCGCTAAGGCCGCCGGCCCGGCATAGGAACGGTACCCGGTACAGGTGTATTGCGCAGTATCTCGTTCACGATCGAGCGTGCGTCGGCATTACGAATACGTGCGGCGGGGTTAAGAATTAGCCTGTGAGCGAGTACGCTTTCGGCCAGCGCCTTGATGTCGTCAGGTATAACGTAGTCACGACCCATGATCGCGGCACGAGCCTGGGCGGCGGCCTGCAAGCCAAGCGAACCGCGCGGGCTTGCCCCCAGGTATATGTCGTCATGCTTACGGGTTGAAGCGACTACGGCGACGATATATTCTTTGATAAGCCGGTCGACGTGCACACTCTTGATCGCCTGCTGCGCAGCGGTTAGTTCACCCGCCGCGACCACCTGCTTAAGGGCGCCGAGCGGGTGTACTTGCTCCTGCCGGCTTAAGACCTCTATCTCCTCGCTCCTGTTGGGATAACCGAGCGATATACGCATTAGAAAGCGGTCCAACTGCGCTTCAGGCAACGGGAACGTGCCCTCGTATTCAATGGGGTTCTGGGTGGCAAGCACTATAAAGGGTTGAGGCAGGGGATATGTCACCCCATCGACCGTTACCTGCTTCTCCTCCATTGTTTCTAGGAGTGCCGACTGGGTCTTGGGAGTGGCGCGATTGATCTCGTCGGCCAACACGATCTGCGCGAGCACGGGGCCGGGCCTATATTCGAATTCGCCGGTCTTCTGGTTGTAAATCGACACGCCTGTGACGTCACTCGGCAATAGGTCGGGCGTGAATTGTATTCGCTTGAACGTGCAGCCAAGGGACCGGGCTATCGTCTTGGCAAGCATGGTCTTACCAACCCCCGGCACATCTTCCAGTAGAAGATGCCCCTGGCAAAGCAACGCGATAAGCGCTAATTGGACTTCCTGGTGCTTGCCGACTATTACGTCTTCGACGTTCTCCGTCAGCCTCTCGGCCATGCCGCGAACGTCTACCACTTGCACAGTATCGCTCGCTTGCGGCTCAGCCTTCTCATTTACTCGTCCCTGTGTTGCGTTATCAGCCATTATTTCCTCGATCTATTGGGTTTTCATTATGGATACATAAGAACTTACGATCTACCGTTACCACCTGATTATAGACGATTGCCCTCAAAAATGAGAAATGAGAACCGCATTCATAGCGGTTCTCACTTCACGAAAAGTCTTCGTCGAGCTTACCTCAGGGTATAAGCCTCGTTTGCGAGACGATACAAGCTGTGACTGCGTGCGTCCGGGCGTGTATCAGTAGCGTCAACGCGTTCGTACTGCTCCGGAAAAGGCATCTCCGAGGATCCCAGGTTGGCGGGCTCCTCAATTGCAATATTGCCGAATGGACCTCGTACACGCTGGCTAAGTCGTTGCCACACCTGCTTCGGGTCGTGCTCCAGCCAGTTCGTCGAGCGCACGGCGTGCTTCATAAGCATGTCGAGGTTGCGGTCTTCGTCGCCTATTATTTCGTCGCTTTCGTCAGAAGTGTCCTGTGCAACTTCTGAACTTTGATTATTTGGTAAATTCGTATCTTTAAAATGAAGGATCATATGCGGCCTCCAGAGGCATTTTCTGACCGGTTTCGAGGGTATAGCGCAGAGATTTTCGGGCATGGTGCAGCCGTGATTTTACGGTTCCAACTGGCAGATCGAGTATATATGCGATTTCGGGCAGGGAGAAATCCTGCAGATAGTGAAGCGTGACTACAAGCCTGTGCTTCAAGGGCAGTGCGTTTATGGCGGACCGCATCGTGCCCTGCAATTCGGCACGCTCGGCCTGGGCCTCAGGCGAATGCCGGGGGTCAGACGCAAAATGGCCCTCCGATACATCGTCTATCGGTTCGGTGTGCATCCGTTTCTTCTTGATGGCGTTGCAGCTAAGATTGACACCTACCCGATGGAGCCAGGGAGACAGCGAGCCGTCCCCCGTAATATTCATGATATTAAGATAAGTCTTGTAGAAGCAGTCCTGAAGGACCTCTTCTGCCGCACCGGGATCGCGGGTTATGGCAAGGGCAGTACGGTATATTTGTCCCTGATACTTGAAGAACAGAGCTTCAAATGCATCCATGTCGCCGCGCTGGATGCGGCGTACAAGATCGGTATCGGGGTGGGCGGGTATCGCCTCGCCGGGCGTTGTGAGCAGAGCTTCCAAAGTGATCTCCTCAATCTGCGTCAAATAGTCGTCCTGCGGACTGTCAGCTTCCTGGGTGGGTTCAATGCGCCCTTCAATGCGATCTTGAAGCCTTTGAGCTATAAGCTGAATGTCAACTTCCATAGAAACACCTACCAGGTTGCGCCAACTTAACTATTAAACAACCATCATCGGCGATGGGTTCAATAATGGCTAAAAACTACTGAGAGGACTATCGCGAAGTAGGAATAAGTTCCGGTGACGCCTATTACGTTTACCCCGTTGATAGTATAACGGTCTTGCAGGGTGCAGGTTTTACGTACTTGAGATATGCGTCCTGGAACATACTTGCAAGAATTATACAGGATATGGCTTAATAAAACTAGATCTTATACACAGCATTGATTTCAACGCTGCCCGATGCCTGCTTATGACGCGTTTTGGGCCGTCTCGTCTTGAAATCGTGCCTGCCGAGCGCGCATACTATGGGCTAGAGGGGTAATCGTCCATGCAACTAACACTTTATACTCGACCGGACTGCGAGGAGTGTAACTTCGTCCGTGACGTGTTGCATGCGCTTACCGACCGTTATGCCCTGACATTGCTGGAGGTCACACCCGGTGACGCCCGGTTTGAGGAACTTGAGCCTGGCGCAAGTGGAAAGTTACCTATTATTCAAGCTGATGGGCTGGGCATCGGACGACTTGTTAGCCCAATCGCCCAGCCCGAGATTGTTAGCTACCTGGAACGCGCATCCTCTGTCACAGCATCGCGAATCGCGGGACCGGCCAAGGCGACACCCGGAAGTGACTTGAGCGTATTACCGCCCGAGCTGTTTCGAGAGAATGTACTGGAGCGGATGGCGCGCTGGATCGGTACGCGTTGGGTGCGCATAGCAACCATCGGCCTGGGTATCTTCGTAATCCTGCCGTGGCTCGCTCCGCTATTCGCGGCCGCAGGTTGGTGGGCGCTAGCGGACCCCATCTACACGATTTATGCTTTCCAGTGTCACCAATTGCCTGAACGCTCAGCCCATATCTGTGGTTACGAAGTAGGACAGTGCTGGCGTTGTAACGCCCTGTACGGTGGCACATTCATCTTCGCGCTCATTTATGGACGCGCACGGCGCACTAACTCGCCACGCCTGCAATGGTTGACCAAGCCCCTCTCCCCCTGGCTCTATGTGCTCCTGCTGCTCCCAATCGCCATTGACGGCCTCACGCACATGTTCGGCTGGCGCGACACGTTCGACCCCAACGCCCCGGCGATGTTCGGCTCGTTCCTGGTCGGCTCCCAGGTATTCTCGCTGAACTGGATCCTGCGCATCGTAACCGGCCTCATCGCGGGTATTGCAACCGTGGCTTTCGGTTTCCCTCGAATGCAAAAGGCGATGGACGACGCAGAGGCATGGCGCACTATGATCATGCAGTACAAAAACGTACGGCTCGCGCCAAAGGCTGGACCGACACAATAACGTCGCAAGTGCCGGAGGCGGGATTCGAACCCGCACGGTTTTACCCGAGCGATTTTAAGTCGCTTGCGTCTGCCATTTCGCCACTCCGGCTAGCAAAAAGGGGAAGCACAAAGCTTCCCCAACTGAGCGGAAGACGAGATTCGAACTCGCGACCTTCTCCTTGGCAAGGAGACGCGCTACCGCTGCGCCACTTCCGCAAAAATACTTGTTCAGTATAGCAAATCACCCATACTGTGTCAACCCGAGTCCGCGCCCGACGCCGTGTGAGAACCTGAACTTTGCACCCTGGGCTTGACAGCCACTACTGCCAGTGAGGAGCCATAGGGCAGGTTAATGACGCGCAACAGGGTGTGCTCGAACCAAACCAGGGCGCTTAGCACGCCGTTCACCGGGGCGAATGGCACTACGATGTCCGAGCGGGCGGGCTGCTCCAGGTCGCCCTGGCGCTCCCGGCGTAGCAATCGCACAGCCACCACGATCGGAAAAAGCAGCGTATTCCAGTAAGTTGCTCGCCGCACGATGTACCCGGCTGCTTTCAGCTTGGCGACAACTTCACGCTTCGTGACCCGCCGCGCCACGGCGACCGCACGATCATGCTCACTGTGCAGAAAGGCATGGGCCGGCAAATTAAGAAACAGGCGGCCCCCAGGCTTCAGAACTCTGTACAACTCTTGAAAGGCCTGCATCTCGTTGTCCGTGCCGGCGTCCGTAACAACATCGCATGAGATAACTATGTCGCAGCTATTTTCGCGAAAGGGTATAGCTGTGATAGATCCTTGCACTACTGCTATCAGTCCGCGCAGCTTACAAAACTCCAGGGCGGTGGGACTAAGGTCAAATCCGGCGATCTTGTGGAAGCCCGTCTGCCTAAACGCTGCCAGATTCGCTCCGGTACCGCAACCGGCATCCAGTACGCGGTTGTCGCTGCTTCCATGCTTGTCAAGCGCCAGCATGGTCGATATGACGCCGCGCAGTCCGCGATACCACCAGTGCGTATCCTCGGCCTCATACATGATCTTGTACTCAGCGTATTCCAACCTGGCTCTACGACCTTTCATCCTGTAATGCACGCACTGTGGCCGCCAGTCCGTCACGGAAGCTTACAAAAGGCTTATATCCGAGCAATCGAGTCGCCTTGCCGATGTCAGCCAGCGAATGTTTCACGTCGCCAGTGCGCGCCTCCTGAAACTGCGGCTCCACATTTGCCCCAAGAATGCCATTGATACCGGTCATGAGATCTAGGAGCGAAGTGCGCTCGCCACAGGCTATGTTGACTGCCTCTCCGTCCGCCGCATCCGTTTCGCAGGCTAATAGATTAGCGAGCACGACATTCTTCACAAAGGTGAAATCACGAGACTGCGTGCCATCACCGTAAATGGTCGGCCTGTTGCCAGCAAGAACTGATGCAGTGAAAGCAGGTATGACTGCCGCGTACTGGGAATTGGGATCCTGGCGCGGACCGAACACATTGAAATACCTGAGTGCCACCGTCGGAAGTCCGTACACCCGTGTAAACACGCGGCAATATTGTTCAGCGGCTAGCTTATTGACCGCATAGGGAGACAAAGGGTTAGTCGGCATGTCCTCTCGCTTGGGCAAGGTGGGGCTATCGCCGTAAACGGAGGACGATGACGCATAGACAATCCGCTTCACTCGTCCATTGTCTCGCGCTGCGATAAGCAACTTCAGCGTACCTGTTGCATTCGCCTCGTGCGACTTGAGAGGATCCGAAACAGAGCGCGGTACGGACGGTAGCGCTGCCTGGTGCAGGATATAGTCGACGCCGCTCACGACCGTGCTTAGCAGGTCACTGTCCAGGAGTGAACCCTCTATGAAGTCAATCCGGCTCATGAAGGGCGCCAGGTTGGACATTTTCCCCGTGGACAGATTATCGAGTGCACGCACATTCTCGCCGCGCGCCACCAGTTCTTCAACGATATTCGAACCGATAAAACCTGCGGCCCCAGTTACAAGATAGATCGACACTATTTTCCTTTTCGTTCGTCTTATTAGTAGGGGAGTCTGCGCCCCGCATGTAACAACGGTATCCAATATAAGTCATTGGCCCGTACGTGTGCAACAGGTCGGGGCAATTCGTCCGGCGCGCGAGCCGAGGTGTATAATGATGTCAGGCCGCAATAGAGCACGAAAATAAGGAGCATTAAATGTTTTTCTGGCAGGCCGCAACCGTTTCCCACAAGCGCATGCTATTATTGGCTGTTGCCGCACTTACTGTAGCGACGTCAACACTCATGCCCGCCCCTTCATCTCAACGGGCTGCGGCGAATACCCTCTTCCCCGAAACAGGCTACTCTATCTGGGGTCCATTCGAGCAGTACTGGAACGAGCACGGCGGACTTGTGCAGTTTGGTCTGCCCCGCACTTCAGTTTACCCGGCAGGTCAGGGATACGACGCACAGTGGTTTGAACGTGCTCTTTTTACATACGACCCGTCAAAACCCGACCCCTACAAGGTTGAACTAAACCTTCTGGGCACCATGGTCACTCAGAGTCAAGCGCAGGAAGCTCCCTTCCTCCCTGCCCGGGCCGGCAGTACCGGGCAATTCTTCGATGCAACACAGCATAATCTTTCCGATAAGTTTCTGGATTACTGGCAGTCGACCGGTGGGCTGGCCATTTATGGGTACCCTATATCCGAGCCGTTTATGGAGCAAAGCAAGTCGGATGGAAAATTGTACCTGGTCCAGTATTTCGAGCGCAACCGCCTCGAATTGCATCCTGAATTGGCGGGCACGCAATATGAAGTCCAACTTGGCCTACTGGGTTCGGAATTGCTAGATGCTCAGGGCGGACCCGCTGCCATTGCTCGCCTCGGCGCAGGAATATTCTACCCGCCGGCGATGGGAGGAGTTAATGTGCCCGGTGGTGGGCTTGTAGGCTCGCCCAATGAGGGCACGCCCGAGCCGACCAACGGCGTTATTCCTACCGCGCCCGCGCTGGTTCCAACCGACAAGCCCGAGCTCTTCAGCACTGATTTCTCCAGCAGCGATTTGAGCGCGTGGACACCTAACGCGGGCTACAATCCTGCCGGCTCAAACGCTGCGACCTGGAGCGTCGAAGACGGAGTTCTTCATCAGAGTGGTGACCCCGGTGACGGAGACATTGCACCCGACGCACTCTTGCTTACACAAAGGGCCGATTTTACGGACGTTGCCCTGGAAACTTACATCTACCCAACCGGCGGCGAGCCCGTCGGCGCTGTCCTGAGGTGGAGCGAACAAGGTTACTATGCTGTCAAAATGTATCTCGCGGTGCCTACGGGCCAGCCCAAGGCCGAGTTACTCTATGTAACGCCAACTGGCGCCACAATCCTCGCACAAGCAGCGACCTGGCCGGGCTTCACTACGAAACAGTGGATGTTCCTAAAGTTTAGCGCGCAAGGCAGCCATCTTACCGTCGAAATCGATGGCCAACGGGTTATGGAGGCCGACGATTCAAATCTGACCGGTGGTAGTATTGGGCTGTATACTTACGCCGACGGCACGGCTTACTTCGACAACTTGCGGGCTTCGGGCGACTAGCTCATGGATTAGCCGAACAGCAATAAGAGTCAATATCTCCAAGCCTTTGGAGATCCAAAAGAGCCGGTCTTACCACGTGGTAAGACCGGCTCTCTCATGACGCACATTCTACAACTGAAAAGTGATGACAAAACGACTTGATAAGACGATTCTTTTGAACATAACACACTGGGTTAGAGTGCGTTTGTTCGATTTGGTAGGTGACACTCTAGGTGCTCACGCAAGAAGAATGGTTGACCTGGGATCGTCCCTTGGGCACGGCGAACCGTGCTTTGGGGAACAAACTCCCTAGAAAGGAGGTGATCCAGCCGCAGCTTCCGCTACGGCTACCTTGTTACGACTTCGTCCCAGTCATCAGCCCCACCTTCGGCC
>DATINP010000237.1:0-31125 GCA_035474135.1 Chloroflexia bacterium | reverse complement strand
CTGATCTAAATGGAGGGTATAGTGGCAACGAACAACGATGTTTGGGCGGTCGTCGAGACCGATAATAACGGCAGGCCCAAGAAGCTGGGGTTGGAACTGGCATCGCTGGCTGCACAAACAGCCGCGCAGTACGGCGGCCAGAGCGGATCTATCGTGTTCGGTCCGCGTGAGGCGGCTGAAACGGTGGGGCAGTACGGCCCGTCTACCATATATTATTGCGATGATCCCGCGTACAAGACCGATATAGCCGGTCCGGCCTCGGCTGTGATCGCCTCCCTCATAACAGAGCACAACCCGCGCATGGTTCTTTTGCCTTCCACGACGCTTGGGAAGGACTGGGCGGGGCGCATCTGCGGTAAGCTCGGCCTGGGTATCGAAGCCGATGTGATCGAGCTATCGGTGGAAGGCGGCAAGGCCAAAATTGTGAACCCCGCGTTCAACGGCGCGCTGCGCGTTACGAGCGGTTTTGCGCGTGAAGGCGAGCAAACGGGCCTTCTGCTGGTTCGCCCCGGCGCGGGCACTGTTCATCGCACCGAGGGTGCAACCGCCAATGTGCAGCAGGTGAATGTACCTGCAGATGTGAAGCCGGGCCAAACCGTCGTGGAGAGCGTGGCGGCGCAGGGTGGCGTGCCAGACCTTGCGGGCGCACAGGTGATCGTGGCGGGCGGGCGCGGGCTGGGCAGTGCTGATAAGTTCTCGCTGGCTACCGACCTGGCGAACCTGTTCGGCGGCGCGGTGGGCGCGACCCGCGCGGTGGTGGACATGGGCTGGATCCCATACGCCTATCAGGTGGGGCAGACCGGCAAGACCGTGCGCCCCAAGCTCTATATCGCCATCGGCATATCGGGCGAGATTCAGCACAAGGTGGGTATGCAAACCTCCGGTACTGTGGTGGCGATTAACAAGGACCCCAACGCCCCCATCTTCCAGTTCTGCGACTTCGGCGTGGTAGGCGACTTGCACCAGGTTGTGCCTGCGCTGATAGAAGAGATCAAGAAGCGCAAAGGTGTGGCTTAGTTTTACGTTTCAACTGAGGATAGCAATAGAGGCGGCTTGTGGGCCGCCTCTATTGCTATCCTCAATATTATCTCTGCCCGTTTGTGCGCCGGCTAACAGGCTCGCCCTGGGGGTTGATCAGCCAGTCCTTGTCGGTAATCAGGCGCACGCCGCGCTCATATGTGAAATAGTTGATTGCCCAGTTGACCAGCACGATCACGCGGTTGCGGAAGCCCACAAGGTACATCAGGTGCACAAAGAGCCAGCCGAACCACGCTATTAGCCCGGTCAACCGTAGGCCAAAGGCGTCCATTACGGCGTCGCTTCTGCCAATGGTTGCCATTGTGCCCTTGTCGAAGTAGCGGAATGGACGCGGGCGCTTGCCGTCGATCAGGGCCAATATGTTCTTCGAGGCCCACTTGCCCTGTTGTATAGCCACCGGGGCCAGCATCGGGTAGGCCTGGTCGCTCTTATAGCCCTCGAGATAGGACATGTCGCCTATGACGAAGACCTCCGGGTGGTCCGCCAGGTTGAGAGTGGGCGTGATCTTCACTCTGTCGCCCTTCGCACGCTCGGCCTGCACGGTCGCGGCCAGATCTGCGGCCTTTACACCGGCCGCCCACACCACCGCACCTGCCTGCAACTGCTCGCCACCTTTAAACGTGACGCAGTTGTTGTCCACCGACTCAACGGGCGACTGCATACGTATCTCTACGCCCATCTTTTCGAGCCGCTTGCGAGCCGCTTTTTGCAGAGACTCGGGGAAGGCTGCCAGTATCTTATCGGTGGCTTCCACCAGCACGACCCGCGCGTTACCGGTGTCGAGCATCGGGTAATCCCTGCGCAGGACGTGGCTGATCAGTTCTGAGAATGCTCCCGCCAGTTCGACCCCTGTCGGGCCTCCTCCGATTATCACCAGCGTCATTAGCTCGCGCCTGCGGGCGGCGTCGCGCTCGTGAACCGCCTTCTCGAAGTTGTAGAGGATGCGGTTGCGAAGGTGTTCGGCCTCGTCTATATCTTTCAGGCCAAAGGTCTGTCCCGCTAGCTTGTTGTTGCCGAAATAATTGTTCGCGCTGCCCGCCGCCAGCACTAAATAATCGTAGGCATAGTTGCTCATGCTTGTATATACTATGCGCTTGTCGAAGTCTACTCTTTCGACGTTCGCCATCTGGAAGTCCACGTTTTTATGGCTGCGGAAAATAGCGCGCACCGGGTAGGCGATCGACTCTTCTTCCAGCGCGGCAGTCGCTACCTGATACAAAAGGGGCCAGAAGCCGTGGTAGTTGTTGCGGTCAAGGACTAGCACATCCACGTCCTTGTCGCCCAGTGCCTTGCCGGCATTGATTCCGCCAAAGCCCGCGCCCACTATGATCACGCGGGGACGCCGGGTGCGCACGTGTTCTTTCTCTACATCTGGTGCAGATCTTGTGTTGCTCTCTGCCGGGTTGTCGAGTTGTGTGTCTGTCTGTTCTTTGATAGGCAGTTCCTGAATTGATGTACTCATTTTTCTTCCTCCGTAACACAGAAACCGTTTTTCTCGTATAATCTAAGGCGGAAACCGTTCCTGCATCCCCATAATACGTGAAATATTTCACAAAGTCAATAGGGCTAAAGTATGATTAATTTGCATGATGAACCACAGGCTAATACGACAGCAATCGGCGTGCCGAGCATGTCGGTACCGGCGATTTCGGCGCAAGGGTTGCGCAAGGTTTACGGCGAACACATAGCCGTAAACAATCTAAACATGTCGATCAGACAGGGTGAGATAGTGGGCTTCCTGGGGCCGAACGGCGCGGGCAAAACCACTACGCTCAGAATGCTTACGGGTCTGCTTAAACCCACCGCGGGTACCGGCCAGATAATGGGTTACGATATAGAGCACGACTCGGTCGAGGCGAAGAGGCGGTTCGGCTATGTGCCTGATACGCCCAATCTGTACGGCAAACTGAGCGGGTGGGAGTTCTTGCGCTTCATGGCGCGCCTTTACCGCGTCCCCCAGGAGCAGGCAGAGAGGAGAGCGGGCGAGCTATTGCAAGTTTTCGAGCTTTACGATGCCGCGCCCGACATGATCGAGGGCTACAGCCACGGTATGCAGCAAAAGATGGCGCTGGCGGGCGCGCTTATTCACGACCCGAAAGTGCTCTTTCTCGATGAGCCGACAGTGGGCCTGGACCCGCGTTCGGCCCGCCTGATAAAAGATCTGCTGAGCCAACTGCGCGACAGGGGGTCGGCTGTGCTATTTTCCACGCACATACTTGAGATCGCCGAGAGGATGTGCGACCGCGTGATCATCATCAACAAGGGTGATGTCGTGGCGTCGGGTACGCTCGCAGAACTGAGGCAAATGCGCGGTGAAGGCTCACTGGAAGACATCTTCCTGAGCGTCACGGGTGGGGCCGAATACGCGGAGCTTGCTGATATATTGAGGTAGGCGTGCAGGCGACTGACGACATGGGAACGAATCGTCAAAAGGGTTGATATGCTAAGGGACACATGGTTATTAATCTCGCTACGGTGGCAAGTGTTGTGGAACACATTTCGCCACAGAGGCCTAACCACGCAGGCAGTCAGCGTGGTAGGGGCGGGGTCGCTGGGGCTCCTTGCGTTCGTCTTTGCGGCCGGCATCGGATTGGGTCTGGGTGCATTGCTGCACGACTACCCCGACCGTGACCTGGCCGCTCTTTTGCCGGGGGGTTTGCTCACCGCAATTACCCTGTTGATCCTGCTCACTAGCTTCGGCGTGGCGCTTGGCTCTCTTTTCCTGTCGAACGACCTGGAATTGCTTATGAGCGCGCCTGTGGACCGGCGGGCCGTGTTTCTCAGCAAGATGCTGGACGGTATGATCCCCAGCTATACGATCCTGCTGGTAACGGCCCTCCCTGCCCTGATTGCCTTTGGCATTGGCCAGAGCTGGGGGCCGCTTTACTACGTGCTCGTAGTGCTTACGCTGGTTATACTGCCCTTCTTCCCTGCGGGCCTGGGGGCGGTGCTCGTAATGCTCGTAGCGAGAGTGGCCCCTGCGCGGCGAGTGCGCGAGATACTGGGTTTTGCGGGTGCATTGTTCGGTCTGGGCTGTGGCTTGCTTGGCCAAACCAGCCGCTTTTGGATACCGAATTTGATCAGTAGTCCGGAGGGCGGAAAACCCGATGCGCACGCTCTGCTCGACAGCTTCCGTGGATTCGCAAGTCTGCCGATACCTCCACTGATGGCGGGCAGGGGGTTGGCTTCTGCGGCCTATGGGGATTGGCCCCTGTTGCTCGTATCTTACGGTGGCTACCTGGTGTTCACCCTGGGTTTCTTTGTGTTCTCGGTGTGGCTCGCCGACCGGCTGTATGCTGCCGGTTGGGTGCGTATGCAGAGCAGTGGTAGCTCGAAGCGTGGCCGTGCGCGGTCAGCAAAGGCTGCTGCACGTTCGGGTTGGCTGGGGCGCGCTCCCGCCTGGTTCGCGATCGTTCTCAAGGATTGGCGCGTTCTACCCCGCGACCTGCGCAACTTCGCCCAGATGCTCGCCCCCCTGGCGCTGCTCCCATTCGCCTTCTTTAGCATAGTGGCGGGGTTCAACGACACCCGTGACAGCGGTGGGGGACGCGGCGGCAAGGGCAATCCGTTCGACTCGTTCGGCGATGCCTCGCATGGCGCGTTGGGCGTGTTCGTGGCGGCTGGGGTACTGGTAGCGCTGCTGTTTGTGTTCGGGCGGCTGGCCGAAACCGGCATCAGTATGGAAGGCAAATCGTGGTGGCTGACCAAGGCGGCGCCACTCTCGCCCGCCGAACTGCTTTTCGGCAAGTTCATGGCCGCGGCGATCCCCTTCACCATAGTGGGCGTTATCTTCATGGTAGCGGCCCTGGTCTGGCGCGGGTTCACTTTTGTGTGGTTCCTGTATGGGTTGTACGGAGTGTTGATGCTGGGCATAGGGTTGCTGGCCGTGGCTGTGGGGCTGTCGGTGCCCTGGGCCAAGCTCGACTGGGACGACCCGCGTCGTATGCTTGCCCCCCAAACTGCAATACTGACGATGATAAGCTGGCTTGTGCTTGGGCTTCTGGGTGGGGCCATACTGTGCATTCCCTTCCTATTGGAGGCCTTCAATCCGGACCTCGTAGGGGTGATGATGTTGGTATCCGCCCTGCTCTCTACTCTTGTAGTGGGCGCGATCGCGTACGGAGTTTTCCGCTTTGGGATGAGCAAATTGGGCGATGTGGGCGAGAATTAAGACGGCGTTTCGGGCCAATAATTAATTTAGACAGGAAAAACAGTCTAAAAGCCTTGACAGCAGTATTCTCCTTGATCTAAACTACGGTGGACTAAATTAAGAGACCTTAATTCGCGACCCCAGGCTCTTCGTTTAAGCCCCCTACATTCGTCCCGGAGAAGAGTACTTCGAAATGATAAGCGTTCCGTCTGTCAACCGTCCCACCGGTTTGCGTTTACTGGCGATTGTTTCTGCCGCGCTGGGTGCGCTCGTTATATTGGCCGTGCTTGTGTGGCAGGGCGCAACATCGGCGGGCAGTCCTGATCCTACTGCACCCCACAACAGTTCTCCTGCGGCTACCCTCGATGTAGCGGTGCTCGTATTCCGCGAGGGGCTTGAATGTATTCTGGTGCTGACCGCGATTACTGCGGGCCTGTTGGGGGCCAACAAGTCGTTCAGGAAACCGATTGGCATTGGCGTGATAGCAGGCTTTATCGCTACCCTCATCACGTGGTTTGTCGCCGTCCGCATTATTGACGACCTTGCCGAGAACATCCCCGCACTGGCGGTGCAGGCCGCAACAGGACTGCTGGCTATTCTCGTGCTGCTGGTCGTGATGAACTGGTTCTTCCACAAAGTGTACTGGACCGGTTGGATATCCTTGCACAACCGCCGCAAGAAGAGCCTGCTCCAGAATGCAGACGACCCGGGCACGTCCAAAGCCCGACTGCTTTGGGGCCTGGGTTTGCTCGGTTTCACTTCGCTGTATCGCGAGGGCTTTGAGGTGGTGCTGTTCCTGCAAAGCTACAGGCTGCGTCTAGGCGAGGGGATCGTCTTCTACGGTGCGCTGCTGGGGCTTATCTTCTGCGGCATTATCGCCGTACTGAACTTTGTGGCCCACCACAAACTGCCCTACAAGAAGATGCTCACTATCACAGGCGTGATGCTGACAGCAGTACTCTTCGTCATGGTGGGCGAAGAAGTGTTCGAAATGCAGCAGGCAGGCTGGATCGGCACAACCGATATCTCGTGGCTGCAGTGGCTGCCTAGCTGGGCAGGCACATGGCTCTCGATCTTCCCCAACTGGGAAACAGTTATCGCGCAGGGTGTGGCCGTCGTGCTGGTGTTGGGGTCCTACGGGTTGGCCCGCTACCAGGCCGTGCTACTACCCAAGAAAAACGGTCTGGCCCCGTTCGAGCAGCGCGAAACGCCTCCCACAGACGTACAGCGCAGCCTTACAGCGCCCACTCATTGATAGGTGACGACAGACGACCACTCTTAGGCCGTCTGTTGTCTTTTGCATTATTTCGCCGCGACCGCGTTTTTCTTCCCCTTCACTTTTTTGTGGCCATTCTTCGAGGCCAAGGGTAGAACAGGTTGCCGCTCGGACATCGCCTCGATTTCCATGTTGAAAATGCGGCGCACTATGGCCACCGAGGTGGCATAGGCCGAGTCCATGCCCAGGTAGGCAAGGCGGATCGCGCCCAGGTTTTTGCCGCGTGTGTAGGGCGTGTCTGAGCCGTAGTGCAGGAAGCCGAGGTCTATGGGGAGCTTGGTGAAGTTGATGTGCTCGCCTGTAGGGTAGCGCGTCGGGTAGGTGTCTTCGTACACGGCGTTCAGGTACGGCCCCGCTTCCATCTCTACTACTGTGTAATTGTCGCGGTAGTACGAGTCGAGGTACGGGCGGTTTTGCAGGTAGGTGCCCTTGACCGTTACGGCCTTCTGATTGTCCAGCACTACACCGTACACCAGGAACGGCGCAACGTCGGCTGCTGTGAAGCAGTTGTTGAGCCAGTAGGTGTTCTGGGTATGTTCGTCGAATACCGAGTCGCTGATCATCACGTCGCCGATGCGCCCGTTGAGAGTGGCGGCCTTCCCCAGCACGTATACCCCTCGGACGTTGTCCAGGCTTTCGGCCACCTGCACAAAGATGTAATAGGCGGCCAGGCCGAGCGGGTAGTCAATGTTGATGATGATGGCATTGCTTTTCTTGAGCATTTCCAACCCCTGCACTTTTAATCGGGGGTCGAAGTCGGCGAGATCCAGACGGTTTAGCTCTATCACCTGGGCGTCAATGGGCATGCCTTCCTTACTGGGTATGGAGTGTATGCCTCGTTCTTCTTCATCTTTCAGCCTGCTTCTGAGGATGTCACGACCCTTCTCGGTTTCGTTGAAGAAGCGGCGGGAGGCGTAGTAAAGCATATTTTCCATAGGGGCACGCACCTGCTTTTTCACAAGCTTGGTATACTCGGCCATTAGCTCAAGGTCGTTCGATCTTCGTATGAACTCTTCAATCCCTGCACGAGACCGCGGTATTGTGCCGCTGAGCAGGTTGACGATAGAGTGGGTATTGGACGACACGAAGTAGACGGGGCGGTCGCTGAGGCCGCGTGTCTCGAGCAAGCGGTTGATCGGCACCCACCACTCCTCGGTGGCTTTTGCATAGCCGATGTAGGTGCCGCTCAACATGCGCACAGTGAAGTTCTTGGGGGCCTTGGCCATGAGCAGAAGGTTGTCCCAGACGTCGTCGCCCCACACAGCTTGCAAGCGCACCCAGTCTTCCAGCGAGATCAGGAGGCGCTCTTGCAGAGTGTGCATTGCCTCATCGTAGAGAGCGGGCGGGGTATCGTGTATTGTGGTCAACAACTCCAGGGTGTTAGGGTCGTCGTTGAGCAGGGCATGGAACTTGCCCCACTCTATCTGGAAGCCCGTGAGGGTGGGGATAAAGTCGTCTACATCGCTTACCGAAGTGACGTACACGGCCAGCGTTTCCTCATTGTCCCAGAGCCAGCGTCTACGCCTGCCGGGCGAGGTAACATGGGTCCACTTCTCAACCCGGTAGCCCTGCTTGCGGAAAACCTCTTCGGATTGTCCGAGTAACACGTGGCGCACCTGCATAATGCAAGAGGGCAGGCGTTGCACGCAGTACAGGAACGCCGACATATCAGGCACGTTGCCGCGTGCGTTGATGTGGAGCGCAGAGTCGGCATTGAGGTGGGACTGTACCCAGGCTTTGACTTCCACCTCGCCGGACGAGCGAAGCATGGTGGTGTAGGTACGAATATAGACCTCGACATCCTGCTTGGTCGCAGGATAGAGGTCCTGGTGGTCTACCGCGACTTCGCGCGCCCGCGCCAGTTGTTCCTCCATTTCCAGGTTGTGTTCATCCATTTGTTTGGCCCTCCAATATGGGGTCTTCTTCTTCACTTCTCTTTTTAGGTTATTACCAACCATTATAGAGCGTGGGAGAGGCGTAGTCAAAGCGAACGTAATATATTTTTAGTGCTCTACTATATTAATGACGTAGGAGGGGCAAGGCCGGACAAGTTTCGCGTAGTTCTTTCGGGCACATTTAGGACGATCGACTATGATGATTGATCACGAAGCACACGAAGGTTAAGAGAACACGAAGGCTTAAAATGTAAGGTATAAGCCGACCCACGGCCCCCGTGGCTGCTGAGTGACGAGCAATTGACGCATTACATATCACGCATTACGTATGACGCACCCCCATTTGTCCCGACCCTCGGCTTCATGGTACAATGGCACGCGGCAGGGTGCGGAATGCCTTATGTTCTGTGGCGGACGGTCATACGCTGTACCGAGGGCGGTCACGTGTTACGCAACGGTCGCTATCCCTATCATGAGTCGGAGGGCCGGTTGAAGATTTCAGTCGTCATACCTGTATATAATGAAGAAGCCACCATACGCGAAATCATCGCGCAGGTGCAGGCAGTGCCTCTCGACAAAGAAATCATCGTGGTGGACGATTATTCTACCGATGGCACGGGCGATGTACTGAAAGAACTGGAGTCCGAGGGTGTTATAAGACTATTTCGCCATGCTGTAAACCAGGGCAAGGGCGCGGCCTGTCGCACCGGCATAGAGGCTGTGCAGGGCGACGTGGTGATTATCCAGGACGCCGACCTCGAATACGACCCCTCAGACTATCCCGCTCTGCTCGACCCCATTATCAAGGGGCGGAGCAAAGTTGTATATGGCTCGCGCTTTCTCGGTCCCCACAAGGCCATGTACTTCTGGCATAGCGTGGGCAACAAACTGCTTACTCTGGTTACCAATGTGTTGTTTGATACTACGCTGACCGACATGGAAACCTGTTATAAGGTGTTCACGGTGGACATAGCCCGCAAGTTGCACCTCAAATCGAACAGGTGGGGCTTTGATCCTGAGATTACTGCCAAGATGCTGCGCATGGGCAACCGTATCTACGAGGTGCCGATCTCTTATGCGGGCCGCGAGTTCGATGAGGGCAAGAAGATCTCGTGGAAGGATGGCTTCACGATCGTGCGTGTATTGATCCGGTACAGGTTCTTTAAGTGACCGGTGACCAGTGGCCAGATAGGCGATAGACGACGTAATACTTGTCATCTCTCAGAACTCAGAACTCAGCACTCCCCCTATGAACATCATCGGCATAGACCTGGGCGGCACAAAACTGCTCGGCATACGAGCGGACGAGGACGGCAAAGTCCTCGCGGAAGACCGCGTGCCCACGTTAGCGCACGAGGGGCCGGATCGCGTCATTGACCGTATCATTGACATGATAGGCAGGCTGGCAAAGGCCGGGCCTGTAGATGCTATCGGTATAGACGTGCCCGGGCCGGCCGACCCCTTCAAGGGGATAGTGTATGGCCCGCCCAACTTGCCCGGTTGGCCTGAAAAGGGCGTGCACCTACTCCAGATCGCTAAAGACAGGCTTGGCTACGGAGACAAAGTATCATTAACGTTGGTGAACGATGCCAACGCTTCGGCTCTCGCCGAGTACAGCTACGGGGCGGGTGCCGAGAAGTTCATGGGGAAAAAGATCAGGCACCTGGTCTTTCTGACTATCAGCACAGGCATTGGCGGTGGTGTCATAATTGACGGCAAGCTCCTGCTGGGAGCGAACGGCTTCGCCGCCGAGTTGGGCCACGTGATCATTGACGCCTTCGGTTACAGGTGCAGTTGCGGTAGCGCGGGTTGTTTTGAGGCTATGGCCTCGGGCACCGCGCTCGCCCGCGAAGGCGCACTCATCGTGGCTTCGCGCAGGCCAACCCTCATGGCCGATATGGCTGGGGGCGATCCTGACAAGGTAGACGCTAAGGTTGTGAGCGAGGCCGCGCAGAAAGGCGACCCTGCCGCGCTGGCCCTCATGGAACGAGAGGGTATGCTGGTGGGGGTGGGCGTGACCAACTTTGTACACACGTTCAACCCCGAAGTAGTTGTGCTGGGCGGAGGCGTCACGCACGCGGGCGACCTTCTATTCAAGCCTGCGCGCGCAACGGTCGAAAGCCGGATAATGCCAGCCTATCGAGGCACGTTCGAGATAGTGAGCGCGGTGCTGGGCGACAAATCGGCTGCGCTGGGAGCGGTAGCGGCTGCGGTAACGGGCGATGGACGCAGGTAAGAATTGAATCGCGGAGGTTGCCCCGGTATGGGATCGCCCAGCGACTAAAGTCGCGGGCTACGTTATACAAAGTCCGCCGTCGCGGACTAAGGTGGGGAAGTTTAGGTGTTTAGTATCAAGCACAATGCTGAACTAAGATAGTCCGCAAAGGCGGACTTTGCAAAGAGTAGCCCGCGACTTTAGTCGCTGGGCGATATGCGCAACGAGAGTTAATAACAGACGAAAGCTATGGAACAAAACGCATCAGGATCAATATCGGGAAGGGCCACACTGCTGGTCACGTTCGGCGTCCGCCTGGAGGCTGTGGCCGTGTTGTCGGCTCTGGGCGCAATGGGTTATCCTGTAAGTGACGCGCGGATCTATTACAGGCCGGTGGGAACCGACCAGGTGATTGATGCACTGACGGGCCAGGTTCCGGCGGGCGAATCGCTCCAGCTTAGCAAGCTGAAGGCAAGAGGTGAGCTTGAGGTGGAAACCCTTGTGCTAATGCACCCTGATGCCGCGCAGTTCGTGGCCGTGCAAGCTGCTTTCAAGCCGCTAGGCGATGCCGACTATAAGTATGCCGACGCGGTGGTATTTGAAGGAACACAGGCCTAGATTGTGCAAAAAAATCTGTGAACATAATTCCCAACTTCAACGCCGAGACATTCCTCGGTTTCATGCTCGGCTTTGTGCTGGGCACCACAATCCACGAATTCATGCACGCCTACTCTGCGCTAAGGTTGGGTGACGATACCGCCGAGAGGCAGGGGCGCGTGACGCTCAACCCTGTGGCCCACTTCGACCCGTTGGGCTTCTTCATGGGTGTATTGCTCGCGCTGGGCGTGGGCTTTATCGCGTGGGGGCGACCCGTCCCCGTGAATTCGTCACGTCTGCGCTTCGGTAGACGCGGTATGTCTATCGTGGCTGTGGCCGGGCCTATCTCAAATCTTGTGCTGGCTGCGGTGCTGACGCTGATCCTCAAGGTGGGCGGGGACGCACTGCCCGACACGGTATACAACGTAATAGGGAACATGATCGGTATAAATCTACTGCTCTTTTGCTTCAATCTGATCCCTATACCCCCACTGGATGGTTTCAACATTCTGGTGGGGATACTGCCCAACTACTGGGTGATGGTGCTTGAACCTATCCGCCGCTACAGCATCCCGATTCTGCTGGGGCTGGTGTTCGTGGTGCCCCTGTTGGGCCAGCAACTCGGCATCCAACTCGACCCGGTTAGCAGGGCGCTCAGACCGATTTACGACCTTCTGCAAAACATCATCCTCGGTTTTCTTGCTCGCTAACCATGCCTGTGATAGCACAGTGGACCTATAGATCGCGGCAGTTAGTGGCGGCTTTGCTGGGCAGGGTGAGCAACAGCGACATGGAAGAGGCATGCTCCCTACTTGAGCCTTCGCCATACGCCCTGTTTGGCGCTCTGCCCCGGCAATACAGGCGGCACGGTCTGGCGGTATACAGGCGAGTGCGCGAGAATGGTTGCACGGATAGGATCGTGTGGCAGGCGGCACTTCTGCACGATTGCGGCAAATACGACCCCGACAGCGGCAGATATGTAACGGTGGTACATCGCGTGCTGGTTGTCATACTGGAGAGCGTGCCGGGCGGCAACAGGATCGCTCGCGCGCTGGCCTCGCAGGGCAGACACCACCCCGGTGGTTGGGTCTTCTACCCTTTCTACCTGAGTCGCAACCACGCACGGTTGGGCGCAGAACTGGCGGCTCGTAGAGGGACGCAGGACGAGGTAGTGCGCTTGATAGCTGCGCATCATGGGCGGAAGAACGGCGATAGCAGGTTGTTGGCCTTGCAGGCGGCGGATGATGAATCATAACTCCCGGCTGATTTTATGATTGAGACCCCAACCAACAGTGTATTCCAGGTGGCTCTCGACGTGTTCGAGGGGCCTCTCGACTTGCTGCTGAAGCTGATAGAGCGCAAGCAACTTGACATAAGTAAAGTAGCACTGGCCGAGGTGGCCGACAGTTTTCTGAGCTATGTGTCGGCCCACCCCGAGATTCCCTCCGCGCCCCTGGCCTCGTTCGTGTGGATCGCCAGCAAGCTGATCCTGATCAAGTCGCAGGCGCTCCTGCCGCGCCCTCCCTTGCCCGCCGCGAGCGATGAGGACGAGGACCCCGGCGACGAACTGGTGCGCCGCCTGGAGGCTTACAAGCGCGTGAAGGACGCCGCGAAGTGGCTGCGCGAGCGCGAAGTGGCGGGCCTACGCTCGTATGAGCGTCTCGTAACGCTTACGCCCGTGCCTGCGCGCGAGCCTCCTGTGTACGAGGTAGGGAGCGGGCTGGAAGGGGTCTCGCTGCTCAAGTTGGTGAAGCTGGTACAGAAACGCATGCAGCTACAGATGAGCTTGCAGGCCGGGCAGCCAAAGGGTACGATCACCTCCGGGCATGTGGTGACTGTGGCCGAGAAAGTGAGCGGCCTGCGCGCCCGCTTGAACAGGCTGCGAGAGGACGGACGCTTGCCGCTGGCCGATGAGTTCGAGGCGGCGGCTATGAGGTCGCGCACCGAGGTAGTGGTACTATTTATGGCGGTGCTGGAATTGGTGAGGCGCAAGACGGCGTGGGCCGAGCAAGACGAACTGTTCGGCGAGATTTGGCTGAGGAGGCGTGAATGAACATCTACAACAGGGGGATGTTCCCTCATCTTGAAGACTGGATAACCCGTAGCGAACGGCCCCCCATCATTACGATGACCACCGATTTCGGTCAGTACGACGGCTATGTCGGCACTATGAAGGGCGTCATACATACGCTCTTGCCTAACGCGAAGGTGGTGGACATTAGCCACGATATCGCACCGCACCAGATCAACGAGGGCGCGTTCATCGTGTATCGAGCCTATCGTTATTTCCCGGCGAGCGCTGTGCATATTGCGGTGGTTGACCCCGGCGTGGGCAGCAGCAGGCGCCCCATTGTGCTGGTTACGCGCCACGGCACCTTCGTCGGCCCCGATAACGGCATCTTCACATACGTCTTGCGGGCAGAACTAACCGCCCGGCACGAGGAGTCGCCCGAATCCGAGGTCGAAGGAGAACAGGAGGCTGCTACGAATTACGGGCCAATCGCGCTTTCCAACGACCCTGCCTGGGCTGGCGGTATGTGGGGGGTCGCCCCCAACTGGGAGGGCGATGAGCCTGCGGGCAAGCGCAGCCGCACCCAGCGATTTCGTTCGGCCGGCGGGAGCAACGACCTGCCGAGGGCGTACCACCTCGACAACCCCAACTACTGGTTGCGCAGTATCAGCAGCACCTTCCACGGTAGGGACATTTTCGCGCCCGTGGCGGCCCACCTTGCTAGCGGCGCCCAGGCCGACCGCATCGGTAGCGCGATTCCCTTGCAAAGCCTGGTGAAGCTGCCCATAGGCGCGCCTCGCGTGCACAGGTCGGGGCAGACAGTGACAGTCGTGGGGCAGATTGTGCACATTGACCGCTTCGGCAACATCATTACCAACCTACCCGAGCGTCTGCTGGAACCGATATTTCTAAATAAGCCTCAACTCACGATAGAGGTTGGGGGGCACGTGATCAAGGGGATGTCAAATGCCTACAACGACGTACGGGAAGGCCAGCCCGTAGCCCTGATCGGCTCGGAGCGTCTTCTGGAGATTGCAGTACGCAATTCCAACGCCGCCCACCGTATGAAAGTGCGCACAGGCGACCCGGTTAGGATTGTGATCTCGGATCGTAAGTCGTAGCTAACAAGTCACCTGTCATTGGCCGCGACCGGCGGTGTACAATTCGTGATTTACGGCTCTGTTGCCCTACGTTATTTACCGTATTTTCGCAGTATTTCAGGCGTGGGAGCACGGAAATCGCTTGCAAAGGCGTTTCTTGATGCAGTATTATCCCCTTTGTGTTCTGCAGATATGAGTCTTGTGGAACGACCTTGCTCTATGAGCTGGAATGATCAGGATTCGCACACCTGTAATAATAGACACTTACTCTACAGCATCCCAGCCTTGTCACGCCCTTGAAGTTTTGCGCTTCGCTGTGCCCTGTAAGCGCATATGTGCGGCTTCCGATCTTCGCTAGACCGAGGAGGCACTCTCACAAATGGTACAAACTTTGCCTAAAGGGGGCAAAAGGCCGCGCGCCGGCTCTAATTCTCGTTCCAACCGCGCTATAAATGATGCGCAAGAGAGCTTGAACTCCCTGCTTAATTCTTCGTCTATAAGTGATGAACCTGAAATACTCTCGCCATCGGGCGTCGTTCGCAATACAAAGGGCCGTGTGGCCGGTCCGAGTTCCAATACCAAGCAAAGCAATTCTAAAGGCGCTATTCGCCTTTCTTCCCAGCCACAATCGTCGCGGACCGCTGAGCTAACGGATGGTCTGCAAAACAAAGCGTCTTCTATCGATTCTCTACTGGTCTTAGCCCCCAGCATAAAGCCGATCTATGAGGACGAGGACGATACCGCCTTTTTACCCCCTTCTCGTTTGCAAACAGGGCTTGCTCGCGCCCAGGTGGGCGTACAAAGCGCCCGCGACACCGTTGGATTGTTGGTCAAGGTAGACGAGCATAGCGGGCCAGGCGCTCTTGGCTTTGGCGCCACCGCCGAACAGCTTGCCGCGGCGCATACATCGCGTAGACACGCCGCCCAATGGGTGACACGCTATGCTACCCATATTATTATCCTGCTTATAGTAGGCGGGCTAGTTGTCCTGGGCGGTCTCAAGACCCTCACAGTCGAGAACCCCTACCCCAGTGGCCTGTCGGCAGTTGATTCGGCCCAGGGTACGGACTCCTT
This sequence comes from Chloroflexia bacterium, assembly GCA_035474135.1. Classification (GTDB taxonomy): domain Bacteria; phylum Chloroflexota; class Chloroflexia; order QHBQ01; family JADMIH01; genus JADMIH01. The sequence continues at coordinate 15,769 of DATINP010000237.1, read as the reverse complement.
CGGCGACGGGGATGCTGCGGACGGACAGGATTTCGCACTGACGTTGCCCCGCACCGAACTGGGTGGCACGGATGCCGCCGCCGATTCTCGCATCTACGAAGCGCCCGCCACCGGCGGCACCACAGCCGAGGCTGAAGCAGCACAGACGCGTACAGCCGTCACCGCATATACCGTGCAAGCAGGCGATACAGTCGCATCAGTAGCTGCGAAGTTCAATGTCATGGCCGAGACCGTAATGGGATCGAATGCCATCTGGGACTCGGAACAACAGCTTGACCCCGGACAGATTTTATTCGTGCCTCCCATCGACGGTATGTATTACGTACCGAAGGCGGGCGATACGCTCGATAGCGTGTCACGGTACTTCCAGGCAGACCCATCGTTGATCGTGGCTTACGGGCCTAATAACGTTGCTGACGGTACAGTCAAGGTTGGACAGCCGTTGGTTGTGCCCAGCGGCATGATGCCCCAGCGCACCGAAACGATCACCTATAGCACGCGCGCAGGTGACACGCTGAACAAGATCGCGGCCCGGTTCCAGGTTGACGTTCCTACGATCGCTCATGCCAACGACATTCCCGACCCCGCCGCCATGGCTCCCGGCACACAACTGCGTATCCTACCCGTGATTGGCATGGAATACAAAGTGACGGCGGGCGACACTGTATTGTCGGTGGCCGACAAGTTCGGCGTTACCTCGCAGAACATCCTCGATTTCACTCCCAACCACCTGTCCGCAGGCTCGACGCTTGCCGTAGACGCCGTGATAATGGTTCCGGGTGGCACCCCGCCCAGCGAGGTGGCCGCAGCCCGCCTGGCAGAAGCCAAGAAGCAGCAGGAAGAAGAAGCCGCTTCGGCGAGTAGCCAGACAACCAAGAGCAGTACAAAGTCCACAACCAGCGAATCTATTACCAAAACAGCCCCCAAGGCAATACCTGCGCCGAAAAGCTCTTATTCAGGCGGCTCAGGCTCGCTTGGTTGGCCCCTTAGCAACTTCGTGATAACCCAGTATTTCTCCTCTCACCACAATGGATTGGACCTGGCGGCCCCCGCCGGCACGCCTATCCACGCCGCAGGCGCAGGTGAAGTAATCTGGGCAGGGTGGCGCACAGACGGCCTCGGCTATTGCGTGTTTATAGACCACCAGAACGGCCTGCTCACTGTGTACGGCCACATGATACGCCAGCCATCCGTGCGCGTGGGCCAGTATGTAGCTCGCGGACAGGTTATCGGCAACGTCGGTTCGACAGGCAATTCCACAGGCCCCCACACGCACTTCATGGTGAAGGTAGGCAGTGGTCGCGACTATCGCAACCCTCTGAACTGGCTGGGCAGCAGATAGCCTGAATTAGAAAGCAAAAAGAAGACGCAGACCCTCTCTTATCGGGGTCTGCGTCTTCTTTTTGCTTAGCGCATGATTATGATTAATGGGTGTGCACGTGTTCGTGCTCTTGTTCAGGCGCATGTGCGTGCGAGTGCGAGTGCGAATGCCCGTGGTCGCCTGTGTCCATGGGGATTAGCTGGCAATAGAGGGCATTGGGGTCACACTCTATACATTCGGCCTGGATAGTGGAGTGTCCTATACTGAACTCGTCCTCAAGCAGCCTATTCATAGCGGCAAGCACGGCAGCGCTCCGGCTGACTGCCTGGTCGTCCACGATTACGTGGCAACTGAGGGCGTTGATGCCCTGGCTTATCTGCCACACGTGCAGGTCGTGGACGCTGCGCACGCCCGGCACTTCCTGAAGACGCTCTATCAGCGCCGGGATGTCTAAATCTCTTGGTGCCGACTCCATCAGTATGGCTATGCTTTCACGCACAATACGCCAACCGCTGAAGGCTACCAGCAGGGCTATTCCGATACTCAGGATGGGGTCTATCGGCGTCCAGCCCGTAAAGGTGATAACCAGGGCAGCTATGAGTACCGCACCCGAAGCGGCAGCATCTCCCATGACGTGGATCACTGCGCTACGGATATTGAGGCTTGCGTTCGCCTCAGTATGCAGATTGAGGCCGATCAGTAGGTTTGCCACGAGGCCGAGCAGCGCCACCCCGAACATGATCCCACCTTCGATGTGGGCGGGTTGCGAGAAGCGTCCTATCGCCTCCCAGACAATGTAAGCGCTCAGAGGAAGCAGAATGGCCGAATTCAGCAAAGCGATAAGGATCGTGACCCTATGGTAGCCAAAGGTGCGCTTGTTGTCGGCGGGACGGCGACTTTGTATAAGCGCGTAGAGCGATAGCGCCACCGCGAAAACGTCGGTCAGCATATGGCCCGCATCGGCGAGTAGCGCGAGACTGTTGGAGACCACGCCACCCACAACCTCGGCCACCAGGATCAGCAGCGTGAGGCCAAGGGCCAGTTTCATTTTCGTTTCTGTACGGTTGTTAGTGCTCTCGTTCAATATTTATGTCCTATATATATTATACTCCTCTACTCCTGATTCTGTTGCGCTTTGATCGTTTCGATGCCACCCATGTAGGGGCGAAGCGCGCCCGGGATTATGACCGAGCCGTCTTCTTGCTGGAAGTTTTCCAGCACCGCGGCCCAGGTGCGTCCCACCGCCAGGCCTGACCCATTCAGTGTGTGGACAAAGCGCGGCTTCTCTTCGGGACCTGGGCGATAGCGAATGTTGGCGCGGCGCGCCTGGTAGTCCTCGAAGTTGCTACAAGACGATATTTCGCGGTAGGTGTCCTGCGCCGGTATCCACACGTCGAGGTCGTAGCTCTTGCTCGCGCAGAAACCGAGGTCCCCCGTACAGTGTTCGCTCACCCTGTATGGCAGGTTCAACCTTTGCAGCACTGCCTCGGCGTCGTTGGTAAGGGTCTCCAGTTCCTCATAGCTTGTTTCGGGCGTGGTGAACTTGACCATCTCCACCTTATTGAATTGGTGAACGCGGATAACGCCGCGCACGTCTTTGCCTGCCGAGCCCGCCTCGCGCCGGAAGCTGGCGGTGTAGGCTGTGTATCGCAGGGGAAGTTGGTCGGCGGTCAGGATTTCCTCGCGGTGCATGTTGGTGACGGGCACCTCGGCGGTGGGGATCAGGTACAGGGGGTCGTCGGCAAGGGCGTACATATCCTCCTTGAACTTGGGCAATTGGCCTGTGCCGATCATGCTGTCCTCAGTAACGAGGAAGGGCGGAAAGACCTCTGTGTAGTTTTGCTCGTATACGTGCATGTCGAGCATGAAGTTGAGTAGAGCGCGCTCTAGCCGAGCACCCAGGCCGGTGAGGATGTAGGCACGCGCCCCACCAATCTTTACGCCGCGCTCGAAGTCTACGAGGCCGAGCCGCACTCCTATATCCCAGTGGGCCAACGGCTCGAAGTCGAACTTCTTCGGCTCCCCCCATGTGCGCACGGTCACGTTATCGTCTTCGTCGGGGCCGATGGGGGCCGAGGGGTGCGGAAGGTTGGGCGTGCTGAGGAGGAGGTCGCGCAGTTCTGTATCTACGTCGTTCGTTTCCTTGTCAAGCTCGGAGATGCGTGGACCGATCCCCTTCGATTCCTCGATCAGCGCCGCGCGCTCGTTGGGTGCGGCCTTCGGCACCTGCTTGGAAAGCTCATTGCGGCGGGCCTGCAAGCCCTCCTTTTCCACCAGGATAGAGCGGCGCCTCTCGTCCAGGCGCAGCACCTCGCTCACAATTGCGGCGGCATCTTCCACGCCCCGGTTGCTCAGGCCTGTGCGGACAAGGTCGGGTTGTTCGCGGAACAGTTTGATGTCTAACATTGTTTTCTCCCTCAAAATTGATAACGGACTATTATAAACGATTCCTGATAGACGATTGTTTCGGTGTCTTGTTTCTGAAAAGCAAAACCCCCGTCACGCAGCCGTGAGGGGGTTAGCTGAAGCCCGAGGGGCCTCAGCTTACATTGCTGGATGATACCGGAGACTGGATGCCGGGCAGGTATATGAGCCATTCTTCCATGGGGCCGTGCTCCAGGAAGCGGTGCACCATGTAGTAGATATTCGACCGAGGCTCACGGGGAATACGTGCCAGGCGCATTCTTGTTTCAGACAGGTTCTTGCCCCCCTTGCGGTGGTTGCACGTTTTGCACGCGCTCACGAGGTTTTCCCAGGTGTGCGGTCCACCCTTGCTACGGGGGATCACGTGGTCTATCGTGAGGTCGCGGACGCGTGCCCCGCAATACTGGCATGTGTAATTATCGCGGATAAAGATTTCGCGCCTGCTCAGGCGCGCTCGTGGACGGGGTCGCTTGATTAGATGGGAGAGTCTGATGACGGAGGGGCAATGAATGGAGCGGGTGGGAGTGTAGACTATCTGGTGGTTTAGCTCAAGCACCTCAGCCTTGCCGTCCAGCACGAGCACAAGGGCGCGTCTGACGTTGCACACGTTCAACGGCTCAAAGTTCTGGTTCAAAACCAAGACTGGGGAGTAATTCATGTCTCGTTCCGCTCTAGTACTCTACTCTACATACTCGCAAATACTACCTGCTGCCCCAGGATCGCTACATCCATGGTAGCCTATCACTCTGTGTCTACCTACGCACTATTTTACCATAGTGGAATCTTGCAAGCAACATTTTTCGAGCGTGTATATGCGCGTATTTCGGGTTATAATTTTGGCATGGGCGGTCGAAATAGATCTGTGTTGCTTATTGCTATAGGCTTATATGGCCTGGCGGTGACACTGCTGGTGGTCGGGCTGGACAGCCACCCCGGTTTCACCTTCAACTGGGAAAACAATACTCTGCAAGGGCTGTACCCATTTATTGGGCAGCCTTCGCTTACCCCTTTCCACATATTCGAAGGGCTTATGACCGACGGCGGAACGTCGCCCTACGTGGTGTTGCCCTCGTGGTTGGGGTTTGGGATCGGGGGCGCATCGCTTCTATGGTTGCGTTTGCCAGTGGCTCTGCTGGCCGCACTGGCGGTACCCCTGCTGTACGTCCTGGGTCGCAAGTTCTTTGGCAGGCTTCACGTTGGTACGTTACTGAGCGAGGCGATGAGCGTACTTGCGGCCTTGCTGTTGGCACTCTCTCCTGTGTACCTGCTCTACTCGCGCACAGCCACCGCAGTGGGCGTGTCGCTTGTGCCCGCGCTGCTGACGATCCTGGCGCTCCTGTGGGTGCTGGAAAGGCCCGATCTGTGGTGGAGGGTGGGCGCGCTGCTGGGGACGCTTGTGCTTGGAGCCTATGGCTACGCGCCCATACGCTTTTTGTGGCCTATGTGCGTGGGTCTGCTCATTATAGAGGCGCTCGTCCGGTGGAAGGATAGGGCGCAACGGCTCAGGCTGTTCGCGTCGGCGTTGGTGCTGGTGGTCGCGATGGCGGGCTTTATCACAGCCCTCGACTTTGACCACGAGCACGACCCGATTATCTCGGTCGGCTACTATTACGCCGGGCGCGGTGAGCAGATTGCTAACCTTATTGTCAACGCCGACATGTACAACGAGAAGCTGAGTAATACGCTTCTTCCCGTGGGCGTCGACGCTACTGTCTCGCCCGTCGAATTGGCCTGGAATCTGATCACCAAGAACGCGAGCGACATGGCGAATCTCTTCCTGGATAGGGATACTATGCCTCCGCCGACCGACTTTTGGAACCCACACGGCAGGCTTATGCCCTGGTGGCTACTGCCCCTGTTGCTCATAGGATTAGGCCGGGCGGCATGGCTGGGCAGTATGCGCGGGGGATACAGGTGGCGTGCGCTCGTGCTTTTGCTCCTCGGCTTCACCCTGCCACTGCTGTTGACTTCCCAGGTGCATATCGGGCGGCTTATCTTTGCGGTTCCACTGATCAGTCTGTTGGTCGTGCTGGGCCTGGTTACGCTCGTAGACTTTGTGTTACGGGTGGGGCCGCGGATGTTCGGGCGTGGCCGGGTTCAGAGCTTGAGAAGCAATGCGTGGATGTTGCGGGTTGGCCTGTTCTGCATGGTTACGCTTGTTGTGGGAGTAGCGGTCTCTTCCTGGCTTGATTACAGTGTTGAAGTGCCCCCCACCTACGAGATGGAAGTGACTAAACTGCTCATGACACAGGTGGACGCCGCGAAGGCACGTGGGGGAGGCGTGGCGCTGGTGACTAACGACCTCAAGCAGCTGACGCTGGAGGAGATCAACTCGAACCAGTATCGCCTGGCTTTACGCTCGACTTACCGCTACTATAACATCGCCACGGGCGACGTAGATCCGCGCTACAGCTTCGACGACACGCGCCCTCCACTTTATATAGGCGGCCTGCTCGACAAACTGGCCGATCCGGACAGCATACCGAGTTACTGCAAGAACATCTATCTCGTCAAGCCTGACCTGGTACCGCAGTTTGAGGCGCTGGTAACTGCACATAGCGCTGAGTGTTCCAGCCCCGTCGCATACCAGAAATTACCTTAGGGCAACAGAGCAAATTGGCCCTTGACAAGTAACCATTTAGTTACGTATAATGAGGTCATGGAAACCGAACAGGTGTTCAAGGCGGTGGCAGATCACCATCGCCGTCAATTACTCGACTCACTGGCGCAAGCTAACGGGCAGACGCTCACTAAGCTATGCGCATCGATGCCCATGAGTCGTATTGGCGTAATGAAGCACCTTGATATTCTGGAGCAAGCGGGGCTGATTACGACCCGCAAGGTCGGTCGCGAGAAATTGCATTTCCTGGACCCGACACCGCTTCAGAACGTTGATTCCTGGCTGTCCGGCTATCGACAGCTATGGAATGAGCGCATGGATCGTTTGGAAGACCTTATTAACCGCACTCAAGCGAGTGAACAAGCAAAGGAGCAAAAAGATGCCAAGGCGTGACGTGGTCGCCGAACCCAACCAACACTCAATTGTCGCTACCTGTATTTTCAACGCACCGCGCGATCTTGTATTCAAGATCATGACAGACCCCGAAACCATCCCGCAGTGGTGGGGACCGAGAAATCTCACTACAGTTGTTGATAAGATGGAGCCCTGGTCGGGGGGCAGCTGGCGCTACGTGGTAAGCAGCCAAAAGGGGGGCGAATGGGCCTTCCATGGCGTCTACCACAACATTGAGGCCCCACTTCAGACCGTATTTACGTATGAGTATGAAGGTCTGCCAGGCAAGGTGTCGATGGAAACGACCCTTTACGAGGAGCACGAAGGCGGCACCAAACTGACCACCATATCCGTTTTCCAGAGCATCGCGGACCGCGACGACATGGTTCAGAGCGACATGCAAGAAGGCGACAAGGAGACGATGGATAGGCTGGAGGAGTTACTGGCGAAGGTGCCTGTCGGCAGGTAATCAAAATACTATAAAGTAGGGCAGGCTGGAGCAGTCAAATTGACCCTGACTCCAGCCTGCTGGATTCTTGATCCGCCTGATGTCTCGAATAAGCCCGAATGGACTACTTAAGACCTGTCTCACTTTGCCTCTCTGAGGTCATTAACATAGTAAGCGCTTCCTCTACCGGTCACCGGTCACCGTCACTACTCACTATAGTAGATGCGATATATCACACTCGCTTCGTCGTCGGTTACCAGCAGGGAGCCGTCAGGAGCTACCATAGGATCAACGGGGCGTCCCCACACGTCACCATTATCGTTCCAGCCTGTCGCGAAGTCTTCCACCAGCATGTCGCCCGCGGTTGTGGAGGGCTGGTTATTCTCAAAGCGAATTCTCACCAGCTTGTAGCCCGTTGGCACTGACCTGTTCCAGCTACCGTGGAAGGCGACGATTAGATCGCCCTTGTACGATGCGGGGAACATATCGCCGGTGTAGAACGCGAGGCCGAGTGGTGCGGAATGCGCCTGCATCTCGACCGCCGGGCCGCTAGTCTTCGCGCAGTAGCCAGCCGGTGGGTTCTGGGTCGTGTCAGTGATCTGGTTACCATAGCAATAGGGCCATCCGTAGTCCGCGCCGTCCTGCACGTTGTAGATCGTTTCGGGCGGTATGTTATCCCCCAACTCGTCGCGCCCGTTGTTGGTGGCCCACAGTTCGCCTGTGAGCGGATTGAACACGATCCCTACCGCGTTACGCAGCCCCTTCGCGTACACCTTCTGGAACTTGCCGTCGGCTGAATAGAGCGATATGGCGGCTCGTTTTTCGTTCGTCTCACGGCAGACATTGCACGATGAGCCGACAGAGACATACAGGTTGCCGTCGGGGCCGAAGGCTATCGTGCGAGTAGAATGCCCGCTTCCCGTCGGCATATCGTCGGCGAGCACGTCACGCTTATCGGCTTTGCCGTCATTATCGGTGTCCTGGAGGCGGATGATCTGCCCTTCATTAGCCACGTATACTGCGCCATCGTGGAAGTCTATCCCCTGCACCGCGCCTACATTATCAGCGAATGTCGTAACCTGGTCAGCTGTGCCGTCGTTATTCGTATCCTTCAGGGTGACCACTTGACCGGCGGCCTTCACGGTGGCGTATACGACACCTTCGGGTGAAAGTCCCAGCCAGCGTACGCCATTCAGGTCGGTGGCGTACACCTGTATCTTGAAGCCAGGCGGCAGATTGATCGTGCGTCCATCGCCAAACCCGCCCGCCTCGGTTTCTAACTTCTGCGGGGCGAGTACAAGTGGCCCTTCATCGCCTGCGCCTGTTCCGGGTGTAAGACCAGAGTTGGTGGTGCCGGTAAGCGTGGGGGTCACTTTAGGGCCTGCTGTGGGGTTGCTTACAGTAGAAGGCTGTGCCTGAGGTACCCCGTTCGTAGAGTTGGGCGGCGGAGCCTGACCAGGCACTGTTGAGCGAGGCAACGGTTCGGACGGAGTACCCCCCACCACGGTCCCTACGGCTGTCGTACCGGTTGGTACAGGCACAGTCGCCGTGCCGCCGGAGTCGCACGCGCCCAGTACCAGTGCACCCAGCAGAGCCAGTGCGGCCAGTTTAGTGTGTAATCTTGGGTTCTTCATGTATAGGTTATTCTCCTCTCATGTCAGTTGCGCCGTTAGGGAGGGATTACCGTGTTGTAAGCAAGATGCGTTCCCTGTATGATACCCGATGCGCCACATACCGGCTTTAATGTTCAGACTTGAAGGGGGAGATCGTCCTGTGCCTGTTGGGAATGCGACGGCGGTACGGTGCGTCTGAATGCGTACGAGCATACGCAAGAGTTCAGAGTGGAGGCGGGATATCTGTGACGCCACCATCGCCCGGCGACTAAAGTCGCGGGCTACATAGTGCGAAGTCCGCCTGCGCGGACTAGCTGCCTCTAGACCGTGCTTGAGTATTGACATACTCGTTAGCGTTACAGTCCGCGTAGGCGGACTTCGTTTGAACTAGCCCGCGACTTTAGTCGCCGGGCGACCTTGCCCACGCCATCTCTGAACATTAACGAATGCACCGATTCTTGACCCGCCTTACTAATGAGAGTACAATTTACCGCGAAGGTACACCTACAGAAAGCCGCGTGCAACCCTATGAAGGTCATCGTACAAATACCGTGCTACAACGAAGAGGGCAGTTTGCCCCTCGTCTTCCGCGATATGCCCAAGTCGATCCCTGGCGTAGATGTACTGGAGACCCTGATTATTGACGACGGCTCGACTGACCGCACCGTTGAGGTAGCACTGGCCCTGGGCGTGACCCATGTAGTGAAGCACAGCGTCAATAAGGGTCTGGCAGCAGCCTTTCAGACCGGGATCGATGCCTGCCTGCGGCTGGGTGCCGACATTATAGTCAACACCGACGGCGACAACCAGTATCCCCAATCGATGATACCCGACCTGGTCGCGCCCATCGTCCGGGGTGAGGCCGAGATGGTGGTTGGCGACAGACAGGTGCGCAATATCAGGCACTTCTCGCCCGTGAAAAAGGTGTTACAGGTGATGGGTAGCTGGGTGGTGCGCCAGGCTTCCGGCACGGACGTACCCGATGCGCCCAGTGGCTTCCGCGCCCTCTCGCGCGAAGCCGCCCTGCGCCTGAATGTGATCACAAACTACACCTATACGCTCGAAACGATTGTGCAGGCGGGCAAAAAGAACCTCAAGATAGCCAGCGTGCCCGTAACCACGAACGAAGTAACCAGGCCCTCACGGCTGGTACGCGGCGTGTTCGATTATGTGAAAAAGTCGGGCGCGACAATAGTGCGCCTGTACGCTATGTATGAGCCTTTAAAGGTGTTCTTTTATATTGGCCTCTTTTTGCTGGCGATCGCGGGCTTCGGTATCCTGAAGATACTCTTCCACTACTTCTTCCAGGAGGATCTGAACTTCCGCCAGACCTTTGACCGGCACGCTCCTACCACAATTGTCACCTTGATCTCGCTGGTGTTCGGCTTCCAGATTTTCCTCATAGGCTTGCTGGCCGACCTGATAGCCGCCAGCAGGCGACTGACCGAAGAAGTGCTTTACAGGGTCAAGCGGACAGAGCTTGAGCTTGCTGACCTGCGCAAGCGCGGCCAGTTGATCTCGGAACGGCTGGACGGCGACGCATTCGCCTCCATCAGGAACGAGCCGAGCGACAACGGCCAACAGCCTGGCCCGCTCACTGAGGATGGCGCCACCGTAATAGAAGCCGAGCCGAACAGCGCCGGCGGGTGACCAGGCTGGACTCCGGCCCGGTCTTGCATCTCTAGCTTATTCTGTTATACTCAATGTTCCGCACAGGATGGCTGAGATGTGGGTGTGAAATAGAGGGTTAGCTTCTTGTAACCCGCAAAAGATTGTGATAGAATAAACAAGGATCAGCGGGTTGTATTTCTGGCACAACAAGTGCTGAATTGCAACCAAGAAAAAGGCGTGATCCGATCCCCAAGAGGAGGGAAGTATGCTCCCATTGGCCCTTCCAGCATCTATTCTGGCGCAGGCCACACCCACACCGGTGGCGCAGGCTATCACCTCTGTTCCCGCGAACCAGCTTAGCTGGCTTCTGATAGCCGTCTTCTTCACATTTGTGCTGGGCATCGCCGTATCCATGATGTTCCTGCCTATACTTCTGCGCCCGAAGAACCCCAACCCTATCAAATACACAGCGTACGAGTCGGGTATGCCCCCGATTGGCGAGGCACAGGCCCGCTACACGATCCGCTACTATGTGATCGCGATGCTCTTTGTGGTGTTCGATATAGAGGCCGTGTTCTTCTATCCGTGGGCGGTTGCGTTCAATTCGTTGGGCTGGTACGGGCTGGTAGAGATCGTGCTGTTTATTGTGTTGCTGTTAGTTGCGTACGTGTACGCATGGAGAAAGGGGGCGCTCGATTGGGTCTCATCGTAAACAGATTTCGTCCCAGCGTGGTCACCACCACCGCGGACTTCCTCTTTAATTGGGCCCACAGGTATTCAATGTGGCCTCTAATTCTTGGCACGGCCTGTTGTGCCATTGAAATGATGGCGGTGGGCATTTCGCGCTTCGATATGTTAGAGCGCTTCGGGATGCTTTACAGGTTCTCGCCGCGCCAGAGCGACGTTATGCTTGTGTGTGGCACTGTCACAAAGAAATTCGCGCCCGTGATGCGCACAATCTGGGACCAGATGTCCGAGCCGAAGTGGTGCATCGCTGTAGGTAACTGCGCCAGCGTGGGCGGGCCGTTCCCCACCTATGCAGTAGTGCAGGGTATTGACGAAGTGGTGCCTGTGGACATCTACATACCAGGCTGCCCGCCTAATCCCGAAGCGATCTTCTACGGTATTCTCAAGCTTCAGGAAATCGTTCAGGCGCAGACAATCGCCCGCACTACTCCCAAACCTGAGAAGAAGCAAGCATAGCAAGAGGAGTGAGGTAACATGGCAGGATATGTACCGTTCCGAGGGAGTTACGTACCACCCCCAACCGGGGTTGACGTCGAGCAGAACCCGGCTGTTCTGAAGTTGCGCGAGGCAATGCCCGACGCAATAGAAGACGTTTCCGCGTTCAGAGACCAGGTAACGATACGGGTGTTCAAAGAGCATCTCGTCGAGGCTTGCATGCTCCTGCGAGATACCCCCGGCCTCGAATACGACTTCCTCACCGACCTGACGGCGGTGGATTATCCTTCCCGTGCCAAACGGTTCGATATAGTTATCCACCTGTTCAGCATGTCGCTGGGCCATCTGCTGCGTGTAAAATCTGCCGTGGCCGATGGCGAAACTATAGATACTGTTAGCGGCGTTTGGAAAGCCGCCAACTGGGAAGAGCGCGAAGTCTTTGATATGTTCGGCATAGTGTTCGCGGGCCACCCCGACCTGCGCCGCATACTGCTCGCTGAAGACTGGGAAGGCTACCCGCTCAGGAAAGACTATCCCTTGCTCGGATATGGAACGTACACTTCGTAGGTTTCCGGCTGTGCACTTGCGGCTTGATATGCATGAATGATTACTGCGAGCCAGGGAGTGGATCAGGGAACTGAGGATTGGAGTGAGAAATGGCTATCGAAGATCACGTTGAAATAGCGCCTGACGCGGACGGACAAGCCGCCCCCACGCAGGCCGTAGTGCAGACAGGGATTGGCCCGATGACGGGCCTTACACCTCAAACCGAAGATATGATGCTGAACCTCGGCCCCCAGCATCCGTCAACGCACGGGGTGCTGCGCGTGCTGTTGGAACTGGACGGCGAGGTAGTGCGCAAGGCGATACCCGACTTGGGCTACCTGCATCGTGGCGTAGAAAAGATCGGCGAGTACAGGCAGTATAACCAGTTCGTGCCGTGGACCGACCGCATGGACTATGTGGCCGCCTTTACCAGCAACCTGGCGTTTGTGCAGGCTGTCGAAGGCCTGATGGGCATTGAGATACCTGAGCGCGCCAACTACTTGCGCGTCATTTTTTCTGAGCTGCAGAGGATCGCGTCCCATCTTTTGTGGCTTGGCACGCACTGCATGGACCTGGGGGCCATAACCGTCTTCCTGTTCGCCATGAGAGAGCGCGAGGCCGTGCTCGACCTGCTGGAAATGCAGACGGGAGCACGCCTGACTCTGAACGCGCAAAGGGTGGGTGGTTTTCCCAAGGATATTCCGCCCGGCTTCCTGGAGAAGCTTCAGAAGTTCGTGGACGACATGCCAGGCCACCTGAAAGAGTACGACGGCCTGCTGGCAGAGAACCCGATTTTCCTGCGCCGCGTAAAGGGCGTGGGTGTTATTTCGGCAGAGGACGCTATCCAATGGGGGTTGACCGGGCCAAGTCTGCGGGGCTCCGGAGTTGCCTATGACGTGCGCAAGGCACGACCCTATGCCGCCTACGACAGGCTGGATTTCGAAGTACCTATCGGCACACATGGTGATGTGTACGACCGGTTCCTGGTGCGCATGGAAGAAATGCGCCAGAGCCTCAGCCTTATCCAGCAGGCGACGGACCAGTTGCCCGGTGGCCCCGTAATGACCGCCGATATGCGCGTGGCGTTGCCCGGCAAAGAAGCCCTTATGACCAGCATCGAGGCGATGCAGAGGCACTTTATCCTGGCGATACACGGTTTCAAAGCGCCGGTGGGTGACTACTACTCGGCCGTTGAGTCGCCGAAGGGCGAACTGGGCTGGTACATCGTGTCCAATGGCGAGAACCATCCATATCGCGCTCGCTGTCGTGCGGCCTCGTTCGTCAACCTCCAATCTTTGCCTATAATGTCGGGTGGCGCGATGATCTCGGACGTGATAGCCATCATCGGCTCGATCGACATCGTACTGGGCGAAGTAGACCGGTAGCATCGTTTTGAGGAGAGGATTGCTCGATGGATAGTACTAACCATACAGACAGTCAGTCGGCTGACGATTCGATAGGCGAGGTACTGAACAGTGTGCGGAGTGGGCACCTGGTGTCGCACGAAGATCGCGCTATGCCTGCGCACTTTGAGGATAGCAGTGCGATTACACCCGGTCGCGAGATCCCTCCTGCTGAAATCACCGCACTGCTCGACCACTATCGCCATGTTGACCCCGAGGAAGCGATGATCCCCGTGTTCCAGGAGATGCAGACGCGCTATGGATATATAACGCAGGCGGCTGCTTCTCAAGTGTCGGCCGAGCTTGGCCTGCCCGAAGCGAACGTGTATGGGGTGCTCACTTTCTATTCATTTTTCAGGTATAGCCCCAGAGCAGGGCATGTTATCATGTCGTGCGAGGGCACCGGCTGTTATGTGAATGGAGCCGCGGCAGTACGGCAGGCGGTTGAAGACAGACTGAATGTCGGCCCCGGTGAGACCACAGCCGACGGGCATTGGACCTTCGAGCCGCAGTCAATATGCCTGGGCGCGTGCGACCTCGGCCCCCTGGTAGACGTAGAAGGCAGGTTCTATGCGCACGTAACGCCTGAGAAGATGAATACCATCATTGATCAGTGGGAGAGCGAGGACGCTGACACCTATCCGCCTGTGGGGGATCATATGTCGGGTGGCGTTGACCACCACAAATATGCCAATAACTACGGCTTCGGCCCGCGCTCGGATGAGCTTTATGCCGGCTACGAGGTTGAAAAGTATATGCAGAAGCCAAAAGAGAGCTAGCGGCAAGGAGCTTGCTGTATGGCTCTGCGGTAAAAGTAACAGGGTATATGCAATCGCTGATATGAAGTAGTAGATGGAGCGTATAAAATGGCCGAAGTAGCACATTATTATCCACTGGATGTAACCAAACGAACCAGCATAACGCGCGAGCAATTTGAGGCTCGGCAGGAAGGCGCACGCAAGAGGTGGCAGGCCACCATGTCGAGCGCTACCGTGCCCGTGATCATCGTGCCGTGGGGTTCGTCCTCGGTTGCGCATGGCGCCGACAGCACGTTCGAAACGATCCGTGCCTGGATCGCGGCGAACAATGCCAAGGCCATCGTGCGGCGGGCCGGGCCGATGGGCACGCACTATTTGGAGCCGCAAGTTGACATAATAATGCCGGGTCAGCCTCGTGTGTCATACGCTCATATCACGGCGGATAAAGTGCCCGAACTGCTCGAGAGCGTCCTGAACAGGGGTGACGTGCGCCCCGACCTTGCTGTGTGTATCTATGGCACCGAGGCTTGGGACGGCGCGGAGGCGGGCATTAAGGGCATCCCCGCTGCCAAAGAGCTTGATTTCTGGAAGTTGCAACAGCGCATCGTCTCGCGTAACCTCGGCTACATCGACCCCGAATCGATAGATGACTACATCGCTCGCGGGGGCTACGAGGCTCTTAAGCGAGTGCTGTTCAACATGAACCCAGACGAGGTAATAAAGGTCGTGACTGACTCGGGCCTGAAGGGACGGGGCGGCGCGGGCTTCCCTGCGGGCGTCAAGTGGGATGGCGGTCGCAAAGCCCGCACGACTCCCAAGTACGTTATCTGCAACTCGCACGAAGGCGAACCTAATGTGTTCAAGGACCGCGCGCTGCACGAAGGCGACCCCCACCAGATCATCGAAGGGCTGATCATCGAGTGCTTCGCTGTTGGGACGCCCTGGGCCTATATCTACGTGGGCGACGAGTATCCTCTGGCAATCCACCGCCAGAAGGTGGCAGTGCAACAGGCCTATGAAGCCGGCCTGTTGGGCGAGAATATCATGGGGTCGGGTTTCACGTGCCACGTAGACGTGGAGATGGGTGGAGGCGCGTATATATCGGGCGAGGCATCGGCTCTGATGTTCGGCCTCGAAGGTAAGCGTGCCATGCCCCGCACCAAGCCGCCGCGCTCGGTCGAGGCAGGCCTCTTCAACCTGCCCACAGTAGTGAACAACACCGAAACTATGTCCTGCGTACCCCAGATCATGCTGAATGGCCCGGAGTGGTTCAAGGCTATCGGCACAGAAAACGGCAATGGTACCAAGCTGTTCACCCTGATGGGATCGATCCAGCGCACGGGCATCAACGAGATGGCGATGGGCCGCACAATGCGCGACCTGGTCTATGCATGCGGTAGGGGCTGCCTGGGCGATCACCCCTTTAAGGTGACTCAGACGGGCGGGCCTT
>DATINP010000236.1:0-38773 GCA_035474135.1 Chloroflexia bacterium | reverse complement strand
GTTGATGCTTCCTGAACGGGGGCATCAGGCGAAACCCAGCGCACATCGTTTGATGCCGCCAGGCTCTCTATGTTCCCAGCCGGCACTTGAGCCACAAAGGCGTTGATGATGCTCAGGTTTGACACAATAGTGCCGCCCATTGACTGGACAAGCTGTTCGGGGGCGCTACTTTGGGCTGACTTCAGGACAATAACCCTGACGCTCTCAGTGGGATGCTTGGTCGCCATGTCCAGCAGGGCAGGGTGTGTCTTCGTGGCAGGGTCAACCCACCGCGCGGGCGAGGCAGCGAACGCAGGCATCATTAGCGCAAGCACCACCAGTGCGTACACCATACGAGCTACGGGACGACGTGTAAGCAAGTTTGTAGCGATGTTTGGTTGCAACTTTTGCTCTCCTCCGTGCGGCCTAGAAATTGAGTACAAGCATATAGCGCACTTCTTGGGATATAACGTTGATTGGGCTCTTCTCTGGTTCGATCTGTCCACCTGGCGGTCCGGTCGTCGAAAACTTGCGGATTGCTTCCGATGCGACTACTTTAGTACTAGCATAATACGCCCTTGTCGCGCTCAGCGATACATCATTTTGGGTGTATAAGTGCGTATCTCTCGGGCACAAAAAGGATAGCCATGGTTAATCCTAAAAAGGACTAAAGTCCTACCACTTCAGCCCTTTTTGGTACTAATTCTCGGGTTGTGTCTAGCGTGTTCTCAACGCTGTTCGAACCTTGCGTTTTATCCACGACCACACAATGTCAGCCAGCGAATGAGCCGCCCCGCCCAGTATGAAGCCTGCGGCGGCATAGCCTATTACAATGGGGTGGGCCTCGAGCCAGATTCGTATCTGGGTCGCCGCATTGAGCAGTGTATTCGTAGGGTCAATGGGCACGAGGGCATTGATGAGAGCCAGCACAAGGAAAGTGAGCAGGGAGAGGACAACCGCAAAATAGAGCACGCGCAACAGCGGGCCAAAGAAGAAGCTATGCGAAATCCAGCTTCGGTGCGGTATGACTTTCTGATAGGGCAACCACATAAAGCGCAAAGCTCGCCACCGCTTGTAGGGGGCCGACTTGAGGTCGAGATCAGGGCTGAAGAGCAACCCCGACACCAGATAAGACCCCAGCAGCACAATCGCGTTAGTAGGGTTGATGTCGGGCAGACTGCTACCAAGTACCACGGGCGCGGCGATAGCCCCTGTAACAACCGTTATGAAGTCATGTGTTCGACCGCTTGGCAATTACTACCCTCTGGAGTCGCAGACTGGAGGCCGCAGGCAATAAGGCGTCAACCGTTTGACTTACTATCTACGACCCGTAGAAACTCTTGAATGATACGGCCCGTCGCGCCCCAGATTTCGTATTGGCCATAGTCGTAGAAATGGATGTTGTAGGTGATGTCGTTGTGTGTACGCTGTTCGGTGTGGTGGATGGAGGGGTCACGCAGAACCCTCAAAGGCACCTCGATTATCTCAGCCACTTCGTCCGGGTTGGGTCGGAACACCAATTGGTCTGCATCGGCCTCCGGCTTGAGTCTGCCTACTACTGGGGTAATGATGAAACTGCTGACGCGCGCATAGAAGTCGGGCAGAACATCGAGCACCTGCACCATGTGGGGGTCAATGCCGAGCTCTTCGTTAGCCTCGCGGAGGGCGGTAGCGACCAGGTCGACATCCTCGGGTTCCTGGGCACCGCCGGGGAATGAGATCTGCCCCTTATGGTGCGCCACGGTTTCGGTGCGCTTCATGAGCACCATGTAGTCTTCTCCGCCCTTTGGGTAGAGGAGTATGAGTACCGCAGACCGTCGCCACACCACGCCCGGTTCTGCAGGCGGGTTCAGTTCGTCATAGGGTTGTTTTGGTGTTTGTTCCAATGTCCGAAGTTATGAGTGCTGAGTGCTGAGTGCTGAGTTCTTTGATTAAGAGGTTAGTAAGAGGAGAGGTGTGAGACACCGGTCACCGGTCACTGCGCCAGATAGCCAAGCAGCCATAGGTAGCCCTGGATATCATCATTGGGTTGGATGTTTTTCATGTCAGGGGCGAGCACATGCGCCCCGCAGTAGACATCCAACTTCATCTCGAAGTCCTCCGGTATCGCCATGACAATCGGGTAGGAGTAGATTGGCGGGCCAATCAGATAAGCGCTGTCCTTCTCGCCCTCAAGCGGGCTGTGGAACCATAGATCGTCCACGTCTGCCGCTTCGTTGTCGAGATTCGCGGGCATGTAGGCATGCGCGCCATCGAGGGAAACTTTCGCGCCGAGTTCTGTCTCGACCTCGCTTTGGGGTGCGCGGCCCACTGTGTAACCGAGCGCGCCCATATGAAAGTCGTAGGTTTGCCCTACGTCGTAGCGCCGCCAGTTGGCATAGAAGCGAGTGTCGAAGAAGGCAACAGCGGCACCATGGCATGTGCCCGCGATCTGGCCCTCCAGGCCGTTAGACCAGGGTATGATTTCGGTAATCGTGATGGGCCACACTGGACCATCCTGCACTTCAGGGTAGGCGCTCGCGAGCATCTGGTTTGCTACCAGCACGCAGGCCCGCAAGGGCGTCCCATTCGAGTAGAACGCCAGTCCCTTGTCTGTGGATCCAGGCCCAAAATCGAAGGTATAGGGATGATTATCTTTGCGCGTGACGTCGGTCAGAAAGGGGATAAGCTCCTTCTCCTGCACCGATTGCAGCAGACAACCCCAATGATCGCCATGCCCGCCGTCCTTGGCGCCCGGTATGACAGCCTTCGGCTCAACCGACTTTGCGCGGCGTCCAAAGAATTTTTTCAGCAAGTCCAAATCCTTCCTTATGACTAATTCTTCTCAGTGACCAGTGACCGGTGACCGGTAGTGATAAGAGTTAAGCCACCTATCGCCCTTCGTCCTGCTGGTCACCGGTCACTGGTCACTCCTAGCACCACCCTTGTCCGACCATCGGCGGCTATGGCTACTACGCGCCCGCGCCTGGTTTTCAGGGTTGCGCCGTCGTCTATGCCCTGGAAGGTCGTAGGCGTGCCTGATTGGAGGCGGCCTGCGCGGTAGGCGGCGTCGAGCAGTTGGACAGGGTGGAGCACGGGCTTGCGCGATCTTACGGCTCTGCGCCCGTAATCGAGTTGCAGCATACAGCCAGGATTGCCTGTCAGCGACACATCGGCTTCGGTGGCCTCTATGTTCGCCATCTTGCGGTCCAGGATCAGCATCGAGCGTTCGTTGTGCGTGATATTGTATACGCCCGCACTCCCGCAGCACATGTCGCTCTCGTTGAGGGGCTCAATCTGTATGCCGGGTATAGCGTTGAGCACGTTTCGAGGTTGCTCTCTCACCTTCTGGACGTGGCATAGGTGGCAGGCCTCGTGGTATGACACCCTCTTTTGCAGGGCAGCAACCGGCTCTTTCATGGGTATCTCGTCCAGGAACTCCATGATATCTCGCACCTTCGCGCTGAAGCCGCGCGCCTTCTCGGCCCACAGGGGGTCGTCATGGAGCAGTTCGGCGTACTCCTTGGTTTGAGCTCCGCAGGCCGCACAGTCGCAGATTATGTAGTCCACGTTGTATTTCTCGAACAGGGCGATGTTTTCCCGAGCAAAGCGACGTACCGACTCGAAATCGCCCTCTTCGGCGTGGGGCGCGCCGCAGCACTTCTGCGTTTTGGGTGTAACCACCTCGCACCCGTTCTCGCTCAGCACGCGCACTGTTGCCTGCGAGGTTTCGGCGAAGACAGTACTCATGATGCACCCCAGAAAGAAGCCTACCCTGTAACGCCGCTCGCCCTGAGGAGGGACGGTGGTGGAGATCCTTTGCCTGAGCGAGCGCAATGGTATGCGTTCCGGAAGCAGTTCTTCCATGAACGTGAGTACTTGCAGCCGCCTGGGCAAGATATGGTGCAGGATGCGCGTGCGACGCACCAGCCATTGCAGTCCCAGACGCTGGTATAGGGCAACGGGCAGCATCAGCCATTCGAGCCTGCGTTGGTCGCCCAGCGCGAATTGCAAACCGAGCTTTTTTACGAGAGGCTGCTTCTTCTTGCGTTCGCCCTGTACACGCGCTCGCAAGACCTGCTCCCCTATCTTTACGCCTGTGGGGCAGGCAGTCTGGCAGGCGCGACAGTCGAGGCAGTGGTACATGTGTGACAGGAAGTTCTCGGTCGGAGCGAGCAAGCCTTCTTCTACCTGTCGCATTAGTTGGACACGCCCGCGCGGCGACTGCACTTCGAGCAGGTCTGTATTATATGTAGGGCAAACAGGCAGGCACGCCCCGCACCGGATGCAGGCAAGGAGGTTGTCGTAGTCGGGCGAGTCGGTCTCGGTCTCCCACAGCGGGTGATCGGTGGGCGGCGCGCCGAGCGGGATGGTGGCCGATTGCAATGCGCCTCTCATTAGCAGATCGAGAGGCGTAAGTTCTCCCTGTGCAGGGGTTCGTTCCATATGCGACAATTATAACATGCGCCTCCCGAAACGCCACCGCGCTCCTGCTGTATAATGAACGGACACCCTTACGCGGACCCCCTCTTACCGCCACGTTTGTTGCCTCTAATAATGAAACCAGCCCTGCACGCCACACATCTTAATCGCTTTTATGCCGCTCTTTTCGTGCTCGTGCTGCTCGTGACCCTGTTGGCGGCCTGTGATAGCGACCTGACACCGACACCCGGTGGTCCCAACCCAATTCTGGAACCAACACAAAGCGCTACCTCTACTGCCACACCCGGCCCGACAGCCACCCCCACTCCCACAGGCCCTGTGACGGCCCTTACCGCTCTTTCTCTGCTAAAGCCGCGTGCGCTCGCGTGGCACCCGGATGCCGAACTGATTATGCTCGCCAATGTGCGCCCCGGCCAAGCTGTACTGCTGCTCGGAGTGGCGCTGGGCGACTCTACTCTGAGCGAGGCTACACCAGGAGGCAAGGGCGAGAACTGGACACTGCTGGCTGTGTCGGCCTCGTCAATGGGCGTGATGGCCTTCGGTTTGGACGGCACACAGGTCGATATGGTGGCCGAAGGGCGTGTGTCTACCTCCCTGTTGGATACTCTCACATTGTCATCAACACCTTCAGTCAGCCTGAACAATCTGGGCGCGGACGGCCTGAAAGACTCGGACGCGGTAGTGGCAGGCGCAGGCGAAGCGGGCAAGGCCACCGACGTGAGCATCGCTCTCCTCGCGCCCGGCAGGCTGGGCCTCAATGTCCTGCCCAAGATCCCGGCCCTCCAGATCCGCGTCGTGCCGCACCTCGTCTATGAACTGTTCACAGCCGACCCGGATCACTCCCCGTACGCCTTCTTCGACGCGTCGACGGGCGAGGCGTTGAGTAACAAGTGAGGCGTCGGGAAGGAGGACGACTGTGGTCATGCGTCATACGTGCTCTACTATACTTAATGACCTAAGCGGGCCAAAATTGGACAGCTTTCGTGTAGTCCTTTCGGGTACATCTTGGGCGGGCACCCTAATGCTGCCCTACTAACCAACCAGACCCATCCTTCTTCCTTCGTGGTCTCTTACTTGCCCTCATAAAGCTTCCTTGCTCTCTTCGTGATCAATTCTTATCTCTTGGCGACCTTGGCGTTTCAATTCCTACAATTACCTCAGTGGTGAAGTATGAACAAGCTAGGTGTATGGATCTGGGGGCATCTCCCCTTGAAGCACAGGATGCGAGGTCGGCTGATATGGCTCCTCAGCCCCAAATTCGTCGTGGGGGTAAGCGGCGTCTTGCGCGATGAAGAAGGGCGCATTTTGCTCTTGCGGCATACATACCGGGGCAAAACGCCCTGGGGCCTGCCGGGAGGCGGTTTGAAGCCCGGCGAACTCCTGGAGCAGTGTATTGAGCGCGAGTTCATGGAAGAAACGGGTTTGCGCGTGGAGGCAATGAGCATGCTATCCGGCGCGGCCCACCCCGAATACAAGCTAGTTGACATAATATACTCTTGTCGCCTGCTTCCCGGCGAAAGCCTGGATGCGTTCAGGCCCAATGCCGAGGTATCGGAAGCGCATTACTTCCACCTGCATGAATTACCGCAGAGCATACCGCCCGGTCAGAGCCGTCTGATCCGGATAGCTCTGGCACAGGCCCGGGACCGCGACGATTAGGTCCCGCGCAAGCTCAATTCCACACACGGAGCCTTGGAACCGGCTCTAAGTTCCCACCGCCTGAAACCTCGGCAGCACGTCCAGCACACTGGCGCACATCTCGTAGCGCCCGAACGACGGCATCAGGTACACGCCCGCGTACTTGTCGTGCGCATACATTAGTATCTCCTGCGCCATCTCGACCCCGGCCTGCTTGCCGTTGGCCCCAGCCTCGTACATCTTCGCCAGCACGAACTCGGGTATCACGATGCCCGGCACCTCATTATGCAGGAACTCGGCGTGCTTGTAGCTTTGCAGGGGCAGGATGCCCAGGATCACGTTCGCGTGGAACTCGCTAATATGTTCCAACGTGCGGTCGACCAACTCCAGGTCGTACACGGGTTGGGTCATCACGAAGTGTGCCCCCGCCTCCAGCTTTTGCGCCAGCCGCTCTTTTTCGAGTGGCAGGTCACGGGCCGTGGGATTGAACGCGCAGCCGATCAGGAAGTCGGTCGTGCCGCCAATGCTGTTGCCCGCCAGGTCTTCTCCCCTGTTCAACTTCGACAACAGCTTGATAAGCCCTATCGAGTCTATATCGAACACCGCCGACGACCCCAGGTGGTCAACCGGGTTGGGCGCGTCGCCCGTGAGTGCCAGTACGTGGCGCAGGCCCATCGAGTGCGCGCCAAGCAGTTCTGACTGGATGCCCATGAGAGTGCGGTCGCGGGTGGTGAAGTGGGGGATGACCGTCATGCCCGTTTTGCCGAGCACCTGGTAGCACACTGCCAGCGCGCTCATCGAGGCTCGCCCCAGCGCGCTGTCGGTGACGTTCACCGCGTCCACGCCCTTGTTGCGCAGCATCTCGGCCCCTGCCAATACCTTGGTGGGGTTCACACCCCTGGGCGGAGCTAGCTCGATGCTTACAACGAACTCTTTGCCCAGCTTCCACCCCAGCGAATCGGGAGTGCTATGTATAGATACGCGCTCCTCACTTGTCTCTAGAGGTGCGGCCTCGCGCAGCATTGGGGCATCGTGTTCAAGCGCTCTAAGTGGGCCGGTGACCAGGAACGGCCTGCCTGCTCCATCAGTTTGCGGCTCCTGCGTGGTGGTTCCGTTCAAAGCATCGGCCAGCGCCTTGATGTGGGCGGGCGTGGTTCCACAGCACCCGCCGAGGAGCCTGGCCCCGGAGTCGTACATCCTGCGGGCGAAGTTCGCCATGTAGTTGGGGGAGGACACATACACCACGCGGTTGTTGACCATCTCGGGCCAGCCCGCGTTGGGTTGTGCTGAGATAGGCGTTTTGCCTCCCGCGTTGCCCACCATCTCGGTGATCACACGCGCCATGCGCTGCGGTCCTGTCGAACAGTTGGCTCCTATAACGTCCGCGCCTAGCTCTTGCAGGGTACTCACCACTTCCTGGGCAGTGCTGCCCATCTGGGTGCGCCCATCTTCTTCGAAGGTCATCTGCGCTACGATTGGCAGGTCGCATGCCTCGCGCACCGCCAGCAAAGCCAGACGCATTTCTTCCAGGTCGCGGAAGGTTTCCAGCATTATGAGGTCTACGCCGCCCTCAAGGAGAGCCTCGGCCTGCTCGCGGAAAATATCGCCTGCTTCCTGCGCCGATATCAGGCCCACGGGCTTGATCGGTTTGCCCAGCGGACCGATAGCGCCCGCCACCATGACGGGCAGGCCGCTTACTTCGCGCACCTCGCGGGCCAGCCGAGCGCCGCGCATATTGATCTGCTTCACCTTGCCTGCCAGGTCGAACGACGCCAGTTTGAAGCGGTTGGCCCCATAGGTGTTGGTCTCGATGATCTCGGCGCCCGCGTTAATGTAGGCCTCATGCACCTTGCGCACAAAATCCGGTTCTGACAGGTTGCACTCGTCGAAGCAACTGTTGGCGGGCACGCCCATCGAGTAGAGCATAGTACCCATCGCGCCATCGCAAATGATGGGCCTGACCTCTTTTAGCCGCGCCAGCAGCGGGTGCACCTGTGTCTGTGTTTGCGTCATGTCTAGCTTCCCTTTTATATGTGCCGGTCTTCCGGTATTGGCCCTATCAGGTTCTCTTGGCAGATCCGGAAACCGCCAACAAAAAACGCCTCTGTACGGAGAGGCGTATATTTGCCGTAAGGCCGAATCCTTCCCCGTGGGGGCTGGGTGTGGCACCGCACCATGATGATCGGTTGCCGGGTAGATCTACGAGCCAGTTCTCTCTCTACCACTCTCGATTTCTATTGAATTGTTAGACTCAGTCTACATTATTCGCTTTCGTGGTGTCAAGAGGAGGGGAAATCATGCGCCATGCGTCATGCGTGAAAGCTCTCTATTAACTAAATGACGTAACCGTGCCAAAATGGGACAGCTTTTGCGTAGTCCATTCGGACACATTTTCGGCAAGCACACGGATGGCCCCCTACAAATCCAACCAAACCCTTTCTACTCCTTCGTGACCTCTTAATCTTCGTGATCTTCGTGATCCGTATTCTGGTGACGCATGACGCAGTACGCATTATAATGTCCTATGACCAACGCTCCTCCTACCTCATCTGAGCGGGTCGGTCCCGCGCTGGATGCTGTGCGCTTTCAGGTCGGGTTGGCCTTCTTCGCTTTTATACTTATCGGCGCGAACGATGCCGCATTGGGCGTGTTCTTGCCGAGCCTACGTGACTTCTACAGCATCGACAAGTCGACCCTGGGCCTGCTCTTTCTGGCGTCTACGACAGGCTATCTGCTGTCGGCCTTCGTGAGCGGCCTGCTGGTCGAAAAGCTTGGCAGGCGCGTTTATATGCTGGCCGGGTGCGTGGCTATCGCGGTGGGCGCTCTGGTAATCGCGCTTACCCCACCTTTCCCCGTGGTGCTGTTGGGCGCATCTTGCCTCGGCTTCGGGGTAGCGGTCATAGATGCAGGCCTCAACGCTTACATTGCGGGCTTGCCCAACAGCACGGCCACCCTGAACTACCTCCATGCCTTCTTCGGCCTGGGAGCCTTGCTTGGCCCTCTGCTGGCCTCGGGCATGCTGGCCGTCGGCATAGTTTGGAACGCTCTCTACTTTGTTTGGGTAGCGGTTGCCTTGCTATTGCTGCTGGGTTTTGCATTCGCCTTCAAGGGTCATGATCCCCCGCCGAGTTCGCCCCATGATGAGGGTAACGTCCTCGTGTCCACGATGCGGTTGCCTTCGGTGTGGGTGGCGGCGGTGTTTCTGCTGGCCTACGTAGGAATCGAAGTAAGCCTGGGCAGTTGGGCTTTTACCTTCCTCACCGAGGAACGCCACGAAGCCGAACTGATTTCGGGCTGGACAGTTAGCGGCTACTGGCTGGGGCTGACTGTCGGGCGCATCCTTATGGGAAGATTGAGCGGTAAGTTAGGTGCGCGCCAGTTGATCTACCTCTGCCTGGGCGGGATCGTGGCGGGATTGCTCATCGTCTGGCTTTTGCCCTTCGGCGCGGTCTCGGCGGTTGGCCTGTGGCTGGTGGGGTTCAGCCTTGGTCCCATCTTCCCCACCACGATTTCCCTCATGTCGGGCTTTGTACCGGCGCGCCTGCTGGCGAGTGCAGTGGGCTTCGCGGTGAGCGTTGGCGCTGTGGGAGCCGCCATCTTCCCGGCAGGAGCAGGTGTGTTAGCCGACACTTTCGGCCTGGCAGTGCTCCTGCCCTACGAACTGGTTCTTACAGTGGTGTTGGTGGCCTGCTGGCTGCTGCTAGTAAAAGTGACCGGGCGTGACACGTGATGCATCTTCGGTGATACGCCATAACGTATTATCTCTTGGTGATTGGACAAAAGTCTCAAAAAAAACGGGACTTTAGTCACTCACATCGGACTTTCTGTTTATGACAAGATATAAGTGGAGGATTATCTACGACGATGCCCGGTACGCCCGCGAAAACGGCTATGGCTGCTGCCATGAGTGAAAACTCTAAAACTAATACGAACCCCGCCAACCCCGGTACTGGGGGCGGCGACCCCATGTTCTGGTTCCTGTTTCACCACGCGACGGTGGGCATCGCCTTTGTATCGAGCGACGGTTTTATCCTCCAGGCCAACCCTGAGCTATGCCGTTTTTTGGCTTACCCCGAGGAGCAACTGCGCACGCTAACTTACCACGAAATCACGCACCCGGACTACCTTATCGACAGCACACTGCTGTACGATAAACTTGCAAGCGGTGAACTGGCGACGGCTCGAATTGAGGCCCGGTTCGTGCGAGGCGATGGTGTGGCGGTGTGGGGCGTGCTTACAGTGGTTGCTGTGCCTGATACTGCCGGAAGACCTTCTCACTTCATGTCGATGATAACCGACGTCACACTTCGTAAACGCGCGCTGGCCGAGTTGGAATGGACCCGCAGCCGGTACGGCTCTATCCTCGATAATCTGGACGACGCCGTATTCCTCTGCGATACCAACCACATGATTCTGTATATCAATGGGAGATGTCGCGCCCTTCTCGGCTGGACCACGGAGGAGATGGTGGGGTCGTATCTTTATAACTACATCCACCCCGATGACCAACAAGCAGTACACGATAATCATGAACTGTTATCCTCGGGTTCGGGTGAGCAACCCCATGTAATTTGCCGGGTGTGTCGCAAAGATGGCTCGTGGCTGTGGCTGGATACCTATGCCCGCGCAGTCCGCGGCGCAGGAGGAGAAGTAATGGAAATAATAGGCATTGGGCGTGAGGCGCAAAAGCAGGACGCCGTGCCTGGCCAGCCCACATCAAAGATCGAGCCACTAGGCGCTCCCGCCCAGGGATTAGAGGATCCCTCATCGACCGACCCCTTGACGGGTCTCCGCAACCGCAGAAAAGGCGAGGACCTTCTGACCACCCGCCTGACAAGCTGGCGCGCATCGGCCTTTCCTATGGGCTGTTTGCTTGTTGATATAGATCACTTCAAGGCGATAAACGCTACGTATGGTCAGGCTGTGAGCGATGAGGTCTTAAAGCGAGTGGCAGCCGTATTGGACGATTCTTGCCGCGACGACGATTTTGTGGCGCGCTACGGGGGCGATGAGTTCCTGGTAGTTCTGCCGGGCACCAATGCTGCAGGCACGATTATCCTGGGTGAGAAACTGATACGAAACGTGCGCGAAGTGAAATGGACCGATCTGGGTATGACTGCCCCTGTAACAATAAGCGTGGGAGCGACCAGCGTACAACACAACTCAGGCATCACGTTGCCCGAACTTATGGGCATCCTTCACACGCAGGTTGAGCAGGCTATCACGAGCGGCCGCGACCGTATGGTCATGAATACGCGGCAGATAGCTAAGGAGAAGTAGGGGCGAGGTGTTAGGTGTTAGGTAATAATAAGCCGACCGTGCCTCAAGGGAACTCTAACGACGAAATACTTACCCCTCTCTTTACCAACACCTAACACCTAACACCTAACACCTAACACCTCTCCCCTAACCCCTCGCCGCCGCTCTTCCGGGCCGCCAGGCGACGAGTGCGCCGGCTTTGCCCGAGGTGAAGGTGATCCCCAGCAGAATTAGCACGAGGCCCAGGATGGCCCACACGGTCGCGCTCTCGTGCAGAAAAAGTGCGCCCCACACCAGCGCAAACGGGGGCAGCAGATAGGTCACTAACAGCGTGCCAATGGTGCCCACGTTAGAAAGTAGCCAGAAGAACAGCAAGGCTGCAATCGCGGTCCCCAGGATGGAGAGGGTAACGACAGATCCTATTGCCTGTATGGACGGCACTTTATCTGGGACTTCAAATAACGCGAAGGGCAATATCATAATCGCGCCCGTGATTAGCTGACCCGCTGCGCCCACCAGCACAGGTAACCCCTGCAATTTGCGCCGCCCATAGATGCCTGCAATTGCGTAGGACAGCGCTCCCAGAATAACAGCGCCCTGGCCTAGCAAGAAGAGCGTGGGATCGGCCTCCCCTTGATGCTCGAAGTTGCCGCTCACCACCAGGCCCACTCCCGCTAATCCCATGAGCAACCCGAGCAGCCGTCCGGCTGATAAGCGCTCGGCCCAGATCCACACAAAGCCCAGCGCGCCCACCCACAGTGGGGTCAGCGCATTGAAGATGGAGGCCATGCCGCTGCTGATGTGGGTTTCGCCCCAGGTGATCAGCGTATAGGGCAGCGCGCAATTCAATAGCCCCATCACGAGCATCGTACGCCAGTTGGCGCGCATCAAGGCGAATATGCCCGGCTTCGTCAGGCAAACCAACGCGAGCACGATAGCTGCCAGCGACAATCGCATTTCCACCAGGAAGAAGGGTTGCATCTCTTCGCCGCCCACCTTGATGAACATGAACGATGCGCCCCAGATCGCGCCCAGTAAGAGCAGTACACCTGCTCCCTTTGCTGTCATTTGTACCTCTGTGTGATGACGAACAACGGGCTACCGGCAACGGGTATCTTATCACCCGGTCGCCGGTAGCCGCCGGTCAGTGGCTATAACCTAAATGGGACTTCTTGCGTACCCCTACTAGGACTTCTTACTTCTATATTATACAGGTAGAGGGGGATATAATGCTCACAGAGAACCGTGCGCATGGCATGGTTCTATGACTCAAGCATGATGAGCATGGTCGTAATTGCGTCGCTGTTGCACAGTAACCGCATTCGAACGCCGGTCGCGCCATCATTATTATCAAGCAGGAAATAGAGTGTGCGCTAACATTCAAAGACTAAATCCGCTTCAGCCCCTATCTCGTGAGGATGGCAGGGACGATTCACAATTGCCTTCCCAATCTCAGCCACAGCCTGCCTACCCCACCAACGGCGTATCGTATCCCACGCAGAATGGTTCGTCGAACGGGGCCGGTTCCGGGCCTGATAACGGCATCTTTGCCGCGCCTTCGGGTCCCCGTCCGGAAGACATCCCTGGCTTCCCTTTCCCTGACGCCACCGAATTAGCCCAGAGTTCCCCCTCTGTAACGACGATAACCGGGGCTATGAATACTGTGGTAACCGGTCAGCAAGCGAATGGGCAAACCAATCCGAATATCCAGCCCTTGCAGACCGCACGCCAGACCGCGCCCACTCCCAGTTTACCTGGCACCACAGGGCCAATGCAGCAGCGCCCGCCTGCAGGCAACCCGCCGCGACCTCCTTATGCCGCATATAATAACAACGGCGTGGACAACTGGCAGAATTCCTATATCGACCCCCTCGAAACCCTGTTTCCAGAACCGCGCTCGCTGGCCGAAACCGGCATTAACCAGGGCCTGATTGCTGACCTCGTGATCAAGGCCATGTACTTCACTTCTTACATGAGCGGGCAGGATATTTCTTCGGTTCTGCGCCTTCCCTACTACGGCATCCTCGACCAGATAATCATGCTCATGAAGAAAGAGCAGTTGTGCGAAGTGAGCGGTACCTCCGGCCTGGGCGAAGCGGGATACCAGTATGTATTGACTATCAAGGGCATGGAACGCGCCCACCAGGTGCTGGAGAGATCAAGCTATGTCGGCGCTTGTCCAGTACCGCTTGGTAGGTACATCGAAACGCTCAAGGTGCTCACATCCAACAAGCCCACTATTTTCCGCGATATGGTAGAGAGCGCGCTGCGCGGCATGATCATTAGCGAAGACCTCACAAACGCTGTGGGCGCGGCTGTGAACGCAGGTAAATCGCTTTTCCTGTTTGGCTCCCCCGGTAATGGTAAGACACTGCTGGCCGAGCGCATCGCTACCATGCTGGGCGGCAATATGGCAATACCCTACTCGATTGAGGCCGACGGTCAGATCATCCAGATGTTCGACCTGAATAGCCATCGCCCGGTTTCTCACGGTGGTACAGGCGAGATGGATTCTACCCGGGCAGAACTGGCGGATAGGCGCTGGGTGCGCGTCCACCGTCCCGTAGTGGTTGTAGGCGGCGAACTGACCATGTCCTCGCTCGACCTTGTATACAACGAGAACTCGGGCTTCTATGAGGCCCCATTCCAGCTAAAGGCCAACGGCGGCCTCTTCCTTATAGACGACTTCGGCAGGCAGCAGGTCAGCCCCCAGGCGCTCCTTAACCGCTGGATTGTGCCCCTGGAAAAGGGTATTGACTACCTGACCCTCAAGACGGGCAAGAAACTACAGGTCCCGTTCGAGTTGTTTCTTGTGCTTTCCACCAACCTTAGCCCCGAAGACCTGATAGACGATGCCTTCCTGCGTCGTATTCAGAACAAGCTCAGTGTGCCTGATCCGACGCCTCAGCAGTTTCTCGATATCTTCGTTGGCCAGTGCAAGACAATGGGCATCCCATTCGACCAGGGCGCGTTCAACTACCTGATCAAGAAGCACTACATCGAACAGAAGCGCCCATTCCGTGCCTCGCAACCGCGCGACCTGCTCAGACAACTGATCGGCATTGCTCGCTACCGCAACGTCGCGCTGGAAATGACTCCTCAACTGCTTGACTCTGCATGTGCCACTTACTTTGTCAACACCAAGAAATAACGTTCACGCCACACTTAATCCAGGAGCGTCCTATGCTGAACAAGGTCGATGAAAAAGGCAAAGTATTTACCCCACGTATTCGCAAGATGGAGGTGGAGGTGAATATCATTACCGTGCAGGGCCACGTTCATGGCTACCTGCACATTCAGCCGGGTCAGCGCGTGAAGGACCTGCTGAATAACCCCGCTGAGCAATTCCTGGCCATCACCGCGGCCACCGTTCACTCAAGGCCCGAGGCTGCGCCCAAAGTGGCTCCCAAATCAGGTCAATCCAGGCAAAAGGCTGATGCTACCGAGGGGAGCCCTGCTGAACAACCCGCCCATGCCGACTTCCTCGCCCTGAACAAGCAGTATGTAATCTCTGTAGTGCCGGTTGACGAGGACAAAGTAGAGCGCCCACGCGATGAGGAATACTATATACCGCGCTAGATAGTTCCGGATTTTGAGTTCTGGCGCGTGAGGTAGCAAGATATGCCTTCTAATAATGGTGCAAATGGGACGCCCAGGTCTGGGTCCGGTCCTGCCGGGGAAAGAAATGGCACACCCTACACAGATTTTGATGCGGGCCGTGATGCGGCAGGCTCCGGCTACCCTGCGGACGCCGGCACGACCGATGTGACCGGTCAGGGCGGCGCAGGGGACAGCGCGAATATTGATACTCAGCAGCAGTTGAGTGTGTTCTTCCCCAGTGGCGCAGATCACGAACTGGAAGCTGTACTCAGGCCACTGCTCGACAGCCAATATACACCGCCTGCAGGCAACGGTGCCCCAGGTGACGCTCAATTCTACTCAGGGCCGAATACGCCGTACGGGCCGCACAATCTGGGTCCTGCCCCCCTGGATGACACTCCGGGCCTTGGGCCTTTCCCTATAGGTAACGGGCCCGACTCTTATGGGGACCCCAACCCCGAAGCGCATCAGGCTCAGCCACAGGCTCAACCACTCCCCAGCCCCTACGCGGGACCCGAGCAGCCTCTTACTTCGGGTAGGCTGCGGCCCCTCACGGGCGGCGCTAATGGCACGCTGACCTCTCCCCTGGCGGCGCAGAACGGCGTACCTCTGGTGGCTGTTGCCAGGCCAGGTGTGAGCGGGCTGGGCAGCGTTTCGGTGCTGAATACGGCCGCCCTGGGTACGTACTCTGCGGCGAATTCGACGGGCGTGCTCGGCGCGCTCAGCTACACTTCGCCACAACTTGTGCAGTCGCTCGTGCAGCGTATACTGGCGGGCTTCCCGCCCAATCCTGTTATTGAGAAGACACCCGAGATGGAACAGATGCTGGCGGGCCGCTTTATGGCCGCACTCTCGCAGGTGCCGGGGCCCATTCCTGCGGGTAACCAGCCCACACTTTTCAAGTTGGTGCTGGACGAGATACTGGGTTATGGTCCGCTTGAGCCGCTTTTGATGGACGATTCGGTGCAGGAGATATTTGTGAACGGGGCCAACCAGGTGTGGGTGGAGCGCTTTGGGCAGGTGGTCGAAAGCGATGTGCGCTTTTTGAACGAGGAGCACCTCCAGCGCACGTCTGCCCGCATGGCCGCCCAGATGGGGCGCAAGCTGGATCGCCGCTGGCCGATGCTCGATGGCCGCCTTCCCGACGGCTCGCGGGTGAATATCGTCGGTCCGCCCTGCGTGGTGAACGGCACGTCTATTACGATACGGAAGTATTCGAAGTCCCCCTTGACGCTGTCGACCCTTGTGCAATACGGCACGCTCTCCGACGAACTTGCCGACTTCTTGCATTCGTGCATCCTGGGCAGACTCAATATCATGATCGCGGGCGGATCGGGCGCGGGCAAGACCACCCTGC
This sequence comes from Chloroflexia bacterium, assembly GCA_035474135.1. GTDB lineage: Bacteria > Chloroflexota > Chloroflexia > QHBQ01 > JADMIH01 > JADMIH01. The sequence goes on along the minus strand of DATINP010000236.1, from coordinate 22,518 downwards.
TCAACGCGCTGGCATCGTTCATTCCTGAAAACGAGCGCGTTGTGACTATCGAAGAGTCGGCGGAGCTGCGGCTGGACCAGCGGCATGTGGTGCCCCTTGAGGTGCGCACCCCGGACCTGGAAGGCACAAGCGCCACGGGCAGCATTAGCAGCGCGAACACTACTATGAGCCAGGGGCAGGGCACGGGCGAAGTAGGGCTGCGCCACCTGCTGGCTAACGCGCTGCGCATGCGAGCCGAGCGTATTTTGCTGGGTGAGATGGTGGGCGCCGAGGCGCTCGATCTGCTGATGGCGATGAACACGGGACATGATGGGGTGATGACCACAATACATGCCACGACCCCTCGCGACGCTCTTTTGCATGCAGAAGCGATGGCCCTGATGTCGGGCACGCATTTGCCCCTGTCGAGGATACGGTCGGGACTGGCCACCGGGATCGATCTGATAATCCAGGTCGCACGGCTGCGTGATGGTACACGCCGTGTAATATATGTGACCGAGGTGCGCGGGATGGAGGGCGAGCGGATCGCCCTGAAGGACCTGTTCGGGTGGCACGAGATCGCCGACGAGGACACAGGCATGTCGAGCGGTATCCTGCAGGCCACGGGCGAGATGCCTCGCTTTATCTACAGGCTGCAAGACCGCGGCCAGAAGATTAACAGGGAGATTTTCCTGGGTCGGGACGAGGGGGCGGAGTTCTGAGTTCTGAGTTCTGAGGGGCGAGTGATCGGTGCGTCGTGCGTGACTTACGATCTTAGATATTAGATCTAAGATTCAGGGCTATCACGACTGTTTGCGCGGAGGGTGGCGGCTAGCAGGCTTGCGGTGTCGCGCAGGAGCTTGACGTCGCGGGGGTTGTATTCCTCGCCTGTTTTGCGTTTGCCTAACCGAATTGTGCCTATCTGCACCCCCTCGCTCTTCAGAGGGGTGCTTATACCCTCGGTGTCGGCCTCGTCACGGTCGCCATAAGCGTATTCCAGTTCTTCGTGCTCTCCATAGGCCAGATACAAAGCCCCACCCTCGGCTCCGAACACGCGCACCAGGTCCTCAAGCACACGGCGGGTGATGCGGTCGCTGTTGTTCATTTCAACGAACGAGGTCATCTCGCTCATCAGTTCCTTCAGGTCGTCCGCCGGCTTTGGAGGTCCCCTGAACCTCCTGTCCACCAGCTTCTGTATTCCATCCTTGATGGGCGTGAAGATAGCCACGAGGAACAGTGTGGTCAGCACGACCTTTACATCGCCCGTGATGCCCAGTACCGACTCGAACACTGTCTGTAATACCTTGAGGGTGGCCGCGAATATGCCCGCCAGTATGCTTGTGAGGGGCACGTACACGAGCGTCTTGTTGATGATAACATCGATGTCCCACAGGCGGTAGCGCAGGATTGAAATGCCTATGCTGATGGGCAGTATGAGCGCGGACAGGTAGACGACGCCTGCGGTCACCAGTTGGAACTCGAGCGATTCGGGCTTGCCGGCGTCGCCCAGCTCGGGGTTGAAGATGCGCGGGATGAAGATGCTAAATGCGCCCGCCACTGCCACTGCGGACCCATAGACGAACCACTTGGTCTGTTGCTTGCGTACGCGGTTGGGTATTTGCCCGTAACGGTAGAATTGTGCGTAGAGGGCCGGACCCCAGCAGGCGACTATGACGGCCAGGTGGTAGGGTGCGGGCCACTGCCAGGGGCTTATGGGCAGCTCGGGGAACATGTTCCAGGGGATTTGCACCAGCAGGATCGTGAGCAGTATCAGCGGGCGCAGACGCGGGTTGGCGAACCGCCCATCGGGGAAGAGGTAGAACAGCAGGAGCATCATGGCCCACGCCAGGAAGCGTAGCAGCCGGAGGGGCAGCGCCCATTGCGGCGCAACGCTCACCAACGAGTCCACCGTGAGTGTGATGGGCGCGGCAGCAGTGCCGAACGTGCTGAGCGTGTAGACGGTGAAGATGCCCATGCCGTCGTGCTGGTTACGAGCGTATATGAGCGTTGCCACCCCCAGGAAGCCTATTGTGAACGACGCCTCCAGCGCGATGTTATAGAGGGCGTAGCCTGCTGTCGTGATCTGCATCCTCTCTAGCCCCGCCTGCACCGCAGGAGAGGGATTGGAGAGGTTGATATAGTGGACCTGTAGCCCGGCTATAAAGATGGTCATGAGCAGGGTTACATAGATGGGCCACGCAACCCGCGCCAGCAATAGAAGCCTGTCCGTGTGCCGTGACAGGCCAATCCTGGGTACCTCGATGTTGGCGTCCTGTAAATTCGCCATGCGGAGATTATATCCGATTTGCCTCTCGGATCGTAGATCGTAAGTCTTGGCGACGGAGGACATACGATCTACGATCTACGATCTACGACTCCGTAAGCATGACGTGCTAAATCCGCTGACTTGTGTTACAAACGTAGGACTTATGATCACTGACCTGCGACCCACCACTTATTCGATAAACGGCCTTACGCAGGCCGAGGTGGAAGCGCGGCGTGCGCGGGGCGAGGTGAACGCGGCTCCGCCGGGCACGGGACGCTCCTACCTCGAGATCGTCCGCCAGAACGTCTTTACCTTTATCAACACGATCCTGTTTGCCATAGGCATTGCGCTGGTGATAATGGGGAGGCCCGACGACGCGATAGTCACGGCGGGTGTGGTGGTGATAAACGTGGTGGTGGGCGTAGTGCAGGAAACCCGCGCCAAGGCTAAGCTCGATAAGATCGCCCTGCTGAACCGCCCACAAGCCACCGTAGTGCGTGACGGGGTCGAGAAGGCGCTTGACCCGGCGCAGGTCGTACTGGGTGACGTGCTGTCGGTTGGCCCCGGTGACCAGGTAGTAGCAGATGGCGAGGTGATCGGCGAGGGCCTTCTCGACGTGGACGAGTCGCTCCTTACGGGCGAGTCGGACCTGATCCGCAAGAAGGCTGGCGACCCCGTCTATTCAGGCAGCTTCTGTGTGACAGGTACCGCCCGCTACGTGGCGCTGAAGGTGGGCGCGAACAGCGTTGCCAACCAGATCACGTCGGGTGCGCGTGCGTTTCGCCTGGTCAAGACGCCCCTCCAGTCCGACGTGGACTTTGTGATACGCATCCTGATCGTGATGGTCACGCTATTGGGGATTACCCTCATTACCTCCTTCCTGCGCCAGCAGGCCAGCATGGTAGAAAGTGTACGCGCCTCGGCTGTGCTGGTGGGCCTGGTGCCACAGGGGCTGTTCTTCATGATCACGGTCGCCTATGCGGTGGGGGCGGTGCGCATGTCGGGCAAGGGCGCGCTGATCCAGCAGTCTAACGCCGTCGAGTCGCTGAGCAATGTGAACGTGCTTTGTCTCGACAAAACAGGCACCCTTACCACCAACGCCATCAAGTTCAACGAGATCTACCCGCTGAGCATGGCCAAAGAGCGGGCTGAAAGTATCCTGGGCGACTACGCGCTGAACACCGGCGCGGGTAACAAGACCTCGAACGCCATTGGCACGGCTCTCAAAGGCACGCGGCGCAAGGTGGCCGAAGAAGTCGCTTTCTCGTCCGAGCGCAAGTGGAGCGCCCTTGCGTTTGACGACCCTGACCTCAAGGGGGTGTACGTGCTGGGGGCGCCTGAGATGCTCAAGCCCGCCCTGCTGGCGGGGGCAGACGTAGGTAGGAGCCGGATGGATGAGTGGGCCGCCCAGGGTCTGCGCGTCCTCCTCTTTGCTTATCTGCCCGATGCCTGTCCTCTGTGCGACCAGAGCGGAGCACCCAAACTTCCCTCTGACCTTACCCCCGCCTGCGTGCTCTGCTTCAGCGATGAGCTACGACCGGAGGCCCGCGAGACGCTGGAAGGCTTCACGAAAGCCGGTATCAGCCTCAAGGTCATCTCGGGCGACAACCCCGAGACGGTGGCGGCCCTTGCACGGCAGGCGGGCTTTGGGAACGACATCAAGGTGGTGTCAGGGATCGACCTCGATGCTATGGATGACGCAGAGTTCGCTCGCGTGGCCGATGAAACCACGATCTTCGGGCGCATCAAACCTCAGCAGAAACAAAAGCTGGTTCAATCCCTCAAGCAGGAGGGCAAGTACGTAGCTATGATAGGCGACGGGGTGAACGATGTGCTATCCCTGAAGCAGTCGCACGTGGGTATCGCCATGCAAAGTGGCAGCCAGGCGACCCGCAGCGTGGCCGACCTGATCCTGCTGAACGACTCGTTCGGCGTTTTGCCCGGCGCCTTCCAGGAGGGCCAGCGCATCATCAATGGCATGTACGATGTGGTGCGCCTGCTCCTGTCGCGCACCATTTACTTGATCTTCTTAATTGTGGGATCGGCGGTGATGGAGCTCCCCTTTCCTATCACCCCCAAGCACAACTCTATCCTCGCCATCCTGACCGTCGGCATCCCCACCGTGGCTCTCGTGGCCTGGGCGCGTCCGGGCAACCCTCCAGCACGCCTGATCCGCGCTATCACGCACTTCGTTGTGCCCGCTTCCCTGCTGACCGCCTTCGCCGCCCTGGAGCTTTACCTGGGCTATATCGTGGCCACCGAGAATACCAGCCTCGCCCAAACTGTCCTCACTACTACCCTCACCCTGTGCGGTCTGCTCCTGATCCCCTTTGTCGAGCCGCCGACCAAGGGCTGGGTCGGTGGCGACGTCTTTAGCGGCGACAGGCGTCCCACCATTCTGGCCGCCATAATGCTCGCCGTTTTCCTCGTGATCATGCTCGTTCCCTCCTTCCGTTCTTTCTTCGAGCTTTCATCTCTCAGCCTGCTCGATGCCGGCATTATCCTGGCAGTCGTCGCCGCCTGGGCGCTGGCCCTCCGTTTTGTCTGGCGCGCCCGCGTCCTCGAGCGGCTTACAGGGACGAGTGACCGGTGACCAGTGACCAGTGACCGGTGTGTAATACGTCGTCGGTCGTCGGTCGTCCGTCGTCCTACTGGTCACCGGTCACTCATTCTAAGGAGACTTTAATTGGAACTAATCGACGTTTTGCGGCATGATGGTCGCCCGCGCGCTACTTACTTTGTTGAGGTGCCGTCCCCCTACGGTAATCTGCGTCTTGAACTCTCGGGCGATGTGGGAGTAGCCCTGTCGCAGAACGGGGTGAGCGAGGAGGACGCAGTTGTCATATCAGGTCTGCTGGATAAGGCTCTTAGCCAGCCTGGCGAGATCAAGGAGCAGGCATTACTTGACATAACACGTTGGCATCCATTCGCGGCCAACGTGTATGCTGCGCTTGCTGACTACTATGCGGGCAAGGGAAACCGGCAGGAAACCATCTACTATGTGAGGCAGATGATAGCTCTGCAACCTACCTACGAAAACCTTACCCGGCTCGGCAGACTACTGGGGCAAGAGGGCAACTTCGACGAAGCACTCCTGCTACAGTCGTACCTGTGGGAGCAGCGTAAGAGCGCCACGCCCGCGCAGTCATACAACGTGATCCGCGACTACCTGATCACCCTCGGCAAGAGGGGCAACTGGGAGGCGGTGCTACACGTGGGGGCCCAGGCGATAGGCGAAATGGGCAACGACACGATGCTGATCTACCAGTTCACTTATGCTCACATCCAGGACGGCCAGTACGCCGGGGCTCGCGCTTTGCTCGACAAGGCTTTGCCCCTGCTGGAACCCGGCGACCCTCTTTACAAGCACTTTTTCGACCTGAGCAACGCCCTGGACGAGCTAATGGCCGAGATCAGGAAGGGTGCCGGCTAATAGCCGCGAGCGCGCATACACCAAAGGAGACGCACAAATGGACCATTGGGAATACCAGATGTTAGTGGCGGGTACAGTAGGGGGAATCGGTAATATGTGGGGCACGCGCGGGCCGGATGGCCTTACCGACTGGGATCGGCTCCAGAATATGGGTCGTGACGGTTGGGAACTGGTTAGCACTGTGCCGATTATCGGGCAGTTCGGCATGGTACCCATGTCCGTGACGATACAGGTGGTTTTCACGTTCAAGCGTAAGGCTCAGGCCCAGATGCAAGCAGCCCCGCAGATCGGCGCGCCCCAGCCTTAGCTTCTAACTCAGGGGTTTGCTATCCAGCTGTCCACGACATAGGCCGTGCCACCGGGGCAGACCTCGGTTGGGTCGCCCTGGCCCGCCAGCCTGCCCAACAACACCACATAGTCGCCGTCCTTAACGTTCGACTCGTCCCACGCGCCGCCGTTGGGGGCAAACATGGTGCCGGGTTGCGGTGTAGCCTGCTCTTGCGGCCCGGTTTGTGGCGTGATGTCGCGTAGGGGCGGCGATGTATCGTTGTGTACTGCGGTGCCCACGAACGGCCCGCTTATGCCCGATGTGGATGTGGAAGCGGGTGTTAGCGCTGCCTCGTACTGTTGAATGTCCGCCTGGTCTGTGTAGATGTATACGCAGCCGCCCTGTATCTTAGTAAACGTGACGCGACCCGCAATCCACGAATAGTCGGGGGCATGCCCTGTCCTGGGGTAGGTACTCACTGTTGCGTTCCCTCCCGTGGTAGAGGATGGTGTTGGTACGGCAGTGGCCGCTTCCGCCCCACACCCCGCCAATAATAGCGTGGTTGTCAAAAGAGCCAGAAAGTAGCTAATGGTGTATGGTCGTTTCATGATATCCCCATCATCCTCTGTAAAGCTTGCGGTACTCAGCCTGGATGAACTCCACGCTCAACTTTGGGAACGCTAACTCTTCAGATAAAGTGCAAAACCCACCCGCTATCGTTGCATACCTCAAACACGCCTCCACATTATAACCCTGTGCGTGCCCGTAGAGGAACCCCGCGAAGAAAGCATCGCCAGCGCCGTTCGAATCAACCAATATTGGCTGTTCGATGGCAGGCATTTCAATCCATATGCCACCGGGGGTGAGAGCGGTTGATCCTTTCTTTCCATGGGTGCAAACCACAAGCTTCTTGCCTTCCCCGATCATGCGCACCATGAAGGTGCGATAGTCAGGCATCGAGTCGGAACTGAGAAAGAGATAGTCTGGTGATTCCACGAACGGGGTGTGGTGCGGGTTGATACCGTCATAGTCGTGCAGATCGCACCATATCTCTTTGCCGTGCCTCTTGATGATTGGTATCAGGCTTGAGTAAGGGCTTGTGATGCTCAACGCTACGTAATCACTGCCGTCCAGAAGCGGCTCGATCCTGCTGTGATCTAGGTGGGAAGCATTTACTGTGCCTTGCACCTGGATTATCGAGATGCGGCGGCCCTCGGTGTCCATGAGATTGGTATGCCGCTCGGTGCCCGCCGGGTTCACATCATGTATAAAGCGTAACCCCTCTTCCCTGAAATGTTGCTGTATCAGCTCGCCATGCAGGTCGTCACCGATAATTCCATGCAGCGTCACATCAAACCCCAGCTTGCGCAAGTTAAGCGCCTTGCCCGATCCTGTTGAGCCTACTGTGTCGTGCAGACGCCGGCTGAACACCGTTTGTGGCTCAGGTTGTGGAAAGCGATCCACGTAGATCATGGTGTTGTAAGAAACGCCTCCCAGCACGAGCACACGTTTCATACCATTCTGCTCCAGGAAAAGAAGAAAGCGCATAGATACACTCTATGCGCCTTCCTGCTTACTTGATGCTTACCTGCCGTGGCACTGCTTATACTTCTTGCCGCTGCCGCACCAGCAGGGGTCGTTGCGCCCGATCTTTTGCTTGCCCACTCCCCCGGCGCCCACTGCAACCGGGCTTGCGGCCTGTCCCGGACGTTGGCTGCCGTTCGTGCCGGGCCGTTGCGCTGTTTGGGCCTGTGCGGGCCGATGGCCTGCGACACCAGCCTTGATCTTGCCCACCCCACCTTGAGAAGCCTGTGCTTCGGCTCGCGCCTTCTGCTCCATAGAGGATTGCATCGCGGCTCGCCTCACCTGTGAGCGGGCTTCCTCGGCCTTGCTTCCCATCATCAGCACATTGAGCACCGAAAGCTGGCGTATCTCGGCCTTCAGGTCGTCGAATAGCTCGTACGCCTTCACCTTATACTGCACCAGTGGGTCTTTCTGACCATAGGCTTGCAGCCCGATCGAGTGCCTCAACCCCTCCATCGTCGTCAGGTGGCGCGTCCACAGGTAGTCAATCACCCGCAAGAGCAGGTCCGCCTCTTGCCAGCGCACAAAGGCATCTATCACGACGCCGCGTACATCAGGCTCCAGTTGGGCGAGGGGGATGTTCTCCACCTCTTCCAGTTTCTCAAGCCCCAACTCCTCCTCGATGTGGCGGTATACCGAACGCGGCAGCCTGTTATCCACCATCGCAATTAGAGGCATCGTCTCGTTGGTCTCGATGAATACCTCGCCCAGCGTAGCCTCGATCTCGCCGAACAGCGTCTCTAGCTGCTCCCCTACTTCCTCTATCACCTCGTCCCCGCCCGCGCCATTCATCATGGAGGATGAACGTCCGCTTGCCGACGCCTCGGCATAGCGCGCCGCCGAGGTTGGCGACAGGGCAAACTTCGAGTTGATGTATTCAAGGGTAGAGGCGGTTCTCGCTTCTGAGATTGCTTGTGAGGAGTCACCTGACCGCCGCGCGTCGTCTATGGTCCGTCGTGCTTCTGTGTCCACGTATTCAAGCAGTTTGTCCAACTGGGGGTGGTATTCGCGATCAAAGCCTGCCTTTATAAGCTCGCTCAGATATTCCAGCGCGTCGTCGTAGCCCATTTCTTCTTCGCGCATATTGTTCACCACGTCATTGGGTAGACTGAGCGCCTTTTGCAGCTTGTTGAAGTCCACCTCGCCCTGCCCTGCTTCTTCGTAATAGATATCCCCTATGTGATAGAAGTCGCGCAGTTTGTCGTCCATGTTCTTGACGTTCATACCCAGTGCGCCCTCGTAGGCGTCCTGTGCAACCTGCTCTAGCTCGGCCAGGTAGTTATCGATGTCGCCTTCTTCGACCAAGGGCGCTATACGCGAGGTGAGGATCGAGCGCAGAAGGCGGCGTACGATGTCGTCCGGGAACGTCTCCTTCAGCGCATTGAACATCTCCGTATACCCTGAATTCTCCTTGACCTTTTTGCGCTTGCCCGTGGTTTCATCAAAGGCGGTGGGGGACGCCAGGTCCTGCACCTTCTCGCCAATCATCTCGGATACGATGGAGCGCGGTTCGCCGTCCTTCAGGATGAACCTGCGCTCGCCATATATCACGTCGCGTTGGGTGTTGATTACGTCGTCGTACTCAACCAGGTGCTTGCGCGTATCGAAGTTGAACCCCTCCATCTTCACCTGCGCCTGCTCTACGCTCTTGCTGAGCATCGAGTGTTCCATCGGCATATCTTCTTCCCACAGGCTCTTGAAGATGTTCGAGTTGATAATGTTCTGGTTCACGCCTGACCGCCGCATGATCTCATCTTCTACAGACACGAAGAAGCGCGTCGAGCCGTTGTCGCCCTGCCTACCTGAACGTCCGCGTAGCTGATTGTCAATTCGGCGCGACTCGTGCCGTTCTGTGCCGATGATGTGCAATCCGCCTATTTCGTTTACGCCGAAACCCAGGCTAATGTCCGTACCTCGGCCTGCCATGTTGGTGGCTATCGTGATGACCCCATGCTGCCCCGCCTGCGCCACGATGCTTGCTTCGCGCTCGTGCTGTTTCGCGTTGAGCACAGAGTGCGTCAGGCCGCGTTCGTCCAGCATCTTGCTCAACTCTTCTGACTTCTCGATTGAGACAGTACCCACCAGCACGGGTCGTCCTTCCTGGTGTGCCTCCTCGATCTCGTCCACCACCGCCCGGAACTTGGCGCGTTCGGTGCGATAAATCCGGTCGGGGTTATCCTGCCTTACCATCGGCTTGTTCGTCGGGATCGGCATAACCTCGAGCTTATAGATCTTCATGAACTCTTCGGCTTCCGTGGATGCCGTGCCCGTCATGCCCGCCAGTTTGGGGTACAGCCGGAAGTAGTTCTGGATCGTTATGGTGGCGAAGGTCTGGCTCTCCGACTGTACGCGGATGCCCTCCTTGGCCTCGATGGCCTCGTGCAGACCTTCCGAATAGCGGCGACCCTGCATCAGGCGGCCCGTGAACTCGTCCACGATTACTACTTCTACTGCCGCCTTCGGGTTCAGGCGCTCGCCCGCGCTCACCACTTTGCCTTCCTGCCACAGTACGTAATCCTTGTCGCGCTTGAACAGGGCGTGTGCCTTCAACGCATTGTCGACGCCGTATACAAGCTGGAAGTTGTCCGGGTGATACAGGTTGTCCACCTTGAAGTACGCCTCGGCTCGGTCTATGCCTGCCTCGGTGAGCACGGCGCTGCGGGTCTTCTCGTCCACGGTGTAGTCATCGCCCTCGCGTAGATTCCTCGAGAACCCTGCTGCGCGAATATGTATTTCAGCCGACCCCTCTGACTGGCCCGATATGATGAGAGGCGTGCGCGCTTCGTCGATGAGGATGTTGTCCACCTCGTCCACGATGCAATAGTTGTGAGGGCGCTGTACCACGCGGTCGGGGTCGTTGGAGATGTTGTCGCGCAGATAGTCAAAGCCGAACTCGGCGTTCGTGCTGTGGGTGATATCGTTCATGTACTCGATTTTGCGTTCCCACGGTTCCATGCCCGACAGGATCACGCCCACAGACAGGCCCAGCATCTTATAGATAGGCCCCATCCAGTCCGGGTCGCGTTTTACCAGGTATTCGTTTACCGTACACAGGTGCGCTCCCCTCGCCGAAAGGGCGTTGAGGTACAGGGGCGCCACGGCTACGAGGGTCTTACCCTCGCCCGTCTTCATCTCGGCGATCTTGCCTTCGTGCAGGATGATGCCGCCGATCAGTTGTACGTCGTAGGGGCGCAGTCCTATCGTGCGGCGGGCCGCGTCCCACACCGCTGCAAACGCCTCCGGGATCAACTCGTTCAGCACGCGCTGCTCGTCGGCACGCTGTTCTTTCTTATGCGCATCGAGTATGGCCTTTAGCCGGTCGTAGGCGGCGCGGTCTTCCAGACGCAGGCTATTCATCAATTCGTTGAAGGCCTCGGTTTCGAGCGCATCGCGCTTCCGCATCAACTCGCCCATTGTGTCGGGCTTGACCTTTACTGGGGCAACTTTGTCTTCGTACTGCGCCATGACCGCTTCAACAAGCGCGTCCTGCTCTGCATCAAGGTCGGCGAATCGCTCATTAAAAGGCTCGGCGGCGCCCGCGCCCACCACGTCAATAACCTTGTCCCAGGTATTGGCCCAGAAAGCAGTGCGTGCCTCCAGAATACGTGCTCTGAAGGCCGAGGTGCGCGCTTGCAACCGCTCTTCCCGGCTGGCAAAACGCTCAGCCAGAGCGATGATTTCGGGCGATTGGCCGTTCGTCACCGCTTCACCGATGGCCACTAACTCGGCTGTGGCCTGCTCTTCCCAGAAAAGCTCGTCCGCCAGGGCATTCTTCCGGCTGGGATCGGCCAGTTGCGCGCCATTGCGATCGCGCCTGCCTCGCGCTGCCTGCTCTACAGGCTCGTTACTGCCAAGTCCAGCGGCAGCTTTCACCTCGGCGGGAAGACGCAAGCCTTGCCTCTCAATGTGCTTGATCAGGTCGTGCTCGTGCAAAGCGCGCACAAGCTCTCCCGTGGCGGCTTGTAGGTCTGCTGTCTGCTGGCGGCTATCGGGCATGATCTCGACCAATGTCATCAGGCCGACGGCCCTGCGCAGAATCACAATCGTTTCGTTGGTGCGCTCGAAGTAGTCTGCAACCTCGCGGCCCAGAAAGGCGGCGACGGCTTCTACCTGCCGGATCATCTCGTCAGCGCCGGCCTTCTTCGGGTAGAAATTAGCTTTGGGCACTGCGTGCAGGATCGCCTCGCGAACCCCCGGCTTTTCTTCCATCTTGGCATTGAGTTGCTCGCCAAGCTCTGCGACCAGTTTATCGATCTCTTCGTCCAGGTCATGTCGATCCGCCGGGGGGCGCTGCAATCGTTCGGCGCTCATAGCAGACAACTGCTTCGAGTCGGCCAGCAGCACAGATAGGTCGCGGCTGGTTTGCTCGCCCTTCATGATGACCGCGCGCAACGCCTCGACCTTCTTCGCGATTTCTCGCGCCTTTGTCGCCACCGACTTCATTTCAGCCGACAAGGCGCTATGCCAGTCGGCTTTATCGTCGTCGAGCAGACCCACGACCTCGTCGCGGATCTCGGCTGCGTACTCGCGCTGGGTTTCGAGGAGGTGTTCGGCCTCCTCATTTGACTGCGCGACGATATTGCGCAGCCTGCCTAACTCTTTATCTGTGTTGTCGAATACTTTCGATAACCATTTCATGCTTATGTATTCCTTTTTATTAGCCCTTTATCTCAAACGAATTCGCCATGCCGAGGGCCTTCAGCCCGGCTTCGAGGGCCTTCACGAACTGCCCGTAGTCCATTACGACACTCGGTTCGCCGTCGCCCGCCTTTGTGTGCAGGGGTTGGGGGTTTGCGATGGGCGACGTGTCCAGCTCGGTATATAGCTTCTCGGCCAGGGGTAAGGCTTCGCGCAGATTACCGACTTCGTGCTGTTGCAGGGCGTGCGTGTACGGTTCTGCGACATCCTGGTTAAGCAATCTCACGTTGGCGATCTGTATTGCCAGGTAGGTTTTGCGTTGTTCTTCTTTTTCGGATGCGAGGATCTGCGCTGTCAGTGTAGCCAGCCGATCCATGACGCTCGAGCGAAAGCTATCTGCGTCTTCTGCTACTTTTAATACGCCCACAAGCTTGTTTAAGTTACGTTCTGATAAGTAGCGGTTGAACATACTCTCCGAACCGGTGAGCATCTGGGCGATGTCCAGGCCCCACCTGCTCTGTGAGGCCTGCAAGCCGGGGTTTAGCTGTTTCAGCCTTGCCACCACCCATGCGTGGTCTGCGACGGTCCTGATGTAGGACAGCATTGGGGCCAGTACTTCTTTGTCCTTTGAGCCTGATTTTACGGATAGCTGAGGCAACTTCTGCCCCAGGTGGGCCTCGAAATGCAGTAGTTTGTGTAGTATCGTGCCCACCAACGGTCCCGCGCCGTCTTCGCCCGCGTCGCCCAGCTGGGGGTTGTACTCGACTGTCACGCCCCTTGACCCCGATTTGAGGTCGACCAGCGTTTGATCCGATGGCTTAAGGTATACGTTTTGACCCCACGCGCCCGCCATTGTCAGCATCAAGCGGTTGAACTCGTCATGTACCTGCGGTGACAGGGCTTTGTTGTCGGCTCCCACTCGGGAGAGCAGGAACCGCAAGGTATCCACCCCTATGCGACAATAACGACACGGCTCAGTCTGATGGCGTGTACTATCGAGGGTTATCCAACCGGGGCACTGTGGCGTGGGGCATTTCACCACGCGCGGGGTTTGCAAATATGAGGTAAGTTCCACTTCCTGTGTGGGCATAGTGCTTCGTTTCTCCCATGGGGCGAGTTTTAGATCTTAGATCTTAGATCTTAGATCGTAAGTCGGACGACCGACGATGTATGACACATGACGTACGATCTAAGATCTGCGATATAATTCAGGGTGCATTCATGCTAATTGTACTGTAAAGGCCACGGCATCGCCAACACTTCTATTGCGAACCTCGACTGACTATGGAACATACCCTGGCAACCGAAGGCGTATTCACTATCGTGTTCCTGCTGATCACTACAATGGTAGTGGCAGTGGCCTCCAAGTACGTACGTATCCCCTACACAATTGCCCTCACCATCACGGGTCTCCTGATCGCCCTTGCCAACATCGGCCTCTCCATTAGCCTCACGCCCGACCTGATCCTCTTTATATTCCTGCCCACCCTCCTGTTCGAGTCGTCCTATAATCTGCGCTTCGCCGACGTGCGCGATAACCTGCGGCCTATTACGCTCCTGGCCATTCCGGGTGTGATCCTCACTGCGGCATGTGTGGCGGCGGGCCTCCACTATGCGACCGGGTTGGGCTGGGACACCGCCTTCCTGTTCGGGGCGATCATGTCGGCCACCGATCCCGTATCTGTGCTGGCTATCTTTCGCAAGATCGGCGCGCCCCGTCGCCTCTCCGTGATCCTCGAGGGCGAAAGTCTGTTCAATGACGGCACTTCCATAGTGCTGTTTCGCATCGTGCTGGGGGTAGTGGTTGCGGGCGCGCTGACCGACGCGATGGCTACCGTTGTGCAGTTCGTTGTAGTAGTGTTGGGCGCTATCATACTGGGTGCGGCTGTGGGCTATTTGGTGTCCGCGATCATCGCGCGCATGAACGATTACCTTGTGGAAACCACCGCCACCCTGATACTGGCCTACGGCACCTACTTGCTCGCCGAGCAGATCGGCGTTTCGGGTGTCATTGCGGTGGTGGTGGCTGCGCTCGTCGTGGGCAACTTTGGGCGAAGCGGCATGTCGCCCACCACCCGCGAAGCTGTTTCCTCTACTTGGGAATTCTTCGGCTTCCTCGCCAACTCGCTCATCTTCCTGCTGATCGGGCTGGAGCTAAACGTAGGGCAACTGTGGCAGTATATAGTGCCCACACTCATTGCGATAGCAATCGTCCTGGCTGTGCGGATTGTGGTTGTGCTCCTGTCAAGCGCGATACTGCGCTACATCCACCGCCCCATCCCCTATAGTTGGCGCGCGGTGTTGGTGTGGGGCGGCTTGCGCGGCTCGCTCGCGTTGGCGTTGGCCCTCAGCATCCCTATCACTCTTTCCGGCTCTGCGTCCTTCCCTAATCGCGACCTCCTGTTGGTCATGACCTTCGGCGTGATTCTCTTTTCCCTGCTGGTACAAGGTTTGACGATGAGTCCACTCCTGAGCAGACTCGGCCTGATCAACAAGAAGAGCGCGCAGGAAGAGTACGAGTTGCTGGCGGCGCGCAAAAGCATGGCGTTGGCCGCAGTACAGGAGATAGACCGACTGGGCAGGACGGGTGGCCTCTCGCCCGAAACAGCCACCAAACTGAAGGACCCATATAACGACCGCATCGTCCAATTGGACGACCTCTTGCACGACCTTCGTCTGCGCGACGAAGACCTAACCCAATCGCAGAGCCGCTCTCTCCGGCGTAAACTCCTCCAACTGGAGAAAGCCGTGGTGCGTCAGCGCAATCTTGATGGCGCGATCTCGGACGAGCCGATGCGCTCGCTATTGTCCGAACTGGACGAGCAGTTGCATTCTCTCGATGACGCCGAGGCATAATGTTTGCTCATTACCTGACTGTTCGCTATAATTTGAGTCTTAGACCGTAAATTGAAAATCTTAAATCGGACGTCTGACGACCGGCGCCCGACGGCGGATCACATAGCGAATAAGGCTTGTGATTCACGATCTATAACTTGTTCCTCAGGAGAAATTCATAATGGAAAAAGGCTCAGGCTCTAAGACTTTATTATATGTTGCGCTCATACTGGTGGTCGCCTTTGTGGCCTATGGCGCCGGCTTTGTTACGCCTTACGCAACCGGGCAGGCCAAGCTTGGTAACACTTCCGCTCCAGGAAGCACGCAACAGCCCGGCACCGGACAGTCGGATACGCAGGAACCTACTCTACCTGCCAATGCCGGCGACATCAACCAGCAGTTTGACTCTTTCTGGAAGACCTTTCAGGCTGCCAGGTCGGAGTTCTATTACACCCCGGTAGACCAGCAGAAGATGATCTACGGCGCGGCAAAAGGCATGGTGTCGTCTCTCGGCGACGACTTCTCGACCTTCCTCACTCCCGATGAGAATCAGGTGGTCAAAAGCTCGTTCGAGGGTAACTTTGAAGGCGTAGGCATGTGGATTGAAGAGCGCAACAACTTGCCCACGGTCGTGGCCCCCATCCCCAACACCCCCGCTGAGCGCGCAGGTATCCGTCCCAAGGACACCATCCTTGCTGTTGACGGTCGGGATGTCACAGCTATGACCACAGACCAGGTTGCCAGCCTTGTGCGCGGTAAAGCAGGCACGACGGTGCGACTCAGGCTCCTCCACCTGGGCGACGCCGAGCCGTATGAGGTAGAGCTGACCCGCGCCCAGATCGATGTGCCATCCGTCACCTACAAGAAACAGGGCGATTACGCCTGGCTCCAGGTGACAGTATTCAACGAGAAGACTACTGAGCAATTGGATGCCGCCCTCGCCCAGGCCAAGACCGACGGCGCGAAGGGCATCATCCTCGACCTGCGCAACAACGGGGGTGGCCTCGTGACAGCAGCCCTTGAAATGCTTGGTCGCTTCCTCCCCGATGACACGATCGGCTTCTATGAATAGCACAAGGCTGACCATTCAGACGACCAACCCCAGAAGGTGATCTCCAGCGGCCCCAAGTTCACAGACATCCCACTGGTGGTGCTCATCAACGGCGGCAGCGCATCGGCCTCCGAGCTAACCTCGGGCGCACTGCAAGACTACAAGCGCGCAGTACTGATTGGCGAGCAAAGTTTCGGCAAAGGCTCGGAACAGCACGTCTACGACTGGGACGACGGCTCGGAAGCCCGCATCACCTTTGCCCATTGGCTAACCCCTAACAAGCGTGATGTGAACCCCAAGCGCACTCCCACGCCCGGCCCTGACGACACGCCGGTACCCCAGCCGACCTTCACGCCCACCCCCCTGGCTACACTTGCCCCAGCAGAAATCACCGCTACGGTCGAGGCCCAGCCCCTCGTAAGCAGCCAGCCGGACCGCGGCCTTACCCCTGATATCGAGGTGGTACGCACCGTTCAGGACTATCAGAACGACAAAGACCCCCAGCTTGACCGCGCAGTGCAATACCTCGAGACGGGCAAGTAAGGCGAATGCGGTACGTCATACGTCATGCGTACTGCGTCAATTGCGGTACGAACGCATGACGTATGACGCATGACCTATGCTAGAATCAGAACACCTATGAATATCATCCAACTACTTCTTATTCTGACCGGGCTGATCGTAGCTGCCGGGGGCGCACTGCTGCTCGTGAGATCAGCCGCTGCCTCACGACGACGCATCGTAGATACGAGCATCCCACCTGTGCGCCCCTATGTGCCACTCGGTGTGATCGCTATGGGCCTGTTTATTGCTTATCACTCTTTCATGGACTTTTCTACATTCGATTCGTCGGACGTGACTCTGTTATTCGCCTTCTGCATCGCGCTGGCTTTGCTCATGGGGCTGCGCTTCTTCCTGGTCGATAAGCAGAATCTTCCCCTGGATAACCCTGGTCCTCCCACACCTCCGGACGTAACCGGCGGCGATAAATGAGCTATCAAACGTCATGCGCCACCCATCAGGTGACGACGTATGACGTATGACGCAGTACGCATGACCTACTTCTCTCCTCCCCAGGAACAAATATGAACAACAGTATTGATACAAGCACAGATACTATCGAAACATATTTCTTGTGCGCTGGTTGCCAGACCGCCGACGATGTCGCAAAGCGGATCGCTGCTTTTGTTTCGCAGGCCAAAGAGACAATCGAGGTGGCGATGTATTCGTTCAGCCTCTGCCCCGAACAGCGCAGCATAGTAGTCGATGCCCTCCAGGAGCGTGCCAGGGCTGGCGTAAAGGTGCGCATCGCCTATGACGCGGGCAGCCAGCAGGCGCTCATCGCCGGACACTCGGACCCCTGCGACCTCACAACTCCCATGTTCGTGCGCGGCCTGGGTTTTACCTCACAGGCAATCGAAGGCTATCGTGCCCTCATGCACCATAAATACATCGTCCTGGACAGCGCTACCCCTCAGGCCCAGGTGTGGACAGGCTCAACCAACTTCACCGATGATAGCTGGGAAAACGAGGAAAACAACATTATCATCTTCCGGTCGCAGGAGCTTGCCCGCTACTATACCCTGGACTTTGAAGAGCTATGGGTCGACTCGAATATCAGCGCCCCCGTCCACATGGATAGTGGCGAGGCCACGCTTATGTATGATGGCAAACCCGCCTATGTGCTGGTGAATTTCTCGCCGGGCGAAGGCGACTGGATAGACGAGAGCATCGCGAACGCTATCACTCGCGCCAAAGAACGCATCACCATCGCTGCCGTAGTCATAACCTCTACACGTATAATCAATGCCCTGTTGAACGCCATGGAGCGCGGAGTGCCTATTGAGGGCATCTACGATTACACTCAAATGGAAGGTGTGACGTACCAGTGGCAGCTAGTGCCGGCCAACAACTGGAAGATCGGTGCTTTCGCTAAGATCGTCAAGTACGGAAACCTGGTCGGCAAAAACAGCACACCGTACACGCCGTCCAGCAAGCACGACTACATGCACAATAAGGTGATGGTGCTGGACAACTCGGTGCTTACAGGCTCTTACAACTTCTCGCGCCATGCCCAGCAGAACGCCGAGAACGCGTTGATCATAGAATCGGCTGCCCTGGCCGCCACTTACCGCGACTATATTCACTCCATCACGACCCGGTACGCGTCTCAGACGAACGCCTTCACAGCGCAGCCAGCAAAAGTGCCCCTAACGCCAGGCACGCCGGAAGCCACAGAATAACCCGCGTCCACCCCCGCAGGTCATCTGGTGTGCCCGCAATCCGCTCGAAGCCTCGCGCTCCCAGCGCGACAATGACAGCCGCCCCAAATATCCACACCGTCGAAATAGTCCACATATCCCCATAAATGGGCGCGAGCGCGAGTCCCAACCACGCCAGGCAGCGCACCTGCCCCGCGAGGCCCCTACAGCCGAGCCACAGTATCACGACCACACCCAGCACGACCGCCGCCATCGTCAGACCGAAAGCTAAGGGCGCGTGGTTCAGATAGTCATTGGGGGCAGTAATCGGTAAATCGCCGGCGGCCAATGGAGCCAGCACCGCCAGCGTGATCGCCACTCCTGTTTGCTTGATAACCAACCCCTGCGGATTTCGTAACCCTACATCCAGCAGGAGCGACAACGCAAGCAACGCTGCCAACACCCATATGTCTACAGGCGAAGGCAAGATGCTTGCTTCCGGCAGAGGCAGCAATGCAACCACCACCCAGGCGAGCGCGAGCGACGGCAAGTCGGTTCTCAGCAGATCATCAAGCCACACCCCCGGTCTGATTGCGGTTGCCCCGCCCCCTGCCAGTCTGACCAATAGTACACCAGCCAACAGCCATAGCCCGCCCGGATAGATGAACAGGCGAGGCAGCAGCGCAAGCACCCAGTCCGAAAACTGCGCAAGCTCCGGCGTCATTGCGCCTCCGGCGGTATGTGCTTGTCCGAGCGATTTGTGATTGCGATCAGTAGACCACGGAGCCAGTAGAGCGCCACCCACGCCAGAAATGCTGCCACCGCTATGCCTGTGGCGGGCAAGGCAGCAGAAAGGCTCTCGTCGGGCCTGATAGACACCAGCCCCAGCCCCCACCGGCTCCCGAGGTTGCCGGTTGCTCCCACTCCACCGGCCATTGCACCCACTGCGGGGCGCGCAAACCACTCAACAGCCACCTGCGGGTAAGCGGCAAGCGCAACCATGACCAATAGCGCCGCGAACAGCATTGCCTTGTGGGTGGGGGTATCGCCGCGAGGCCTGTTCGCCATGTCATACGCCAATATGAGCGCTGGGAGAATAACAATAGCCGTTACGGTGTAATGTGTTTCCAGTGCACCCTGCACGACCAACCACACTCCCGGTAGGCTGACTGCTACCGCTGCGGCCCTCGTCCACGGCAAATATCGGGAGTTGCTATCAAGCGCTAGTACCAATGGCACAAAGGCGCCCAGTCCCACCAGCCAGATCGCGCCCAGGGCAGCCAGTGGTGAAGCAGACGCCAATCCTAAGCCGATAATCGCTATGGCACCCATACCTAAGGGCAGCAACAGTGGTACGCCTCTCAAGGTAGCGATCGCTACCCCCAGCAGGAGCGTTGTCCCTATCAGCGTGAGTGCCCACACTCCCCACGCGTCCCACCGTGCAGCCACCAGCGCTTTCGCGAGGAAGAATGGTCCTGTGGACGCAAGCACCGGCAACAGGAGACTCCTACTCTCAGATGCATCTGAAGTGAGACGCTCGTACAGGGCGGGGGTAAGCATACGCCCCACAGCCGCCACCGCAAGCAGTACGACCGCCACCGGCGCCCACTCCTGTATGGCTCCGCCCTCGGGCGGCGCGAATGCCCCCGCACCCCCCACCGCTATGGCCGCGAGCAAGGCCAATCCCGGCCCATGTATCATCGCGGCCAACTTTGCCGGTTTTGGACGAGACACAGACAGCCACACTCCCAGGCCTGCCATCTCCCAGCCCGCGTAAAACAAAACCGGCTCACGGGCATAAGCCGACACGAGCAATCCGGCAGGGACGAGACCGATCCAGGCCCACCGCCTGTCCTTCGATTGAATAGTGCCTGCCGCAAAAGCCAGCGCGACCATCCACGCTACGCCAAATGTCAGCGACAGGCCGTCCACCCTGAACAAGGGCGGCCCACCCGCCCACAGCGCGACATCGAGTGTTCGCCCTTCGCCCACCACAGGCAGGAAGAACAAAAGCTGCAACCCCGCCGCCAGACCACAGCCCACCAACCCCAGAGTGCCAGGTTTCATGCCCCAATTATGCCATAGGGAAGCCTAGAGCGTGAGTCGTGCGTGTTAGCGCGCATGACTTACGCTCTAAGATCTAAGACCTAAGATCTACGACTCGCCCGCCCCTCCCGGCTCGCGCCGAGCACCACGATCCCTACGCCCACCAGGATCACCGGCATGGCGACCAATCCCACCCAGGTCACCAGTTCGCCTCCCAGCCATACACCCAGGGCTACCGCTACTGCCGGGTTGACATAAGCATAACTTGTAGATAGGGTTGGGCGAACCTTTTGCAGCAGGTAGCTGTATGCACTGAAGGCCACTATGGAGCCAAAAATCACCAGGTAGAAAAAGGCCAGCGTCGGCCCCGTCTCCGGGAAGACAGTCATGTGCTCGCCGCTAAGGAGCCCCACTACGAGCAGAGCCGCGCCGCCGCCGAGCATCTCGGTGGCGCTTGCCATCATACCACCGGGCAAAGGCAAGTAGTGACTCCATACCGACCCCAGCGCCCAGCTAGCGGCCGCCACCAGCAGCGCGAATGCCCCAAGGGGATTGGCGCGCATATCGCCCTCAAGGTTCAACAAGATCACGCCCACGAACCCCAGCGCAAGCCCCGCCCATTCCATCTTGCGGGGCCAGCGCCCCCAAAGGCCTGCAAAGAGTGCGGCGAACAGGGGCATCGTGGCGACGGCCAGCGCAGCCAGCCCCGACGCGACCCACTGCTCGGCGAACGTCACCAGCCCATTACCGCCCAGCAGTAGCAAGCACCCAACCAGAGTTGATGCACCCCACTGCTTGAGGTTTGGCATGGGCGCTCCTCTTACCTTCAGATAAGTGAACAGGATGCCGCCCGCCAACAGGAACCGTATCCCCGCCATCAGGAAAGGTGGGAAGCTTTCAAGCGTAATCCTTATCGCGAAATAGGTGGACCCCCAGATTATATACACGGCCAATAGCGCAAGCACCACGCTCACGGTGTTGTTCGGCTTCGCCGTTGTGTTTTCGGTGCGCACGTCCCGCGTTGCCCGTTCTTTAGTGGCGGTGCCCACGTGCCTGTCGGTGGCAAGATTGCTAGTCATTAGAGTTTTCCCGTCCGTTATTAACGCCAGAGGGGCGAGGGTGTACCTCGCCCCGGTGCCAAAATATCCGTAGTTTAGCGAGTCGCTTGTCCGAACCATCCTTGGCGACGTGTCCCATTTAGACCTTCTCTGCTGTCGGCACCCCATTTTAGCGCGCTCACAGACAGTATAACCAGTAGACTGAGAAATATTATCGCTACCATTCTGTTTACCCCCTTCTCATTCATCAAACCGGGCCTTGTAACGTACAGCCTCTAGATATATAATACAAGGCACAAGCGCAAAATTGAATGCATAAGGCAAGGTAGCTGATAAGCCGAGCTTACGAGTGAAAGGTATATATTCAAATGAGCATACAGATCGAAAGCTGTCTTGATGATATAAGCTGGCAGATCCTGGAGGCCCTGCAAGAGGACGCTCGCATACCCTATAGCGAGCTTGGGAGGCGGATAGGCATGTCGCCTCCGGCTGTGGCCGAGCGCGTGCGCCGCATGGAAGAAGAGGGCATTATCACGGGTTACCGGGCCGAAGTCAACCTGGAGAAGGTGGGCTTCCCCATTCTGGCTTACATTCGCCTCCAGGCCGGCGAGGACTGCCAGACTACGGGCCAGACCATTGTTCGCACCATCCCCGAGGTGCTGGAATGCTACAGGGTCACAGGTACCGATGACTATATCATGAAAGCCTCCACCTACTCGGTCTCGGCCCTCGAAAGCCTGATAGATCGCGTGGCCTCCCACGGCACCTGCATAACTTCCCTGGTCCTCTCCACTCCGCTCGAAAGTCGCATTATCCGCAAGGGGCTAGGAGTGGACGAGCCGTAGATTGTATCCCATCTGGAGGTACCTGCGCCGCGTGGCCCATACTCATTCATCCTTGACCAAGAAAGGAGTCGAGCAAAGGGAAGAAGGTGTCGGGAGCTTCGAGGTGGGGATAGTGGCCGCAATCATCGATAATTTCCAGCTCGGCGTGAGGTATTAAGCCCGCCCATTCTGCCGAGGACTCTGCCGGTATAAGGTCTTCCGAGCCATGTATCACCAGCGTTGGAGCCTGTATCGTTGCTGCAACGTCTCTCCAATCGTAGCACCCTGGAGTGGGTAGCTTCTGGATGAATGCGATGAGGTTGCGGGGCCACTGG
>DATINP010000235.1:0-19252 GCA_035474135.1 Chloroflexia bacterium | reverse complement strand
GAGGTGGAAGCGCGCGCTCGCGGCCGCCGGTATGACTGCTATCTTGCCTCTCCTCACCCTCAGCAATTCCACTATATCGTCGCGAGCCGACTCGGAGAGCGCGATCAGGGCGTCGGCGTTGCGGGCGGCCCACTGCACCTGGCCATAATAGCGCTTGCTCTCATCGGTGAGGAGAGTAAGTTCAGGGAACTTGAGAAAGGCCAGGTCCTGAATATTCACCACGGCGGGGAAGGTGCGCAGCCGAGGCGGCACGAAATCAGGACAGTGCATAAGCTGTGGGCGCGGACGCAGGCGCATTAGCTCGACGGCGAGGGCGGCCTGCTCGAAGCGGTTGTGGGGCGGAACCCGCGAAGGCACCCGGTGGAAGCGCGGGTCGTCTACTATTGGACGGGTGTGGGCGGCCATCTGTAGCATATCGACCCTATCGTCGGGGCCAAGAGCCGAGCATTGCGCCATAGCCTGTAGCAAACTACCTGCATACTGGCCTATGCCTGCCTGCCGGTAATGCAGCATACGCGCATCAAACAGAACATGGAGGGGTTGAGTCATCGCTGATATACTACACGATTTGTGCGTAGATCGTCATACCTATTGCATTTTGGCATTGTCGGTGATATAATATGACCAAATATGGTTATTTAGTCATTTAGTTCGTTTTGCAGATATAGAACAACAAGTGAGAAGGGAGGTGGGGACCTTGACAGATGTAATTGCGAGCAAGCCCAGGGGCGTTTCGGGCAAGAGACGCGCCAAACAGGAGGTGAGAGAGGACGTTATACTCGATGCGGCTGCCGAGTTAATACAGCGCTGGGGATATAACAAGACCACAGTGGATGATATTGCGCGCAAGGCAGGCGTAGCCAAGGGCACCATCTACCTGCACTGGAAGACACGAGACGAGCTATTTCAGGCGCTTATGGATCGGGAAACGCGCGTGATTACCGAGGATATCCAACAGCGGATCACGGGCGACCCCGACGGCGCAACCATACACGGCTCGATGAAGCACAGCCTGCTTGCGACAGCCCAATATCCCCTGATGAAAGCGGTTCTCCTGCGCGACGCAGACATGTTGGGTAAATGGGGGCGAAAGCAGGAGCATACCGGCGCCTACGAGCGCAGATTGGCGGGCTATACGGCCCTGCTCGACCTGGCGCGAAAGGCGGGGTTGGTGCGCGCCGATATGGAAATGCGCGAGCAATTATACCTGCTGAGCGTACTCTCTATAGGCATGCTGATCGCCGATGCATGGTTGCCCGACGAAGTCAAACTTAGCGATGAGCAAGCAGTAAATGTAATTTCGGAAACGGTGAAACGCACACTGGAAACACCCTCGTCCACGAAAGAGGAGTGGACAGTTGTGAGCCAGGCGTTCAACAAATACATGGAACAAGTGGTATTGGATCTGGCAATTGACCAGAATATGGAGGACACAGAGGAATGAAACCGATGATCGTTGTAGACAAACTGACCAAGACATATGGTTCGAGCCGAGGCATTGAGGACGTTTCGTTCGAGATTGCCGAGGGCGAGGTATTCGGCTTCCTGGGGCCAAACGGCGCCGGCAAGACTACCACCATGCGTACGCTGATGGGGTTACTGCACCCCGCGAGCGGTAAAGCCACCATAGGCGGCTTCGACTGTTGGGCGCAGTCCACTGAGGTGAAAAGATTGGTCGGTTACTTACCGGGCGAGTTCGCATTTGATCCCGCACTTACGGGCGCGCAGATACTTCAATATTTGGGCAACCTGCGCGGCACTATTGACCAGGCTTATACCAAGCAATTGGTGGATCGCCTTGGGTTGGACCTGAGCAAGAAGTTCCGCGCCTATTCGCGTGGGAACAAGCAGAAAGTGGGCGTGATACAGGCGTTTATGCACAAACCTCCCCTGCTTATTCTGGACGAGCCGACGGGCGGCCTCGATCCGCTGAACCAGCAGGAGTTCTATAAGATCGTAAACGAGACAGGCGCCAACGGGCAGACCGTGTTCCTATCGTCGCACATCCTGCCCGAAGTCGAGCACACGTGCGACAGAGTGGGCATTATTCGTGACGGGCGACTGGTGCGTGTAGACCGCGTAACCGCACTCAAAGAGTTGCAGCAGCGCCAACTTGAGATAGCATTCGCAGGTCCTGCCTCGGTCGACTGGTTTGCGCAGGTGCCGGGCGTACTCAGCGTGCAGCAGGGAGCGACACCCGAACAATTGCACTTGACTGTACACAAAGACCTGGCTCATGTAATCCAGCTTGCGGCTCAGCACGGGGCGACCAATATAATCACCCGCGAGCCAAGCCTGGAAGAGATTTTCCTGCACTTCTACGAACCGGACGCGGCGCCACGACCCACAGAGCAAGTCGCGTTGGCACACTAGAGGGTGCAGGGCATCCCCGCATGCCCTGTAACCTAGGAGAGAAAAGAGATGTTTCGCGCTATTTGGATTAAAACACTTCGTGACTACCGCTGGCCCACGCTTGCCTGGGGGCTAGGGCTGGGGTTCATGATAATGGTGACCCTGGTCACTTATAGTACGCAGCTTACCACCGGCATGGCCCAGGAGGGCGTCGCACAATTGGCCCAGCAATTTGCCTTTTTCGGTCAGCCCATAGCGCTGACCACGGCGACGGGCTACACCACATGGAAGGTGCTTGACCTGACGGTGCCGGCTGCGCTTTGCATCTGGACGGTGCTGGTGGGTGCGCGTATGCTGCGCGGCGAGGAAGACAAGGGGTCTATGGACGTGCTGTTGTCTACGCCGCAATCGCGCACGAGCGTGGTTCTGCAAAAGTTGGCGGCTCTGGGGATTGCGCTAGTGATCGCGGGGGTGCTGATGGCACTGGTTACGGTGCTTGGCGAGGTCAGCGGCGGGGTCGCTGTTGACTGGTGGGGTGCGGTTTTCATGGGCCTGAACGTCAGCTTGTTGGCGGGCGTATTCGCGGTGCTGGCGCTGTTCATATCACAGTTCGTGTCCAGCCAGGGTGCGGCGGCGGGTATAGCAGGCGCGCTGATGGTGCTTACGCTCATGCTTGATGCTATGGGCAGGAGCATCGTCAACCCCGTCACCGACTTCTTGAGGTATCTATCGCCATTTTACTATTACAACTGGAACAAGCCCTTGATCGCGCAGAGCGATTTCGCCGGCAACCCCTGGGGCTACGCGATCCTTATAGTCCTGGTAATAGTGCTGGCAGGCGCAAGTGTCTATCTGTTTGCGAAGCGGGAGATCGGCGGGGTAGCGTGGAGCGGACGCCCAACTACCGGCGAGCGGCAACCGGCCATGACTATGGAGGAGAGGAACTCACGGGCATTGGCAAAGGCGCGGCGCAGTGTGTTCGGGCGCAGTATTGGCCTGCAAGCGCTACGTGCCCAGTCGACAACGGTTATGTGGTGGCTGGTGGGAGTAGCCATCTTCACCCTGTTCATGACGACGGCCATACCTGCTCTGGCAGCGCCTATCAAAGACCTGTTGAAAGACGCGGCCACGTCAGTGGTGGGGCAGATATACAGCGGGCTGGCAACAGGCACGGACGCCGGCATGCTCTCGACGCTTGTATTCCAGTTCGTGCCGGTGATCAGCATCCTGTTCATTATGACAGTGGCATTATCCTGGCCTTCCGACCTTGATAGCGGGCGTATGGAGTTGGTGCTGGGCACGCCCGAGCCGCGCTCACGTGTCCTGCTGGAACGGCTGGGAGCGGTGCTGGTAGCCGCAATCGCCATGCCGGTGCTGATCTGGGTGAGCGTCTGGGTTGGCGCGCAATTTGCGGCCATTAGCGTGGACACGGGCAAGCTAACGGCAGCGGCGCTTGGTATCCTGCCAATGGAACTGATCGTAATAGGGTTGGTGTATGTCTTATCGGAGCGCCTGCGCCTCGGTGTCATTCTGAGCATAGTGTCAGTCTTTATCATGGCGTCTTATGTGATCGATCTGCTGGGGGCCGCGCTCGGCTTACCGGAATGGGTGCGGTCGCTGTCGATGTTCCATGTGTACGGCACGCCGATGCTGGGCGGGTGGCAGGCAGGCCCGTTCTTCGGTATGCTCGCGGTGGCACTGGTACTGTTCGCGTTGGGGCTTGCGCAGTTCTCGCGGGCTGACGTTGAGCGCGGTGCGTAGCATTGAGGCTTTGATAACTCAGAAAGTAACGTCCACTCTGCATGACAGGGTGGACGTTTTCTATACGGAAGCGGCGGAGTTCGATGCGCCGCACGATACGATGCTTCGAGCGATCAGTGAGGTAGGCAATGGAGAGATGATTCCCAGCCCCGCGATCGCGTTAGTTATGATAGACTATTTCTCGCGGGCCTACCCTTCGGTAGTGCGACGAGAGGCGGGACCCGGATGGCGGAGAGCGTATGGCTGCGAAAGGATCGATTGTAACTGATGATTTCATTGACATGGGAGCAAGTGCGCGCGTGGAGGTTAGAGCAACAATGTTTGGTGCCGAGGTTGGCGCGGCAAGATTTCGTACAAGCAGTTGGGCGAGTGCTTGGGGTGCAGGCCCAGGTAATGTCGGCTGCAGAGTTGTCGATCGGGGCACGAGTGGATGGGCTGAAGCGCGCAGATGTGCAAAGGGCGCTATGGCAGGATCGCACTCTCGTCAAGACATGGGCAATGCGCGGTACTATTCATGTGTTTGCCGCCGAGGATTTGCCCATGGTGGTGGCTGCGCGAGGCGCGAATGGTGGTCGACACAGGCTCCACGACTTCCTTCAACTCGGGTTTACCGAGGCCCAGTACGACGAGTTCTTGCTGGCAGTGCCTGTAGTGCTTGGCAAGCAGCCGATGACACGAGAAGCACTGGCGAACGGTGTGGCAGAGCGCATGAAGACGCCTGAGGTGAGCAGGGCGCTGCTTGGGTCAAGTTGGGGAACGCTCTGGAAGCCATCCATGTTCAGGGGTGAGCTTTGCTTCGGGCCGGGCGAGGGCCGTACCAAGACCTTTGTTAATCCCCGCAAGTGGCTTAAAGAGTGGAAAGAGTGGGAGCCGAAGGAGGCGCAGCAGGAGATTACACGGCGTTACCTCCGAGTTTACGGCCCAGCCACGCCCCGTGACTTCAGCTTCTGGTGGGACGGCGGGGGGTCGACCTTCGGGAAGAAAATGCTCGAGTCGCTGGGGGACGAAGTGGAGACGGTGGACGTGGAAGGGTGGAAGGCAACAGCGCTTAGGTCGACGCTTGGATCGATGGAGAAGATGGGAAAAGGGAAAGCGGAGCAAAGTGTGCGACTGGTGCCTATGTTTGACGTGTATGTGCTGACACAAAGCCGTAATCTTGAACCAACCCTGGCCAAGGAGTACAAAGGCAAGGTATTTCGCCCTGCGGCATGGGTTAGCGCAGTGGTGCTCGTGGATGGTCGTATTGAGGGAGTGTGGGAGTACGAAACGCGGAAGGATCAAACTCTCGTGAAAGTAATGATGTTTGCCACGCCTGGCAAGAAGGTTCGCAGTGCGATAGAGGCCGAGGTGGAGCGACTCGACGGTTTTCTCGATACTGAAGCGGCAGTCGAGTTTATGGATGTGGCTTAGCATGAGTCGCTGGGCCAACCTTCGGTATTGCTGCGACGAATCCTGAGGCCAGTCCGCAAAGTCGGGGGGAAAGATGACACAAGACGAGAACGTTGCGACACGCGTACGTGCCAGCTTCGAGAAGCAGAAGATAATGGGGCTGCTGGGTGCGACCCTGGCAAGCGTGGAGCAAGGGCAGGTTGAGATAACCCTGCCGTTTCGGGAGGAGCTTACTCAGCAGCATGGCTTTCTGCACGCTGGAGTAGTCACCACCATCTTAGACAGTGCGTGCGGTTACGCTGCTTTGAGTGTTATGCCGGAGGGTGCAGGCGTACTTTCCATCGAGTTTAAGACGAACTTGCTTGCCCCGGCAATAGGGAATACGTTCATTGCGCGGGGACAGGTCGTGCGAGCCGGAAGGACAATCGTGGTGTGTAGCGGCGATGTTGTAGCCTTACAAAACGGCAAGGGTGAGGAAGAGAAAAGCGTTGCTACAATGCTAGCTACAATGCTGGTTGTCCAAAATCGTCCGGGCATAACCGATTAGAATAGCTTATAACCGCAGCCTTTGCACACGGGCCCCGTTCACCCGCAGTTACGGTGACCGGGGCGAGAAAGTCTCCGCGAACGGCTGCACGTCGTGCCTGCGTGCGCATAACCGACGCCATACTCTATACTTGGCTACCGGCGATTGTTACAGCCGGCAAAAAGGAGTAAGTTACAACATGAATGCAAATGCCTTTCGCCAATTCTACGATTATCACTTCAGTGAAAACCGCAAGATATGGGATCTTTACGTCACTCAGTTATCTAATGAGCAGTTCACGCAACAGGTGAGCTACTCACATGGGTCTGTTAGAGACCAAATCGTCCATCTCATGAATGTGGATGAAGCATGGTTCGACGAATTACGAGGTGTCGAATCCGAAGAGCCGTTACCTCCCGCCGGCGTTGACGACAGGGAAAGCATTCGCGCACGCTGGGACAGCATTGAGCAAAGTATGCGTACTTATCTAGCACAGTTGCAGGACGATATGCTATTCGATAAACCAATACGAGAACCAGAAGAAGACGCAAACCTCATCATGTGGCAAGTGCTTCTCCATGTAGCTAATCACGGCACGGATCATCGTGCACAAATTCTCAGACTACTAAACGACCTGGGCGTCGAGACAAAGTCTCAAGACTACATTTTCTACGTCTATGAGCACCAATAGTTCCGTTTCTCCAATCGTAACCGCCAGTCGCTAAGGTGAGATGGTTGCACGGCGTTCTCGATACGAAAGCGCCCGTGGAATTTGTGGCAGGGGCGGGAAGGACACGGGCCAACACTGCGGCGCCGAAGCGCAAGGTTGGCATTTGAACTGTGCGCCCGGGCCGTGCAAAGGCTGGGCAACTATTCGCTACGAATTCCACTAGTTTGACTGAACCATCCCGCCTCCGGTGCTGTCTTAAAGAATAGAACCCGCTCAATACTTACGCAACAGGTAACTCTGATGTGTATGTCGTATTGCGTAATGGCTGCACATTAATCGCCCGCAGCCTACCGGCTGCCTAATCCATAGGAGGGCACAAAGTGCTTACTCAAGAACCGATTTTGACATTGACGCGACGAATCGAGTCCACCCAAACCGAGGTCTTCCGCGCCTTCACCAACACCGCCTCATTGCGCGACTGGCTGTGTAATGCAGCCCAGGTAGACGTTCGCACAGGTGGGCGCATCTATCTCTGGTGGAACAACAGCTATTACACAAGCGGCACCTTCACCAACATAGAACGATATGACAGCCTGTCCTTTACCTGGCAAGGCCCCGGCGAGTCTATCAGTGAGGTACACGTCTCGATAGATGCCGAAGGGAATTCCACCGAAGTCACCGTCGTGCATAGCGGCCTCCTGGCCTCAGAGACTGCCGGCACCATCGGAAAGCTCTGGGAGACCGCCCTGGAGAACCTACAAACCCTCCTTGAGACAGGCAACGATCTGCGCCTCCTCAGGCGACCGATGTTCGGCCTCAATGGTGCCGAGGAAATGACCCCCGAACTCGCAAAGCAAACCGGTAGCCCAGTCAGCGAAGGACTGCGTTTAGGCGGAGTGCTCCCAGGCATGGGCGCTGAGGCCGCGGGTCTCCAGAAGGATGACATCGTAACCAACCTCGCCGGCCACGAAGTGCCCAACTTCGCCGCATTCGTCGCCGCGATTGAGCCGCACCTGGCAGGCGACCGCGTTCCAGTCACGTTCTACAGGGGCTCCGAAAAGCACACCGTAGATATGGTACTTTCCAGCAGGCCCGCCCCCGTAATCCCTACGTCAATAAAAGCCATGGCCGACACCGCCCGCGAGGTTTATACAACCCTCGACAAAGAGATGGACGCCCTTTTCGAAGGCGTATCTGAGGAAGCCGCCGAGAGAAGGCCCGCACCTGGCGCGTGGAATGCAAAGGAAGTCATGGCCCACCTCATCGCGGTCGAGCGCGATAACCAGGTCTGGATAGCCGCCATAACCGAAGATTTCGACATTGAGCAGCCTTTCCACTCCAACGGTCGTGAGCGCATCGAGGCCATCGTCAGCGCCTACCCCACCATCCCCATACTTATCGAAGAAATGAAGCGCAACGAGGCCATGACAGTGGCGATGGCAGCTGCTCTCTCCGAAGAGACCCAGGCGCACAAGCACCTCGTCAACCAAATCGCCACCTCGTTCACCACATTCCATACTCACCATCGCGAGCACTTCGCCGAAATTCAGAAGCTACTCTCCACGCCCGAAGCATAACGGAGCATCGCCCATTCTATATCATTCGGAGTGAGTGTCCAAAGAGGATCAAGCGGATAATAACTGAGGGGACCAATAAAGAAAGCTCTATCAAAAGGTAGAGCTTTCTTTATTGGAATCGACTAGGCTGAACGTTCCAGCGCGTTATAGGTATGATCTCGCCCACCCATTTCAGAAGGACGTATGGCTTTGGGGCGGGAATACAGTGGGCGCATTAGGGGTAGAAAGTATCCACACTTCCAGCGCCCTGTAGCGCTCATTCCCCTCTAATGGCTCGGCAATGCAGGTCATCTTTGCCCCTACCTCCGGCTGGCCGTGGATCTCGGTCAGATTGTCGATCACCATTTCCGTGTCGTCATCCAGCAGCCATTTCCCCGCGTCTATCTTCGTTATAATCCCACTATAGCTTTCTAATTGCTGCGCTCCGCCGGGCGTCCCGTGCTGGAAAGCAAGCCCACCCATGGTAAGCGTCGCAATCGCAAAGACCATCAACGCGGCCACTGCGACTACCGCCATAGCCTTCGTCCTGAATATCGTTTTGAGATATATCGGCGTTAGGGTGGCGTGGCCTTCATTCGTGCCACCACTGCCTGTATCAGACCCAGGTCGCAAGAGTGTCAGGCGTCGGGATCGAGCAGCGTGAGCAGAGCCCGGAAGCCTGCTCTGGGCAGCCAGTTGGGTGCGTTTTTCTATGCGGGCCAGCGCTTCAGGCGCAAGGCGAGGCGAAGGCATCTCTTTGAGGGCCTCCACCACGCAAATCATCTCTGCAAGCTCATCCTGGCGTTCCTGCTGTTGGGCGAGCACAGACTCCACGCTACTACCAGCGATCACCTGCTGGGAGGCAGCTATAAAATCATCTTGAGCTTGGCGATCAGCACTCGACATTTGCTTATTACTCCAATATCCACACTTACCGCTGTTTCTGGCTGACCAGAGCACAGCGCAACGACTCGATACCCCTGTAATAAAGACCCTTGACGGACGCCAGGCTGCGGCCAAGTAGTCGAGCCACCTCGGGCAGTTCCCAGTCCTCTATCACATGCAGCAAGATCACTTCGCGCTGCTCACGTGTGAGTGTAAGCAGGCCGGACTGCAACTGGTCCCGGTCGAGGACAGAATTAAGCCGAAAATCGCACTCGCCAGGCTCTCTCTCAGGCTCCGCATCGAGCCACTGTTCGAGTGACACTTGCGGGCAGCGCTTGTGCACCCGGTACTGGTCAGAGATCAAGTTGCGGGCGATACGAAAGAGCCACGCTCGAAAAGGAGCCTGACACACCACAAAGCGGTCAATATTCTCGATCATGCGTACCATCACTTCGGCCACAATATCTTCAGCGAGCAGAGGATCTTGTAGCTGGTAATAGACGAAGCGATATAGGGCAGGCGCGTAGAGGCGCACCACGTATTGCGACGCCGGCGCATCGCCGCGCCTTAGCCCCATCACCAGAGCTTCGTCGCTCATGCCCGGTCGGTCAGGGTCATCACTCACCAGCCACAGCTCAGATTGCAATAGCGCCTCCGCCTGAAATCGAACTGATTATGAGTGCAGATTATGGGCGCGACACTTAGATAACTACCGGTGCATTCAAACCTGGCGCCCGTCCTCATAATCGCTAACGTTCGTGGTACGCGAAAAGTACCGGGTAAGATGCCAAATCATCAAAACCCGGCCGGGAGGACGTACTACCGCATGCAATATTGATGCCAGGACCTATGGAAAAACTGATTCAGCGAACCCGCTACTTTCCGAACGCCTATTGCGTTATCGGTAGTGAGTACTCATGTCGACCAACTACCAAAACGAACTTGGAGGGAACGAGATGCTATCTATACAAAACAAATCTAAGGACTACCATCCTACATTTACACGGCGCGCTTTTGTTTTCGCGATCTTGATAGGAGGCGGCCTGCTTTTGTTTTTGACGTCGGGAGATAACGGGGCAGCGGTGGCCTCGCAAGCCACCGGTACTGTGAGCGCAGCGCAGAGCAACACACTTGCCTCTCAAGCACCTGCCCAATGCTCGATAGGCTCCGACTATATCGTAACCCGCACCACTGGGGCAACTATCGTGCCCGGGAAGGTGCGCACTCCAATCGATTGCAGGATGAATTGCAGCGAGACCATTGATCTCCCCTTTCCATTCACGCTGTACGATCGCACTTTCACCACGGCTATAGTCGGCTCAAACGGTATCCTGGGCTTTGACAGCAACGACAATTTCTATCAACCAAGCTGTCTCCCCAGCAACCACTTCAGTTATGCGATCTTGCCTGTTTGGGAGTTGATGCCGTTCCACTATTCTTTGCCCGATCCCAGCAAGGGCGTCTTCACCTCTGTCACCGGCACAGCACCCAATCGGATCTTTAACATTGAGTGGCGGATGAGGGATCCGACAAGCGGCGGGGCGCTCGACTTCGAGTTACGCCTTTACGAGAACTCACCAACCAAGCGCTTCGACATAATCTATGGCTACATAGACCATCACGGGGGACATGGAGTGGTAGGAGTGCAGAAGGACATCGGCAGCCAATTCACAGACTTCTCCTGCCTGGTACACGGAAATATCGATCCTGGTGTGCAGCTCGTTTTCGCGCAACCAACATGCCCTACTCCTGTACCGTCTACGCGCACCAACCCTAATGGGCAGTAAAAACCAAGCCCCTCGCTCAGAGGGCGGTGGCGCGATCTCCCCGGCAGCGATTTGGTCCGGCGGAAAACGGCCAGATTATTGCTCATTCCACCCGCTACTTTTCGAAGATTGGCAGCGTTAGCATGTTTGCAGCACTATGCCACAACGCACTCACACATTTTGTGGCATAAGCTGGCCAATCCGGCGACGTAGGATGCGCGCCGCGTGCGCACTGACATTAAGGCGGCGTACAAACCGAGGGGCCAACAGTCCTGAGAGATTGCGATGTATGGATCCACTCACTAAGCATAAAGGAGTAATACCCATGAAACTGATTCATTTACTGCGCGTGCGTGTACTGCCTGTAGCGGTATTCGCGCTGCTCGCCCTCATCGGATTTCATGAAGCGGCGGCCCAACCCGCCGGCGCTGACGATTTCACGCAGTTCGGCTTCCCCCAGGTCAGCGCGAGCGTGCTATTCACCCCCGGCCAGGCCGCCACGCTGACCGCCGGCACTCAGCAGGTGGTGTTGCCTGCCGATTTCATCAGCAAGGCCGTCAAGTTCGAGTTGCTGACCGGTGACCCGAATTTCTTCACCCCGCTGCTGGAGAGCGACGACCGAAGTCGCCCGATTCTGGCTGTCTTTGCCTTCCGGGTCACCGACATGGCTACCGGGCAGCAGATCGAGAGCTTCGACAAGGATGTGCAGTGGAGCATAACCGACCCGCGCGTCGCGGCCGGGACCGATGTCTATGACACCAGCGCGGACAACCCGCCGAAGGTCACCGAAAATCCCACGCCGGGCACGGTCAGCGGGACGACGTTCTCCCACTCCTTCGACGGCGCGGACGAAGGCTGGCTGGCGCTGGGCCCCGAGGCGGCGGTCGGTATGCCGAACACTGGCGCGCCTGCGGACAGCACCACGCTGGCTGCGCTAGCTGGGCTGGCCGGCCTGCTATGCGCCCTGGTCGGCCTGGCAGTTCGCCAACGGGGATGGCGCGCTTGATTGCCTGATTAGAAAGGCCGGCTAGCTCGGCGAATCTATTCCTGCATGTGGGGCTGGTAGCAAAGCTACCAGCCCCGTCGCCGAGCCGCCGCTTCCCTTGCGCGAAATAGGCCGAAGGACTGGGAGCAATGGGAAGAAGTGGCTCAACGCCACACGAGCGGTGAGAGCCTGCGACGGTTAGCGAAGCGGTATGGCGTTTCGCAAGAGGCTGTTCGGCAGATCCATAAGAGAAAATCTCACAATTTGTGAATAGTGAGACATTTATTCTGATACGGCTTTCGATACTGCTCCTTGTGCCTAGCTGCATATGCTGTGTACCTACTCATCAGCGCTCCTAGAAAGGGATGTTTGACACCGGGGTTAGAGCCGTCTGTCGCCCTGCGCCGCAGCCCCGCTCGAATTAAGCATTACAAGTAAGTTCGGGGCGGCACCGAGCTGGTCCACTAAGCTTGAGATTTAACTGCTATGAGGTGTAAGATGGCCCAGGGAGGTCACGTAACCCACCTCGACAGCGCGTCGCGACTTGACTAAGCCCGCTATTTGCTGCCCAGCAACCCCAAATTATGAGGCTTTATCATGCTGCCATTACATCAGGAGCACTAGCAAAAGTCGTCCTAGCCTGGTAGCTGCCAAAGCAATGTCGGGTTGGTTAGAAGCTCTGCTTTAGCTACCGGAGACGAGTGGCTTAGAAGCTGCCAAAACATGTGTCACGGGCGAAGCAATTGGGCGCAGTGTATTGCAATATACGTATACGTATGTTATAATGAGAATGCCTTCGAAGGGTGCAATCCAGACTGGAGAACTAGCGATGCCGAACAAGACAATTTACGTCTCGGAGACCGATGTACCGGTGTTCGACAAAGCGCAGCAAATGGCCGGTGGCAACCTTTCATCTGCTATCGCCCAGGCGCTACGCCGATATGTGGAGGACGAAGAAATGCAAGAGCAACGGTTCGAGGAAATTAGTGTCGACGTGGGTAGAGTATACCGCGTCCACAAGAAGTTTATACGCGAGTCGAGCGTCGAGAAACGATTTATGGGCAAAGCGATCATCTCGTGGCACACGAGGGATCCGGAGGACCCTCGCTCCGAAAGCTACGATGTTTACAAGACGCCGAAAGGCCGTTTCGTTGTGTACTCGAGGGTTGGTCCCAACGAGGACTACGAAGGCGATGACGAAGAGGAAGATCCGACCAGCGAATCCCAGCTGAACGTGTACGACAACCTGGAAGCGATGCGTGCCGGTCTGCCCCAGGAACTATACGAGGCAACAGTGGAGGCCGCGTCCGAAAGTGCCGGAGACGGCGAGCTGCTGGATATCTAAACAGAAGGGCAGGAGCGACTTTCCCGGGTGCTCCTGCCCATCTTAAGGTCGTGTCGAGCTGCTACCGGTTCGTCCGCGCCGGTGCGTACCAAGCGGGCCAAAAGGCCGGTTTTCGTGCACGTGTGCCTTGTGCAACCAATGAAAAAGCCCTACCATAAAGGTAGAGCTTTCCGGCGGAAGCGACGGGATTCGAACCCGCGATCTCGGCCTTGACAGGGCCGCATGTTAGGCCGCTACACCACGCCTCCCGGTTACTTTGCCTGCGCCCCGGAATTACCCGCGCACGCTGGCCCGATTATATTACCATACGCGCCATTAAGTGTCAAGAAACGTGGCCCTGCCCTGATCTCCAGCCCACGAGAGCCACTATACCGCCCACAATCAAGAGTACCAGGCCCGCCCATGCCCAGAATGGCTGCCCTGTCATATAGCTGCCTGGCAAGACGCCGATCCCCTGTAGAAAGAACACCAAACCCGCCAATAATATCACCACGCCGACCGCGAGCGAAACACCTCTTGATTTCATCGTTATATCCTCTCTTTGTGATCAGTATACATCCTGGGGCAGATCCACGCCCTGGGCGTTCCTGCTCCAAGGAACAGTGTCTGATTGAGAGGACAGACTTCGCACATAGGCTTTGACCTGCAAATCGCTTTCGCGTGGGATACGATGAGGGCGTGGTATTCGTTAAACAGAGAGGGATCGTGAGGCAGATTGTCCATGAACAGGGCTTGCACGGCGCTATAGCTCGCCGTGGGTGGGGCGAGGCCCCAGCGAGAAACCATGCGTACGGCATAGGCGTCAGCTATGAACACTGGACGCTTGAGAGCGTACAGGAGGATTGCGTCGGCTGTTTCCGGCCCTATGCCATTCAGAGCGAGTAAATCGCGGCGTAGCTCGCTTGTAGGCTCGCCTGACGCGACAAGCGCTCCAGGTCCGCCATGCTCCATTACGAAGCGGGCAAGGGTAACCAACCGCTGGGGCTTGGTCGTATGAAAGCCTGCGGGTCGAATGGCGTCTGTTATGGCGTCAAGAGGCGTAGACAGTATGACTTCAGGCCGCAGGAGGCCATCCTCGCCCCATGCCGCTACAATCCTGTCAAACGCCTGCGCGACATTGGTCCAGGACGTGTGCTGTGTTAGGATAGCGCCGAGTAGTATCTCCCACACACCCCCGGTACGCGTTGGCCACCAGTTCTGCGGGCCGTAATGCGAAGATAGCTCGTGATATATGCGAAGGAGCAATCGTTCGTGAGTCATATATCAAAGGTCAGACGTGATATGTAATGCACCGGCGCACGTTACTCCTCACTCACTCGTCACTTCCGCAAGCATTGCTCCACTTTTTTCGGATAGCAGCACGGGATCTATCGGAAAGAGGGCGTCGTGCGCTCCTGCTGCCGCATAAATCAACGGCCAGCGCAAGAGTCGGCTGTCCATGAGCGTTTTGAGAGGGGTCGTGTGGCCCAACGGGGGCACTCCGCCAATCGCGTACCCTGTAAGCCGCCGCACGTCGTCCACCGGCGACATCTTCACTGTGCCCGCACCTACCAATGCGGCGACCTTGGCGGTGTCGACACGGCGGTCGCCGCCACAAATAACCAGGAGGGGTTCGCCATCCGCCATGAATAGGAGCGATTTGGCGATTGCACCCACGTCGCACCCCACAGCAGCCGCCGCCTCGGGCGCAGTGCGCGTGCTGTCCGACAGCCGCACTACCTGCGCATCGATCCCCGCCTCGCGCAAAGCCTCTTGCAAACGTTCCGGCCCACTTGCCATCTAATAACCTCCTTCGGTAGTGACCGGTGACCAGTGACCAGTGACCAGTGACCAGTAGGACGACCAGGCCATGCGTCATGCGTCGTCACAGATCACCATCCGTCACTGGTCACTGGTCACTGGTCACTGGCCACTCGTATAGTATAATGCACCATGGCTTCCAGTGACAGACTAACGCGCCTTCCCGGGCTGATTGACCCGCATGTGCATCTGCGCGACCCCGGTGCCACCCACAAGGAGGACTTCCTTACAGGTACGCGGGCCGCCCTCGCCGGGGGCATAACCCTAGTGCTCGACATGCCCAATAATCCGGGCGCGCCCGTTGTGTCTCCCGAGGCGCTGGCGAGCAAAGAGGCCTCGGCGCGAGGCAGGATCGTGTGCGACGTGGGTCTGTACTACGGGGCATCTGCCGACAATACTGAAACGTATGCTAGAGTAGCCCCCCATGTGGTCGGGCTGAAGCTCTATCTCGACCATACTACAGGCGACCTGAAAGTGGAGACGCTCGAAGCGATACGTGAGATCATGCGCGCCTGGCCCTACGACAAGCCTTTGTGTGTGCATGCCGAAGATCGTACCGTGGCAATGGTGCTGGCGTTGGTCGCTTCGGTGGGGAGAGGTGTACACTTCTGCCACGTCAGCGAAAAGGTAGAGATCGAGCTGATACGCGACGCGAAAGAGCGCAGCTTACCCGTCACTTGCGAGGTAGCTCCCCACCATCTATACCTCACCGAGGACGATCTGCCCCGTCTGCAAGGCTACGGGGTGATGCGCCCACCCCTGAAACGCGCTAGCGACCGGGACGCGCTGTGGGCCAACTTCGACGTGATCGACATGATCGCCACGGATCACGCGCCCCATACAATCGAGGAAAAGGAGGGCGATACGCCCGCTTTCGGGGTTCCCGGCCTCGAAACATCCCTGCCTCTCATGCTGACAGCGGTGCATGATGGGAAGCTGAGCCTCGATCGACTGGTAGAAATGATGTACAATGCGCCCGCGCGTATCTTCAAGCTTGGCACAAAACCACAGCCGCAAACGTATATAGAAGTAGACCTCGCGCACAGGTGGACTATCACCACGCAGGGTATGCAAAGCAAATGCGGCTGGACCCCGTTCGCAGGGATGGACGTCATTGGCGCGGTGCGTACAGTAGTGCTGCGGGGCCAAACAGTAGTACAAAACGGCGAGATAACGGCTGAACCAGGCGTAGGCATAATTATTGCTCCTAAAGAGGAGTCTCAATTAAAAGGAGCCGGTAATGGCGAGACAAAAAAGTAATATGACCGCAGGTAAAGCAGACCGGGAGGGCGAAGCGCTGCACAACAACAATACGTCTGCAAACCTGCTAGCGATGACTGAAGGGGAGCGCGCTTTGGTAGAAAGATATAGTTATGTGCCTCAGGAAGAGCCTGCGGCCACAGAGCAGGCACAACAGGATAGCCCCGAAGGCGAACACCTATACCAGGAAATAAAGGGGCTGGAGCGAGAGTCGGCCGAGAATCCCGACCCGGTAGATGAGCTCCTGAATCTGCGTGCCGCCGACGAAACGAACAAGGCAAAGCGTCCTGTGCTGACCCGGGATGACCCTGACAGCACAGATGATGACGATGATGTGACCGATCTGGACAGGCTTGCGCAGGCCGACCCAGGTTTCGTAACCGACCCCGTGCGCCTTTACCTGCGCGAGATAAGCAAGGCGCCTCTGCTCAAGGCCGACCAGGAGTTGGAGCTTGCGCATAAGATCGCCGATGGCGATGTGGAGGCCACACAGACCTTCGTGCTTGCCAATTTGCGCCTGGTAGTGAGTATTGCCAAGAAGTACGTGGGGCGCGGTCTAACACTGCTCGACCTAATACAGGAAGGCAATATGGGGCTTCTGCGCTCCATACACAAGTTCGACCCATCGCGCGGGTTCAAGTTCTCGACCTATGCGACCTGGTGGATACGGCAAGCAATTTTGCGCGCGATCGCCGAGCAGTCGCGGCCTATACGCCTGCCCGCGCACATAGGCGAGGCTATGGGCAAGATCACTCATGTGAGCCAGGAAATTTCGCAAAAGATGGGCAGGCAGGCCCGCCCCGAGGAAATCGGCGAGGCATTGGGCATGACGGGCGACCGTATACGCGAGATATTGCGTGCCGCCGAAACTCCGATGTCGCTGGACGCACCTCTGGGCGAAGACGCTGAGGATAACCAGTTGAGCGACTTTATCCGCGACACCGAGTCGTCCACGCCCGAAGAAGAGGCCAGTTTGCAGTTGCTCAAGGACGACCTGCAGGCCACGCTCGAAGAGATGCTGACGCCCCGCGAGAAGATAGTGCTGCAAATGCGCTTCGGCCTGGGCGATGGGCACCAGTACCCGCTGGAGAAGGTGGGTCAAGAGATGGGCCTCACCCGCGAGCGAGTGCGCCAGATAGAGGCGCAAGCTCTCAGAAAGCTGCGCTCGCCCCAATTGACGGAGCGCTTCAAGGATTATCTGTAATCGACTTCTGATTCCTGTAACTTTGCCCCGACTAAGCACGTCAGGTATAATAGGGTGTTATAGCGATGCTTAGCATTCGGCTGTGCACAACAGATTGGTTGGCTCAGGAAGCAGGAGATTTCACGTTTGGCAACACTTGGAGAGGTTTTACGAACGGCGCGCGAGGCGAGAAGAATTTCGCTGGACGAAGCCGAGCGTGGAACCAAGATCCGACAGAAGTATCTCAGCGCGCTCGAAGACGACAATATGGCGGCGCTGCCGGGACCCGTATATGCACGCGGTTTTGTGCGCAACTACGCGTCATACCTGGAGCTTGATGTTGACGAGGTTATGGAGCTGTATGATGGCGCCCGCCAGCCTACGCGGGAGCGCATCAAGACAGCGCGAGGCGGAGCGCCTACAAGAGGAGCCGCCAAGCCCGACCAGGAAAAGATCAGCATACAACCCCTGAGTTCAGAGCGCATCGATACACGCGTGCGCTATGGCAGCCAGTATATCGCCCTCTCGCTGCTGGCTATCCCCATGCTGATCGTGTTTTACTTCATTTACAGCGCGTATGCCGGCCCGCAGAGCCAGCCCCCTCCCACACCGGTAATAGCGATACGCCCACCCACCATCACGCCATTGGCAATAGGTACGTTGACCGCGGTGGCAGGCGGACCCAACTCAGGCAGTTTCAATACTCCCACGGTGCTGGTGCCTTCCACGGCTGTGCTGGGTGCCCAGCAAACGGTAACGGGCACGACAGTGGCAGGTGGCGCGCTCACAGGGACGGCCACCGTCGCCATACCCGCCGGCAATAAAGTCACCCTGAAGGTGGATATAATTGGCAACGAATCATGGATGAGCGTGACGCTGGACGGCGTCGAGCAGTTCAAAGGCAGCATGGCGATAGGCACGACGCGCCAGTGGACCGCCAATAACAACGTATTGCTGTGGGTGGGCCGGGCGGATTCGGTACGCGTTACCGTGAACGGCGTCGATCGGGGCTTCATGGGCACAGCCGCCAACCTGGTCGTAAAAAAGAAGTGGGACAAAAACGGCAACGAGCAGGTGGTACCCTAGGAGGACGACCGACGACTGACGACCGACGACATAGGACTTTGCCACGTCGTCGGTCGTCAGTCGTCAGTCGTCCTCCCAAAGAGGAGAGATATGGCAGATACATTTTCATTTGACGTAGTGAGCGAGTTTGACAGGCAGGAAATGGTCAATGTGGTGGACCAGACCTTGCGCGAAGTACGTACTCGCTACGATCTGAAAGATAGCAAGACTGAGATCGATCTTGAGGAAAACAAGATCACGATCA
The DNA here is from genome assembly GCA_035474135.1 of Chloroflexia bacterium. Taxonomy (GTDB): domain Bacteria; phylum Chloroflexota; class Chloroflexia; order QHBQ01; family JADMIH01; genus JADMIH01. The sequence goes on along the minus strand of DATINP010000235.1, from coordinate 444 downwards.
ATACCGACAGCGAGTTCCACATGAGCGCGATCAAGGACATCCTGCAAAGCAAGGCGGTCAAGCGCAACCTGTCGTTGAAGATATTCAAGTTCGGCGCGATAGAGCCTGCATCGGGCGCGCGCTACCGGCAGGTGATAGAGTTGCAGAAAGGTCTTAGCGACGATATTGCCAAGTCGATCAGCAAAGATATACGCTCCAACTTCCCGAAGGTGCAGTCCCAGATACAGGGCGACGCACTGCGCGTCACCGCCAAGTCGAAGGACGAACTACAGCGCGTAATTCAGCACCTGCGCGGCAAAGAAGGCGATCTGCCCGTCGAGCTGCAATTCACGAACTACCGGTGAGAGGAGAGTCGTAGATCATAGATCTTAGATCATAAGTCATGCGTGATACGTCATGCGTCGTCGGTCGTCCCGACTTACGATCTAAGATCTATGATCTACG
>DATINP010000234.1:0-5063 GCA_035474135.1 Chloroflexia bacterium | reverse complement strand
TCGGCGCTCTGCTCCAGACACACCCCACCGTATTGTGCGAGGCAGGTCGGGTGTCCCGATTGCAGAACATCCCTGTGGGCAAGATGCTATTCCTTGATACCGAAACCACGGGGCTATCGGGCGGCACCGGCACTTATGTGTTCATGGTGGGAGTGGCCTTTTTCTCTGAAAGAGGCGATGAGCTTGTAGTGCGCCAGTATTTCCTGGGGGATGTGTCGGCAGAGCGCTCTTTTCTGCGCGCCCTCAACGACCTGTTCGCCGAGTTCGAAGCCGTGGTCACCTTCAACGGCAAATCCTTCGATTGGCCTTTGCTCGAAACGCGCTACATCACCAGCCGCCTGCGCTGTGTTTTGCGCGACCCGCCCCACCTCGATATGCTGCACCCCTCGCGCAGGTTGTGGCGCGACCGCCTGGAGTCCTGCTCGCTGGAGACGCTGGAGCTACATATACTGGGAGTGCATCGTGGGTTTGACGTGCCGGGCTGGCGTATCCCGTCGCTCTACTTCCAGTATTTGCGGGCGGGTCACGCGGGCCATGTTTTGCCCGTGTTCGAGCACAATGAGCATGACCTGCTGACGCTGGTGGCGCTGACCGCCCACGTGTCGCGCATCCTCGATCAGCCCGAAGAGGTGGATTTGCAGGCCGCCGAGTGGTTCGGATTGGGCAAGATGTACGAGGACCTCGGCAAGTTCACCGAAAGCCTGCATGCTTACGAGCACGGACTGGCGTTGCGCCCCTCTGATACTCTGCGCGCGGCCACGCTGCGCCGTCTTAGCTACCTTTATAAGCATTTGCAACAGCGAGAGGAAGCCGTCGTTATTTGGGCACAGTTGGCACAGGAAGGCACTCACCTGATGTTCCCTTACCTGGAGCTTGCCAAGCACTACGAGCACCGCGCCAGGGACTACGTTGCGGCTATTGAATACACGCTGATGGCGCAGACCCGCGCCTCAAATACGGTGGAACGGGTTGAATTGGAGCACCGGCTAAAGCGTGTGCAGATCAAGGCCACGCGCGCTGCCGCTGTAGAGAGTCCGGCGAGTAGGGAGTGAAACTCGGCCTCCAACTCATAGATTTCGCGTGGCCGGGTGCGCCCGCTAGCCTTGGCCCTGTGTTGGGAGCGATAGGCAGGCGCGCCGAGGAAGCAGGCTTTGATAGTCTGTGGATGATGGACCACTTCTTCCAGTCCCCCAAGCTGGGGGCTATAGAAGACCCCATGCTTGAGGCCTACACTGCGCTGGCGTTCGTGGCCGGGCAAACCTCGCGTATCGGGTTGGGCGTGATGGTCACGGGGGTAACGTATCGCCACCCCGGCGTGCTGATTAAGACCGTTACCACGCTGGATGTGCTGTCGGGTGGGCGGGCTTGGCTCGGACTGGGTGCGGGGTGGTACGAACGCGAGCATCTCGGCCTGGGAGTGCCTTTCCCGTACCTAAAAGAGCGCTTCGAGCGCCTTGAAGAAACCCTGCAAATAGCGTACCTGATGTGGCATGACGACGTGACCTCGTTCAGGGGAGAGTATTATCAACTGGCCGAGACCCTCAATTCGCCACAGGCGGTCAGTAAGCCGCACCCGCCGGTGCTCGTGGGCGGGTCGGGCGAGCAAAAGACGTTGCGCCTCGTGGCGAAATACGGCGATGCCTGCAACTTCTTCGCCTCGCTGGGCGACGAGGCTCTGCTTCGCAAACTGTCTGTGCTGAAGAGTTACTGCGAAGCCGAAGGTCGCCCATACGAGCGGATTGCGAAGACCGTTATTGGCGATCCTGCAGCCCTGCGCGACGCCAACGGCAAGCTATCAACACGGTGCGTGATTGACCACGCAGCCTATCTCGCCGACCTCGGATTCGACTACTTCCACCTGTCCCTGCCGAACGTGAGCGAGCCTGGCGCATTCGACATCTTCCGCGACGAGGTAGCGCACGCCATCCATTTACTGTAATGCCCGCACCCAACACCAAACCCGCAATAACCCTTTCTCTGGCCGCTAGCGACCTGCTGATCTTTCCGCCTGAAGGTGTGACTTCCGATGTTTTGCTCACCCAATTGCGTGCGTTGGGCTGGAAGGGGCGCACAGTGGTAGATGCTCGGCGGCGATGCCTGCGGGTGCTGCCGGGGGATTACCCTGCTCTGCGTGCCTTGCTGGACACACGTTACTCAGTCAAAGCCGCGTTCGACCTGCGCCCGCCTCTGCCCCACGCTGTCGAAGTGAAACTGGAGGCACGAACATACCAGCAGGAGGCTATTGAGGCCTGGGAGACTGCCAACCACCGAGGCGTGGTCGTTCTGCCGACGGGCGCGGGCAAGACTCTCGTGGCGCTGCTTGCGATGTGTGTGCTCAACACAACCACGTTGGTGTGCGTACCCACCCTCGATCTGCTGGCTCAGTGGCGGGTGTCTATTCTGGCGAATACGAACCTCAACGAGGACGAGGTGGGCGTGTGGGGCGGCGGCGACCGCGAACTGCGCCCAGTGACGGTAGTTACCTACGACTCGGCGGCGATCCACACAAGCGCGCTTCAGGGCTTCGGTCTGCTCGTGTTCGACGAGGTGCATCACCTGCCTGCCGACACCTACCGCACCATCGCCGAGGGCGCGATAGCCACTGCCCGCCTGGGCCTTAGCGCCACACCCGAGCGCAGCGACCAACGCCACACCGACCTCGACCGCCTGGTGGGTCCGCCCGTGTACGAGCGCCTGCCGTCTCACCTGCGTGCTTCGCACCACATCGCCAACTACCGCACCGAGCGCATAAAGGTGACGCTGAGCGACGATGAGCGCACACGCTACGAGCAGGCAGACCGCGCCTACAGGTCGTTTCTGCGGTCGCGCCACATCAGCATGAGGTCGGGCAAGGACTACGAGCGCAACCTGATCCTGCGCAGTGGCAGCGACCCTGCGGCGCGTGAAGCCCTGCTGGGACACCAGGCCGCCCGCCGCATCGCGCTGAGCGCCGAGGGCAAATTGGAAGTGGTGGAGGCATTATTAGCCCGGCACAAGGATGACCGCGTGCTGGTCTTCTCGGAATATAACGCGCTTGTGGATACCGTGTCTACGCGCTTTTGCGTGCCTGCCGTGACGCACAAGACACCCGCCCTCGAGCGCAAAGCTATCCTCGACGGCTTCAGGTCGGGCAGGTTCAGCAAGCTGGCGACGGGCCGCGTTCTGAACGAAGGCGTTGATATTCCCGATGCGAACGTCGCCATCATCCTGAGTGGCAGCGCCACCAAGCGTGAGTTCATCCAGCGCCTGGGCCGCATCCTCCGCCCCAAGCAGACAGAAACTGTGTTATACGAAGTGGTCACCGAAGAGACCACAGAAGAAGGCATTGCACAGCGCCGGAAGTCGCCCTGATCCGATGCTGTTTTCACTGTCCAACCTGAAGAAGCGAAGCACGCGCGATGCCGATGGCGAGCAGGCCGTGGTGCCCAAGCTATTGCATGGCCGCGCCGCGATGAGGCAGTTGGGGCAGGCGATCGAACTGTTTGAAGGGTTTGTCGGCCAACCGCGCAGTGAGTGGGATACACGCCTGCTGGAAGCGATCATGGGCGACTATCGCCTGGGGCGCTGTATAGAGGCCTGTTTGCTCACCGGCTATTCGTTCATACAGCCTTCTTTCGCGAGCGTGCTTCCGCCTGAACAGGTGACCTCTCTATCGGCGCAAGGCATCTCCGGTCCGTCCGATGTGCGTTTCGCCGTATGGGACGCGGCCAATATGCTACATGGTGGCTTCGCAGCCGCAGATGAGCGGGACGGCTTACTTGCCGGGCTGGCGGCGCAGTGGGGCTTGCCGCCTGATGCTGATCTCGTAGACCGGCTGGCAACTCTCGACTCGGACAGCGTTGCCACGCTCGAACGTACAGGCGAACGTCCCACCCCGCAGGAGCTGTTGCAGCAGTACAACAGAGGCGCGGTCAAGACTCTGCTCGCCCATTCGGTACGGGTGGAGATCGCGGCTCGACGATTGCCAGGTGCGGCCCTGAAACGCCTCTACTTCATCGCAAAGCGCAGCGGTGTGCTGGTGGATGTCGAGGCTATTGGCCAAGGGTCGGGACAGGACGAGGGCTTCACGCTGACGCTGTATGGCCCGGAGCAGGCGTTCGGCACGGCAGACAAGTATGGGCGCAGGCTAGCCGACGTGACGCTCGACCTGCTGCGCTCGCTCCTGCTAATGCACGACGTGGAACCCGCGCAGGTGACCGCCACCGCGCACCTGATCCTGTACGACCGCCCATACCGCTTCCATATTACGCCTGAGATGCTGGAAAGGTTGGAGTACATCTCGCCCTTAAGTGAGGGAAGAGTGGCGGAAACGGCGGCGGCTTATTCGGTGGGGTCGGCTGTGGACGCGCCCGACGACTCCGAAGTGCACGAACCAACGTTTGATAGCCTGGTGGAGGCGCGCCTCTACAAAGAGTACAGGTCGCTCGAAAAGGGCGGTTACACGCACGGGTGGTCGCTGCAACGCGAGCCTGCACCCGTGCTTGCGCCGGGCGTGGTGCTGATCCCAGACTTTGGCTTCAAGAGGGGCGACACCCACATCTTCATGGAGATCGCGGGCTTCTGGTCGCCCAGCTACCGCGAGCGCAAGGTCACCAAGCTGAGGGCATTGGCCGCGCAAGCAGGCCACGCCCGCATGATCCTGGCCGTGCCGCATGATGCCGTGAGCATCTTCGCGGGCTTGCCCTTCCCAATCGTGCCTTACAAGAATAAGGTAGTGGCTACCGACCTGCTGGCCTTGCTCGACCGCGAGTACGGCAGCCGCGCCGAGCGTAAAGAGGCCGCGCAAGAGCGATTTGAGCCGCTCCGTGCCGAGGCCCTCGACAAGGGCTTTGTCCCCGAACAGGAGGTGGCCGCCAGCCTGCAAGCCTACACCCGCACCGAGCTACTCGACGCGGCAGGCAGCCTGACGGGCGAAGGCACACACTACGTGCCGGGGGTGGGCCTATTCTCTACAGCACAATTGGAGCGTGTGCGCTTGGCTCTGGCTTCGGCGCTTGAGGCCGCGCCCGGTGGCAAACTGGACGTAACTGAGGCCGAACAGCTTGTATGTGGCCTGCTGTCCA
>DATINP010000233.1:0-31902 GCA_035474135.1 Chloroflexia bacterium | reverse complement strand
GTTTTGAGCCGCCTGGATGGCCAAAAGATCGGCTCGATTAAGGACATAGTCATCAGCAAAGACCACGCGCGTATCGTGGCATTCATAGTGGAAACGGGCGGTCTATTTTCAGCTGCAACCGCCGTTGCGATGGAGAATGTGGTTAGCTTTGGCAAGGACGCCATAGTGATCACCGACAGCAAGGCGGTAGTGCGCGTCGACCACTTCCCCGCAGTGAAAGAGATAATGGATGACCGCGATGGCCTGGTGGGCAAGCAGGTGTTCAGCGAGGCGGGCGACAGGAAGGGCAAGATCGAGGATATCTACTTCGACGAAAGTACAGGCAGCATCGTGGGGCTGGAAATGGAAGGCAGGCTCACGCCCAAAGGCTCGAACGCCGCCGTGCAATTGCGCCTGGACGACATAGTGAGCATCGGCCCCGACGCCGTCGTCATAAACCGGGCCTCGGTACCCGGACTTGAAGCGCAGGCCACGGGCGGGCCAAGGCCGTTGGACACTCCGGCAACCGCTGTCGCCACCGACGTGCCCGCAACTTCGCCCACTGTCACCTCCCCTATGCCGTCCAACATGGATATGCCCGACGCTGATCCAGGAGATTGGGCCCGCGTGGCGACCTCAGACCCCACTAGCGACGCTCAGAGTACTTCGGGCGCCACCGGAGAGACCTCCGCACCCGTGGCGGCATCGGAAGCCACTTTACAATTGCCCTCCGACCCCGATATGGGTCACGACAATTAGTGTTGCCCCGTAAACACAGAGTTGTTACGTACGTTAAGTGCGACTTTCGACCGATTGACAGAGGCATTGTCCTACGGTAAGATACAAATCACACGAGTATCGACCATGAATAAGTACAACACAAAAAGCAATTGCATAGGGAACCAGCAAAGCCAATCGCCCGACCCGGCCAGGTGGTGTGGTTAGCTGTGCTCGCAAAATGCGTCAAAACTAGCCCGTCTGGCCCCAGAGGTCAGGCGGGTTTTTCGATTCTTGTTGTTTGTACCGATAGAGATAGTCGAGATATGCGGCGTGACTCGCTATATGAGTTGCATTGAAAGGATTTTCGTGATGGACTTGTCATTTCTAGTGAAGGGGTTGCTCGTTGGCTTTTCGATAGCGGCTCCTGTGGGGCCGATTGGCGTGCTTTGCATACGGCGCACGCTGGCCGAGGGACGCGCTTACGGCTTGGTGTCGGGCCTGGGCGCGGCCACCGCCGACGCTACCTATGGACTGGTAGCCGGCCTCGGGCTGACATTCATTTCGACCTTCCTTGTAGACCAGGGTCTCTGGTTGCGTCTGATAGGTGGTCTATTCCTGCTCTACCTGGGCGTGCGCACGTTCCTCAGCGAACCCGCGATGCCGGCGGCCAGCGAAGGTAAGCGCGACAGGAACTTGCTGGGCGCATACGCCTCCACCCTCGGCCTGACCCTCACGAATCCCACTACGATCCTGTCCTTCGCGATAGTGTTCGCCGGGTTGGGCCTCGCCACGGGCAGTGGTGACTATGCAAATGCAACGCTGCTCGTGCTAGGTGTATTCGTTGGATCGGCGCTCTGGTGGTTGCTCTTGAGCGGTGGCGTCAGCCTGCTTCGCTCGCGCTTCACCTACAAGGGCCTTTGGTGGGTAAACCGTATCTCCGGTATACTAATCTTAGGCTTCGGCGTGGCGGCGCTGATGACGGTATTGATACATTCTGCGTGAGAGCGGCGATTATTTGAGCGCGACGGCCGCGTTCCGACCGGGAGAAGAACACATGGCCAACCGGCTTGCTGGAGAGACCAGCCCGTACTTGTTACAGCATAAGGACAACCCCGTGGACTGGTACCCGTGGGGCACAGAAGCCCTCGAACGCGCCCGACGGGAGGACAAACCGATACTGCTCAGCATCGGCTACTCGTCGTGTCATTGGTGCCATGTTATGGCCCATGAGTCGTTCGAGAACCCGCAGATCGCGGCGCTGATGAACGAAAACTTCGTCAGCATAAAGGTGGACCGCGAAGAACGCCCCGATCTTGACGCTGTTTACATGGATGCGGTGCAGGCAATGACCGGGCACGGTGGTTGGCCCATGACGATGTTCCTTACGCCGGACGGCGAGCCGTTCTTCGGTGGCACGTACTTCCCACCGAACGAGGGCCGCGGCATGCCCAGTTTTCCTAGCGTTCTGCATTCTGTAGCACGTGCTTATAAGGAGAAACGCGAGGACGTGCGCAGGGGCGCGACAGAGCTTCGAGAGTTCCTCTCCAGCCGCAAGGAACTGCCACCGCCCGAAGGAACGCCAACGACAGGTATCCTTGACGAGGCCGCTCGCACCCTCCTGCGTGACATGGACCGCGTCAGTGGCGGGACCGTTGGCGCACCCAAGTTCCCACAACCCATGAATATCGAGTTCATGCTAAGGCAGTGGCTCCGCACCGGCGACTCTGTCTTACTTGAACTGGCCGAACTGACCCTTCAAAGGATGGCTTTCGGCGGTATATATGACCAGGTTGGCGGTGGCTTCCACCGTTATTCTGTGGACGACGTGTGGCTTGTGCCTCACTTCGAAAAGATGCTGTATGACAATGCGTTGCTTGCCCGCCTTTATTTGGCGGGCTACCAGGCGACCGGCAACCCGCTCTACAAACGCGTTGCAGAGGAAACACTCGAATACGTCGTCCGTGACATGACCTCGCCGGAAGGCGGGTTCTACTCGGCCCAGGATGCCGACAGCGAGGGCGTGGAAGGCAAGTTCTATATCTGGTCGCCCGACGAGGTGAAAGACGTCCTCGGCGAAGATGACGGCGACCTGTTCAACCAACTATACGATGTGACGCCGGGCGGCAACTTCGAGGGCAGCAACATTCTGCATCTGGAACGTGACCCAGCCTCCTTCGCAGCCGACCACGGTCTCGACATCAAGCTAGTTGAGCGAGTCATGAAGGAGGGTAAGGCGAAGCTTTACACCGCACGAGCGAAACGAGTCCACCCCGGCACCGACGACAAGGTCGTAATGGGCTGGAACGGCTTGATGATGCGAGCCTTTGCCGAGGCCGCCGCCATCCTTGATAGCAAACGCTACCTGGAGATCGCCCTGGCGAACGCGCGCCTGGTGACAACCAGCATGTATTACTCTTCCACAGAAGGTGAAGATCGGTGGTACAGGACTTACAAAGACGGCAGGGCGCATATTGACGCTTTCGCGGAGGACTACGCAGCGTACGCCAATTCCCTGATCTCGCTTTACGAGACGACCTTTGACCCGGCCTGGCTGACTATTGCGCGCAAGATGGTGGACACGTTAATCGCCCATTTCTGGGACGACAAGGCGGGCGGCTTCTTCTCGACGGCTGACTACCATGAAGCGCTCGTGACACGGCCCAAAGACTTCTACGACAACGCGACACCTTCGGCCAACTCAGAGGCCGCAGAAGCCCTCTTGCGCCTCTACCTGCTTACTGCGCACTCGGAGTATGAGCACTATGCTCTGAAGGTTTTCCAGCCCTTCCTGCCGGCTCTAGGCAGCGCGCCAACAGCCTTTGGGCGACTGCTCTCGGCCGTCGATTTTTACCTGAGCGGACCCGCCGAAGTGGCGCTGGTCGGGGAGTTGGATAGTGCAGGCATGAAGGCCATGGAACGAGCAGTCTGGCAACCCTATGCTCCGAATAAGGTAGTGGCCGGCCATGCCCCCGGCGACCTGGCACCTGTGGCCGAGATACCCCTGCTGGAGGATCGCCCCATGGTGCGCGATCAAGCGACGGCCTACGTGTGCCGCAACTATGTGTGCGAGTCGCCTACTACCGACCCGGCGGAGGTGCCGCGTCTCCTTACAGCGGGTCGTCGCTCGTAAGCTTAAGTCATATGTAATGCACCATGCATCGAAAGGCGTCACACTATATTAATGACGTAACGATGCCAATACAGGACAGATTTCATATAGTCCATTCGGGCACATTATGGGACGAGGCACGACTTACGACCTAAGATCTAAGATCTAAGATCCATTGCTGGCCCCGGCAAGTCGTTCGAGGGCTGCACGGTCGAGGCGGTAGTGATACCATTCCTCAAGGTGTTGGGCGCCTAAGCGTTTGTAGAAGTCGATGGCGTGCCCGTTCCAGTCAAGTACCGTCCATTCCATACGCCCGCAGCCTCGTTTGACGGCTTCACCGGCAAGGTGAAGCATCAATGCATAGCCGATACGTTGGCTTCGATATTCGGGCAAAACGAATAAGTCTTCCAGGTAGATAGTGGGCAGGGCCAGGAAGGTCGAGTAGGTCTCGAAGATGAAAGCGTAGCCGGCTACACTGCCGCTGGCCTCGGCCAGGAAGACCTCGAAGCGGGGATGCTCACCGAAGGCATCGGCAACCAGCCTTTTTTGCGCGGCCTCGTCAGGCGGTGGCAGTTTCTCAAATTCCGCCAGCCCAAGAATCAGCCGGATCAGCAGGTCTGCGTCGTCTGCACCGGCCTTACGAATCGTCACATTGTACGGTTGTTTGCCCGCCATGTACTGTATGCTCCTGTGTTCGATGCTTTAGCGCCCGATTAACTCGATCTGCTGGCGCAGCGCACTCAGTTTGCCGTCCACCTCGGTCATTTGCGCGTCTGCTTTCGACACGCGCTCCTGCTCCAGGCGTACGAAACGTGTATAGGGGGCAATGGCCTGGTGAATGCGGTCAACGGACCGGGTCAGTTCGGTGTTGAACTGCGCAGTCATGGCGCTTCCGAGTTTATCGCGCAATTCTTGAGTACGCGCCCTGAAGTCCTCCTGGGCCTTGCGCTTGCGGAAGGGGAGAACGAACAGGCCAATCGCGCCCGCCAGAATTGCAGCCGTGATGCCCGTCACGTCCAGGAACGCCACGGTGACGGTCGCCGCCACAATCACGCCGAGCGCCGCCACCCCGCCCGCCCCGAGCATCACGCCGACTGCATTGCGCATATTCTGTGCGATGATCGTGGCTTCTTCGTCGCGGTCATAGGTTTCGACGACGTGGCGGGCCTCTTTGACAACGGATCTCAGCAGCGAGTCTCGGTTGTAGGCAAAGCCCGCAACGCCGGACATACCTACGTTGCCCACCAGTTTGTCGTTGTAGCCCGGCGACGACCCCACGCCGACTGCTTGCCGTTTGTTCACATAGTCGGTGACGTTTTGCCACATGCGCAAATCCTGATCGACCATCCAGTCTATCAGGCCGTTGGTCGCGTCGTCCACCCGTTGAGCGGTGTCGGCCACCACCTGTTTTTGGAACTCCGACTCGATCTTCTTCGAGTTGAGAAGGTCCCGTATTCTGCCCACGCGCAGCGTTTCGTTGAAGAAGAGGTCGCCGCGCTCTTTCAACTCGTACACGATATTCTCGATGTTAGCCAATCGACCCTCGAACTCGCGCTTCATGTCGTCGCTGTAAATGCGCAACTGGTCTTCGATATTCTGTACGGTCTTGAAGTCTTCGGCGAGCACGTCGAGGCGATCATGGGCGATCGTCTGGTAGCGCTCCAGCACGCGGTTCGCTACGCCTAGCGGTGTTGATAGCTTGAGGCGAATGCGCCCTGCTTCATCGAGCGTCGAGAAGATGTATTTTTCCAAAACGTCCATCCTGCTTGCCTTGAGTAAGGCATCGCGCTCGGCGAAGGTGTCGGTGGCGCGCGCACGCTTGGCGAGGCGAGCCGACACCGGAAATATCTCCGGCTTCTGCCCCAGCAGGACGACGCTGTTTTCAGCGATGAAGTGCATTACACGTTGCAAATCTTCCTCGCTCGCCAGCAAGTCGATCTTGTTGAGGATAAGCACGATCTTCTTGCCCCAGTCCTTAATCGTTTCCATGAATGCACGCTCGGACTCGGTGAAGGGCCTGTCGGCGGACGTAATAAATAGCACCATGTCCGAGCGGGGCACGAACGTGCGGGTTAGCTCCTCGTGTCTACGGATGATAGCGTTCGTACCGGGGGTATCAACGATGCTGATCTCGCGCAGGAATTCGGCAGGGTATGTGCGGTCCGTTACGAAATCGGCCGACTGGTGTTCGGTCACCGTATCGCCGTAGCGCAGGAGGTTGATAGTCGCGGTCGTGGGTGTCACGCCCTCGGGCAAGACCTCAGCCCCCAATAGCGCGTTGATGAAAGTTGACTTCCCCGAGTTGAACTCGCCTACTATCACCAGCATGAACAGTTCTTCCAGGTCGGCCTCAGCCTGCCTGAGCGCTTCAAGATCGGCGACGTCTGGTTCGAGGGGCGAGATAGCCGACGTGAGGATGCGCAAGGCGTCGCGCTCGGCTGCCCTTAGTTTTGTTTCCTGGTCGTCGAGGATGTCAATGCTTTTCATATGCTGCTATCTTGTTCTCCTGCTCTCGTTCTGCCTAAGAGGTAACATTCATAATATAGCATGTTTCAGACCCAGGCACTCGCCGCAGGTGCCGCTTGACGCGCTGCTTTCGTTTTGATACCTTTACACGTGTAATATCAGTGGGATTTTCATGTCATATGGAGTATTAGACCATGGGCGCACACGGCGCTTCCGTAAACGAGGGCACAAGCACTAATGAACAGGTTCGAGCCGCCCTGCTGTTCTGCACAGATCTTATGTTTGGCGTAGAACTCCAAAGCATGGCGCGAAAGGCCGGTTTTCAACCGGTAACTTTGAAGCCGGGCACAGCTTTACCAGATGGAAGCATACTAATAGTGGACCTACGTGCACAGGGTGACTGGGAGCTCGTGATCCGCGCTGCCGTGGACCGGAATATACCCGTCGTAGCGTTCGGCCCGCACGTGGACAGCGAGGGACGTCAGAAGGCGAAAGCAGCAGGGGCACGACGCGTACTTTCCAACGGCAATTTGTCCCGCGATTTGCCACTCATACTTAAGGAGATCTAGATGCCTGATATTGAAGGCGTGGTAATAAAAGATTTGGTTACACATGCTGACGAGCGTGGTTTCTTCCGGGAGGTAATCCGCAAAACGGATCCCTTCTTCGCGGAGGGGTTCGCCCAACTCAGCCATTCGCTGATGCACCCCGGCGTGGCTAAAGCATGGCATATACACAAGACTCAGATCGACTGGTGGTATGTGCCGATCGGTGTACTCAAGGTGGCCCTCTATGATGCGCGGCCCGACTCGCCAACCAAAGGTGTTTTGCAGGAATTGTTCATGGGTGAGGAGCATGGTTATTCTGTCTTGAAGATTCCGGCAGGCGTGGCCCACGGGTGCAAGTCTATCGGAGGAACAGCACATCTGTTATACGTAACCTCGAATGTATACGACACGGGAGAGGAGGGACGGATCCCGTTTGATGATGCCGAGATCGGGTACGATTGGCTGTCTGGGCCGACCATTAAATAGCCACTCAGATCGCCCTCCAACAACCTGCGCGCCCACCGCGCAGGTTTTGTTTTAAGGAGTAGTAGACGCGCGCAGCAAAAGGTACTAATCAATATTATCACCATAGTACCATTCCCTAGCATGGATATTAGGACTATATTATAGAAGGCGCGACGGTTCTGCGAGTGGCCAATTGTTTGTGGTTTCTGTACCAGGCACCTCTTGAACTTGCGTTTACGTTAGAGCTGTGTTCACCAATCATCACAGGTATTTGCCTGTACTTTTGGGTGACATATCAAAGCAGTAGATCCAGATGTTGACGGGAGGGCTACGGATGGCGCAGAGCAAGATGAAGAACCAGGTGTTATGTCCGAATTGTAATGCGGGCAACCTGCAAGGTTCTCCATACTGTAGTAGTTGCGGGGGTCCTCTGGACGCTGCCTCTGTGTCGTCTGTGCACGCGCCGGCGACGCCCCGCGCGGCTGCACCTCGAACGCTCGACGACCCAGTTGCCCGCCTGTCCGGTGATGGACAAGATCGCGGTGTAGTCAAACAAATGTACGACCGTGCGGCCGTCATTCTAACCGAAGGCGAATCCATAGAGTACGTTGCTGTTGCCCGTGGTAGTCTCGGACATACGCCTGATTGCGCTGTTGCCACCAACAAACGGCTATTACTTTACCGCAAGAAGGTACTGGGCAAGGTGGAACTGGACGACTGCTACTGGCGCGACCTGGACAGTATCACCCGGACGGACGTCAAGGGTGGTGTTAATTTGATGCTCCACGCCATCCAGGGGTGGCATTTGCCTGTCGAGAATATGCCTCAGTCTCAAGCGGCCAGACTGTACGATGTCGCCACGACTTTTAGCGAGCGGCTGCGCACCTCAGGTATGAATCAAGGGATGGTACAGCACCAGACCACACCTGCGTTACAGGTCCCTCAATCAGGCGCTTTGTCTCCAGTCTTTTCCCAGACTCACACTGAACCGGGCATCAGTGCCCCCGCAACGCCATCAACACCGAACCTGGGAGCGCCCTCCACGCCTCTGATTCTTCCCTTACTGACTTCTCGGTCACCTGCCGGTCCCACGACTACCGGTATGCGGTTGGGGGAACAACGGCCTGCAACTGACACGAGCGGCAATCCGAGTACCGCGCCAACTTCTAACTCAGCATATTATATCCCGACCCCGGAGTCCGTGTTGCAGAACATACTCCAAAGCTCAACATTTGACGGTGACGTGGAACCGGGAGTGCCGACTAGACCCATGCAATGGAGCGCAGCAGCGTTCCAGGCTCCGGCAGTCGCAGACGGTCAGCCTATTATGCTAAGCGAGCATGATGAAGCCCCAGTAGCTGTAAGTGGGAACGGTATTGATAATGGTGTTATCAAACCTATAGGGACCAGCGATGTCAGCCCACCTCTTCCGGACATGGGAGCGTTGAACCACAATGGCAATGGGTCAAGAGGCAGTGGCAGCCTCATCGCGGAAGGCAAAGGACACGATACTGAGCCGCAGCTACGGATTGCCCCGCCACTGACCACGCTCGAACGTATTGCAGTATTTTCGCTGCCTTCCGGATCGCTGGGTCATGACGCCTCGGGCCGGCTAAGTAGTCCCCTGGATATTGAACCCTTGCCCGTCGTCGACGCGGAGTTTCATCTTGTCCCGTCTTTCCCTGCAGACGATATGCAAGATGTAGGCGGCTTCCCCACTCAGGTGGGACGGCCCGAGAATAACCACGGAATTGACCTCGCATCAAGCGAAGAGGACCCACTCCGAGTGCTGGCAAAGAAGATCAGTGGGCCGCTGGACGACATCTTGCCATTCAGTTCGTCACAACTGCAGGCGCTTGACTGGTCGCTGGATAACACGGGCGTGATCGCTGAGGACAACCTGGACGCCCAGAATAACGAGCACATAAGCGCCATGCCTGGCCCGGACGACTTGAGTGGTCCGCTTGTTCCGTTGGTTTCCGAGAACTCGACTGTACCGGATCCGGAACTGGCAGAAGGAGAGGCACCAGAGGATTCCCAGGAAACGATCGAAGCTCAGGCCGTCAACGAATCACCGTCTGACGTGATCGAAGTCGAAGCAGCCTCAGATCTGGCAGCCCCGGCGGAAGTCGAAGCACACCAAGTACCCGACGTAGTCGAACCGCAAGTAAGTACTGCCGCCACTGACGAATTCATCTCGATTTTGGGATATGCTGACGAGACCCTCTCGGTCGATCATATGGCGGCGCCCCCACTATCTGCCCCCGCCGTGCCGCCCAGCGCATATACCACGCCATATGAAGAGGCCGGCGAAAACGAGCCGCTCTTTAGCCTCGACTCGGCCAATGCACATCCGACAGCACCAATGGGCACAGTTGACGACTTCCTACCCGTGCCGGGTTCTATGGCCAGCGGTCCCTTGCTGGCCGCATCTTCAAGCATGGACCAGGATACGGAAAGCGGCTATAAGAATGCCAGCCCGATGGCGACCCAACGGCTGGAGTATGAGCACCATATCGACCCCGATGATCGCCCGACGAGCATTAATCTCACGATGAGTAATCTTTCCCAGGAGTCGTCTGAGCGACCGATCTCGAACTGGCGAAATGGTGTAGGGACGTCGAATCCGGCTTCGAGAGGAGCCGGTGAAGAGCCAAAGAAGTCCCGGAGCAACGGCAGCGCGACATCGAGCAGGAGCAGCAGCGCCAAGGCGCCCGCTGAAGACCCGATAGCCAAGATGAAGCAACTAAAGGCGTTGCTTGATGCTGGACTGATCACGGACGAAGACTACGCCAGCAAGAAAGCCGAAATTCTCTCGCGAATCTAAGCTCCCCTATCTCCACCAACGGTCTTGCTTTAACAGGGCAGCTCCCAGCAACCCCAGTTGCACCTCGTATGGAGTGCCTGCGGCCTCGGGGTGCAGTTCCAGACGATTTCGCTCGAAGTACTGCACCGTGTAGGAATGGCCGTCGGGGGCTTTTTCGATTTCCGGCTCGGAAATTGGGTATCCATATACTGCCAGTCCACCCGTGCTCGTCCAGAAGGTTAGGAATGCGCTGCCCAGGCTGTGCCCAGTCTGTGGGAAGTAGATCGAGCCGAGGGGTGCCTTGATGGCCGTAATCGGGGCGAAGACGCGGCCTTGCGCTAGCTCGCGGCCAATAAGGCGCAGTAACACGGTGTTACCAGAATCCGCCAGTTCTGGGTGGTACTCGAAAACGGCTCGCTGAAAGAACTGGCTGAGCACGCCCTTGATCTTTGCAGGTTGAGAGATCGGGTAGCCGAACTGTTCAACACCCCCCTTCTCGATCCAGTACTCTGTGAACTCAGGCGCGATGGCCTGGTGCGTCTGGCTGAAATAGAAGAGGTTCTGGGCACGCGCATCAGCCTCGGGCACAGGGTCCGTGATCTTCATGTTTAGCGCAAGCTCCTGATAAACATGGTATGCCAGCTTGTGGACCCAGACCTGCCCCGTAGGTGAATAGTTATCGTGCTTGTCGTTCTCCAGTAGACGTACAACGCCGTAGTTGTGCGTGTAGTTGCCTGGCACGAAGTCCTCATATTTGAACCAGAAGACATGAGCGACGGCAGATCGAAGATCCGTGTTGTTCAATATGCCACTGTATATTGCATTCAGATAGTACGCCTGGTCGATCTCGGCCTGGCTTGGTGGATCGTTCGGACTGCTCGGTGGATCGGCGGGCGCGCCAATCTCGGTAAGCCAGAGCTTGCTCTTGAAGTCGCCCCGGTCATGCATCTTTTGAGTAAACTCGTTAAGCAGGATGAAAAGGGTTGTAACGTCAGTGTAATAGGGGTGCAGGGCAACTCCATCCCACGGAACAACGTTCCACCCGGGTTTGGACGCGTTACCTTCGGCCTTGTACTTGGCTACCCAGGTAGATGTGTACAGTTCGTACAAGTAGTCGAACTGGTTGCGATTTTGCCCCTCGGGCGGCGAACCTATCACCATGCCACCCGTCAATATCTCTGCATGGGGATCCTCGGTCTTTATCGATTCGTATGCGGTCGTGATAAGGCAGGAGTAGCGCTCAGACTTAATCTCAGCCTCGCCCCACTGGCTGTCCAGCCAAAGATCCCAACTGATATTTGGCTCGTTGATGATCTCATAAGCGCTAATGGCGGTGCCGTAGTGGGCGGCCACCGACGCCGCTCGATCGCGGAAAACGCGAATAAAGTGGTTGGTTCCGTCTGTAGGGTCTGCGCCCGCTTCGTCTGGTGGGTCGTTAAACGCGACGGTTCGCACAGTCGCTCCCTTGTATGAAACCAACCCCACATTGAGCAGCGCCAGCACCTTGAAGCCGTACTTGGGAGCTAGCTCGCTAATGAACCAATCGTACTTCGACCAGTTGATTTCGCCGGGAGGGACGGTGCCGTCGTAGTCGGCGAAGAACTCCATTCGTATCCAACGCACGCCGGCCGCTGAAAGCTCCTTGGCCATCTGCTCTAAAGCTCCCTTGTTGGCAGCCATGGGATAATTAACGGGATCGGTGTTGAACTCGTAGAAGGGGTCGCGAATGACCATGCCGAACAGATCGGCATCGCCGGGCGTGCGTGCGCGGTTGGCTGCAAAGGCGGTATTATGGCTTGTTTGGAAGGCGAACGTGCCCAGTGAAGTAATGGCTATTATGAATACCAGGCATATTCTTATGGCGCGTCTCACACGCGCGTTCGCTGCAATTGTCATCATGATGCAACTCTCTTACAAGAATTAAGGGCTTTGGAAGTATGACGAATAATTGTTGAATGGGTTGCGGTAACTTCTTTTGGGACGATGCCTACTCGATAATTATAGCATCAATTGCCCGTTGTGATTGCGTTATTCGCAACGCTGCGGGCACAATTGTTGCGCCGCTTAGACCATTCTTGCGCCCCCCATCTAGTGCGTGGCGACAATGCCTGGCGGGCTAATCGGGAGGCTATTTGCCTGCCACGAGAGCATGCCACCTTCCATGTTTGCGATAGCAATTCCGGCTTGCCGCAGGAGAGCCGACGCATAGTCACTTCGGCTACCGCTAAGGCACACGCATACCCAACGCTTGGTGGCGTCGATCTCGCGCCAACGTACGCCCAACTGGCTCATGGGTATGGATTCCGCGCCTTCGATGTGCCCGAGTTCCCACTCCTCAGGTTCGCGCACGTCGAGCATGCAGACTTCTCCCCGCTGCATTTGCTCGTACGCAGTCCTGGCATCCACTTCCGGCGGATTATCCAACTTTACTACCTCCTAAGTCTCTGCTGCCTGATTTATCTTCTTGAAGGTCATGGGGCGGCATGCAAAAGCTCAAGGGCTTTCAGGATTTGCGGATCATCGCTATCCTTGAAAGCAGTCCAGTCCACATTTACCGTTACATCCGGGATGACGCCTCGTCCTTCCAGGTTTGTGCCGTCGAGTAGCTTGAAACCTTCCTGGGCACACCACAGGCGCGAACCATCCTCCATATTATGCTGGTATATGGTTTCGGTGTTTCCCGCGCTTGGTACACCGACCACCCGGGCGCGTCCTTTCTCCTGAATGGCAGCGGTCATCACTTCAGCGTAGCTTTCAGTGCCCTTATCGACTAGCAGCACCACCGGAAGTTGATTTAGCCGGCTTGCGAGCGGCTTCTCATCTATCGTCAGCGGATACGAAGTTCTCTGGTCGAAGAAAGTCCCTACCTGGCCGCTCACGAAGTCACCCAGTAGGCTTTCCAGTATGAAGCGGAAACCGCCACCGTTGCCGCGCATGTCGATAACCAGTCCCTTCAAGTCGGGGCTTCCTGCAAGTAGGTTGCTTAATTCATCTTCTACTCGCACGTCCATATCGTCGGTCCACAGATTGGGGATTATGACGTAGCCAATGGAAGGGTCGGCAGCCAGCCTAGAGCCTGACGGTACTACCGCGCCTGTCACCCTGCCGCGCACGATCGGCACCACGCGCTCGGCTTGCTCGGGGGATACGATGCTAAGGCGCACAATTGAGCCTTCAGGCCCGCGCACTCGCGAATCCTCCTTGGAGGGATCGACGAATGGTTGTCCATCGACCGCCGTGATACGGTCGCGCCTTGTTAGCCCCGCCTTTTCCGCCGGGCTGCCCGGAAACACGTAGATGATTCTGAGCGATTTGTCTTCGGGACTTACAAGTATGCCCACACCAACATAGTCGGCATTGCCGCTCTCGAGGTCGTCTTCCTCTTTTGCTTCGGCAGGCGACAAGTACGACGAGTGTCCATCGTCGAGCGCGGCAACCATATCTGTGATAGCTCCGTAGAACTCATCAGAGGACTGTGCGTTCAATGCAATGGGTTCGTACTGCTCCTTGAGCGCGTTCCAATCTGCACCATGAAAGTCCGGATAGAGGTAATTTTGGTCGACCGTGTTCCATACTTCTTCAAAGATTTGCTGGCGATCCAACGAAGGCAGGACCGTAACCGTGGGGCTGAGGCCGGTTTCCCGGGTGGATTCGGCTGTGGGCGCTTCCGTAATAGTTGGTTGCGGTGTACTGGAGGAGAATACGCTGGCAGTCGGAGGTAGCTCGGTCACCGTCGGGGTAGCCATTCTTGCCGTAGCTAACGGTGTTTCGACAGGAAGGGAAGTGGCGCCCACCGTTGGTGCTGCGATCGGAACTGGTGTGCGGTCGGCATTGGGCGGCAAGCCGGTGGCATTGCAGGCCGAGAGAGCCAGCACGGCAACCAGGATCCAGAATCCGATAAGCGACCGGACACATTTTCCGCGTTCGTGCATTGCTTACTTCAGCAAGGCCCACGAGGTGCCGTAATCGTCACCAGCTCCGGTCGATAAGATACGGCGACCGCTGCCGTCTGCCTTGGCCGCCACGATCTTGTGCAATTGCTTGTCGGCAGAGCTTGCCCAGGCGATCTGAGTACCGTCAGGCGACCAGACCGGGTAGTAGTCGCCGTTGCCTGCTGCTGTTATGCTTGTGTCTGTGCCGTCATCCACAGTTACGGTATGTACAGCTTCACCTTGGTCTCCAATGTTGTAGAACAGCACACTACTGCCGTCGGGCGAGAAGGAGATGCCTGAAATCGCCCCACCCTCGAAGAGCGTGCGGAGATTCGAGCCGTCGGCATTCATTATGAGTATCTTGTAATCACGCTCACCCACAATCTGGAGGCACATGATTTGGTTGCCATTTGGTGACCAAACAGGCGTTGTGAGGCTGCTCCCCGCATTCGTGATCTGGACGGGCGTGCCGCCCGACGCAGGTACGACATAGATCTCACGCTCGGCCCCGCTGACCTGCTGTGCGCCGCCTGCATAAGCAATCGATTTGCCATCGGGAGACCATGCGGGCTGGCCGTCAAAGCCGGTCCCGTCGGAAACACGCGCTTTGTTGTTGCCGTCTGCGTCCATCACGAATACCTGAGAGAGATCTCCGTCGCGCTTCGATTGGAATGCGACCTTCTTACCGTCGGGCGACCACGCAGGAAATGCGCTATCGGCCTTAATGTCGGCTGTGAGAAGAACCTGCTCGGTGGACCGGTTATCGGGGCCGACGGCAAAGCGCGCAATCGTCGATACGCTGTTCATGCTTACCTGGGCTATGATATGCTGTCCGTCGGGAGCCCATGCAGCGGTTCCCTCTATGAAGATACCGCTCGTCACCTGCTCCTGGTCGCTGCCGTCGGCATTGACCACGAAAATATCTCGGTTCTTGCCGTCGGTCGAACGCCGGATAAACATGATGCGCCCGTCGGTGCGCGCTACGTCGTTCGTGACGACGCTGACTGGGGTAGGGGAGGCGCCGATGGTAGGAAAAAACTTCGACACGACCCCTGGCGCAAATAGCAGCAGGGAAATAAATACCACTATAAGTATGCCCAGTATCAGCGAGCCACCCACCAGCAAGGGCACGCGGGAACCGGGAGCTTCGGCGACTGCTTGCTCTTCCAGAAGTCCGTTCGAAGGCTGCACTTCTGTATTGCCGTGCGCGAGAACCTGTGCCTGCTCAGACGAAGCGGTCCTGGGCCTAGACGTGCGCTTATTGCTGGAGCGTTGATTGCGTGACTTGCCGGACGTCATGGAGTGGTTTGCTCTTTCCGAATGGAATGTAGCCAGCTCGCGCCTGTGACCGAGTGCACTTCTAAAGGCGCGACCTCTCCATTATACAATATTCCGAGTGCCTGACGACCACCTGGTGGGCGATACGTAACGCCTAAGATATCGTCTTGCGTATGATCTACTTTGCTATTCAGCGTACAGGTCGACCGCGTCGACTATTAATTCAATATCAAAGGGTTTGGTAAGAATGGCCCTGGCACCCGTCCGGCTTTCCAGCGAAGACATATCGTAGACGGCGGTAATCAGTACAACCGGAATCGTTTTCCACTCATCGTTGGCTCGCATACGAGCAATAAATTGCCAACCGTCCATCACAGGCATCATCATGTCAAGCAAAATAAGATTTGGGCGCGCTTCCTCTATCTCGTGAAGGGCTTCCAGACCATTCCCAGCTTTGCGCGCCCTGTGTCCTTCGGCCTCCAGCACGCTGGCAAGCAGATCGCAAAGGGACTGCTCATCTTCCACGATGAGTATGTCCTTATCGTCAGGCTTGACATCCTGCCGGGCATAACTGTCAGGGCCAGTGTTGTTGTCCGGAATATTATGAGACATGGCAACATTATCATTATTCATTGCGATTATTTTGAATAACTCCTGTCAGGTAGCTGATCAGCCCAATATATGACTAGTTCTGTCTGCCACGTTCTAACGTAACAGAAACACTTCCCGTAACACTGCCGGCGAGGGGAGGATTGAGCTTCGTGATGCAAACTTTCACCTTTTGAATGCGCGGGTCGTGACCTAGAATGCAATCCATCAAACGTCCCGCGAGGTGTTCCAGCAGCTGGCTTGGTGCACCTTCGACCTCCCTCCGAATAAGCTTGAATATTGCGGCGTAGCTTACGGTATCCTCAATTTTGTCCGAACTGATTGCCTTAGTTAGATCTAGCCAAAACGAAACGTCTATGCCAAATCTTTGTCCCAGATTGGTTTCTTCAGGATTGACACCATGCCTCCCGAAAAAGGTTAATCCGGTCAACCTGATTTCGTCCATGGGCGGATTGTACTCCCCTTGACGACGCTTTGCAAGAGTGTTAGTCTCTTAATAGCCGAAAAATACTTGCCTGCCGGACAACACGACGTCCGGCGTTACTATGTATTCGGGCACGCCGGGCACAGGACGCCAATGAGTGGTCGCTTATTCCTGGCAGATTATAATATACAAAGGGGTATTTCATAAAATGGAGACAAAGGATACAGGAACGTCAATGACAGCGAAAACATCAGAGCAAAATGGCAATGCAACGGGCGATAATTCAGCCAAAAAAGATCAGGTCGCGCAACTGATACCTATAGCCGGACCGGGGCCAGCCGACGGCTCGCTGGCGCCGGAACAGAGGCGGGTAATGCTGGTGGCCGCACACCCTGATGACCCGGAATTCTCATCAGCGGGAACCATAGCGAGTTGGGTAAAGAAGGGCATAGAAGTGGTGTTTGTCCTGGTCACGAGCGGTGACAAGGGTACTCCCGACCACGATATGACCCGTGAGCGACTTAGCTCGCAGCGCGAGCAAGAGCAAATAGCGGCGGCGGCGCGCGTAGGGGTAACTAACGTGCAGTTCCTCCGGTTCCCTGATGGCGAGCTAATGCCAAACCTGGAGCTTAGAGGCGCGATTACACGTATGATTCGAACGTTCAAGCCTTACGCGGTGTTCACTCACGACCCCCTTGCCCTGTTCATCAACAACGAGTTCATCAACCACCCCGACCACCGGGCGGTGGGCATATCGACAGTGGACGCCATCTATCCTACGGCCCGTGACCCATTGCAGTTCAACGAGCAGACTCGTGAAGGACTGGAACCGCACAAGGTGAAGGAGATTTACCTGTGGGGCAGCGAGTACCCTACGGTGATAGTTGACATAAGCGACTCCATCGAAGATAAGGTGGAAGCACTGAAATGCCATGTGAGCCAGATAGGTAACCCCGACGAGCTGGCAGACAGGATCAAGACGCGCAGTGCACAGACGGCTTCGCCATACGGCTTGCGTTATGCAGAGGTGTTTCGTCGCGTTGTGATGCGGAACTAGGACAGGATGAACACAACGATTATCTTTGTTCGCCATGCTGACGTGCACAATCCGGGTGACATTCTCTACGGTCGCATGCCGCGCTTCGGCCTGAGCAGTCTTGGCGTAAAGCAGGCACAGGTCACCGCAGGAGTGCTGGCCAGTATCCCCGTAGCGGCCTTTTACACCTCGCCACTGTTGCGTGCCAGGCAGACCACGCGAATCATCGCAAACGAACATCCGGGCGTACCAATACACACCACTCTCATGCTAAATGAAGTGCTGACCGCCTGGCAAGGACAGCCTCACGCCTCGCTGGAGGAGATTGGCTTTAATTTCTATGACAATCCCCTGCGCCCCGGTGACGAGCGGCTGGACGACATCTGGGCACGCATTCAGCGCTTCGTCGCGAGGGTGCGACGCCGTCACGCGGGTAGCACGATCGTGGCAGTGACCCATGGCGATGTGTTCGCGCTGGCCCGTGCAGGCTACCGTGGTTTGCCAATTGAGATCTCGTCGATCAGATTGCCTCACCCATACCCCGGCAAGGGCGGGCTACTGCGCCTGACGTTCGGCGAGACTGAAGATACATATCCCATAAGCGAAGAGTACTTTGATCCGAACGGGGATGACCCGCAGTGGTCAAGCGGTTGGGTCGACCTGGAGCGAGACGAAAGAGCCGCCTGACAGTGGCCGGCGACGAACTGCGCGCACAGATCGAGTGGCATCGCGAATACAACCGCGCCTGGGACGCCGACGCCAACGCATACGTGCGCGCAGAGGTGGTTGCCTGGGGTAAGACCCGCAGGCTTGGCGTGCTTCGTGCAGGCAGGCTCAAAGCCTACATTGGCGTGCAACACATAGACACGACGAGCGGTGCCTGGGACATCGAGGGTGAACCTTTCGCACGGTTCTTCGTCTCGCTATTCAGAGACGGGCGGTCCGTTACTCTGCGGACATTTGCGTCAATGGATGAGGCTCTGGCGGCACTGAATCAGTGGGCCGAGTTGGGGTAGCACCGGTCGCCCTTTTGAGCTAATCCATTCATAGCCAATTCTTGCTACGATCGGGTTAATTGTGGGGATAACGGGTTGACTTGACTCAGTAGGCGGGTTATAATGAGCCAACGATAGCTCCGAATGCACGGAGGTGGCGCTTATGGACAAGATATTGATAGCAGTCTCGCGACTATATCGCGATATCAGGACTGCGTATGTGTAAAACACCGGCAAAGAGTGTGGCTCTTTCCGGTGTTTGTGTTTATGTGGCCCCGTACGGAGCAAGGTCACGTGGAACAAGCGGGAAATAGCAGTCTCGGGCACAAGCAGATTGCTTAGTGGACAACTTCTATTCACGACGGAGGTTCCTAATGAATTCGAGTATTATTGGCAAGATCGAGAAAGCGCAGCGCTACGAGCACGAACCCGAACGGGTAAGTATCACCAGCATGGTTGCCACCTTCAAAGGCGAACATAGCGACTACCAGGTTACCCTCCAGAATAATCATTGGACTTGTGAATGCAGTACATATTCGGCATACGGTACATGCAGCCATGCTATGGCGCTCCAGCGTATCCTTTCAAAGATGCTCACGATGGAAAGCAGAAGCGAATCGCCCGTCGAACATACCCAAAGTTAGAGTTCGCCTACGAACGTAGGAGAAGTCACGAAAGTATCAATTTAACGCTAGAAAGGGAGTCATTCCTGATGGAAGACTCCCTTTCCATTTCTCTCGGCCCGGTCGCCAAGCGCACGCAGCGCCTTGCCAAGCCTTTCCAGCGTCTCCTGCTTGCCCAGTGCGGCCATCGCCTCATACAGACCCGGAGACGCCAACCTGCCGCACAGTGCGACCCGCATGGTACGAAACAGGTCGCTGGGCGCGATCTCGTGTTGAGCTGCAACGGCGCGAAGCTCATGGTCCAGCCATAAGGCCCCGTCTGCAAAATCGCTTGCTGAGCCAGCTATTCGATCACGTGCTTCGGTCAGCGCGGCGCGAGCCTGAGCAGCCAACAGACTTTTGCCAACGAGGAGGGCGAGGTCATAATCCGGCATATCCATGCGTGCATTATGCCACGCTGTGGCCAGGCAGACCAGGGCCTGACTCGTGTGGTATACTGGTAGAAGTACCCGATTTGGGATGGATAAATAATGTCACGCGAAGAGCATAATGCATTGGTGGTTACGCTGGGCGAATTGCTGGTGCAAAATCGGGCCTGGCTCGTTCTGGCCGAGTCCTGCACCGGGGGCATGCTGGGCGAATGGATCACCGCCGTGGCGGGGTCGTCCGCATACTTTCTGGGTGGCGTGGTATCGTACCATGATCGTGTCAAGGAACGCGTCCTGGGGGTCGCCCCTGAACTCATACGCACCTATGGCGCGGTAAGTGCCGAGTGCGCGGTGGCCATGGCACGAGGCGCACGTGAGCTAGTTAGCGCTGACATTGCACTGTCGATTACTGGCGTGGCAGGTCCGGGCGGCGGTACGATTGCCAAGCCGGTCGGCACCACATTCATTGCCCTATCCACCGCTGGGAACGATCATGTGGAACAGCACCGGTGGTCGGGAACGCGACAGGAGAACAGAGAGCAATCCGCGCGAGCGGCGATCAATATGCTAATCAACTATTTAGGCGGAGAGAGTAAAGTTTGAAAGTAACTAAAGCAAGAGCGGTCGATACAGATCAGTCGATTTATGAAAAGACGACGCTGCCCAACGGCATCAGAGTAATAACAGCAACCATGCCTCATACGCGCTCGGCGGCCGTCAGTTTCTACATTGGTGTCGGCGCACGGCATGAGGCGCCAAAACTGGCGGGTGTGAGCCACTTTGTGGAGCACATGGTTTTCAAGGGCACGCGCAGACGTCCGAATCCCGCCCAGATATCTGAGGACATAGAGGGCGTGGGCGGCAACTTGAACGCGGCCACTGATCACGAGCATACCAACTACCGTGCCCTCGTCCCTTATAACTACCTGCACACCGCCGTGGACGTGCTGTCTGACATGCTCCGCGACTCGGAGTTCAAGCCTGAAGAAGTGGTCAAGGAGCGTGACGTCATCCTCGAAGAGATCGACTCGACGCAGGACTCGCCCGGCGACATCGCTGACCTGGCCTTTGACGCGCTCTTGTGGCCCGGGCACGCGCTGGGTAAAGACGTGGCAGGCACAAAGACCAGCGTTAAGCGCATCACCAGAGAAGACCTCGTCACGCACATTGAGAAACAGTACCAACCCAACGCGATCGTTGTGAGCGTAGCAGGTAACGTGTCGCACACCGAGGTCGTAGACCAGATAGGGTCGCTGTGGACAGACATGCCCCGCTCAGCCAATGGCAAGCATCATATCGAGGTTCCGCCGCAAGTCGAGGTCGGGCCCAAAACCACCTTCTTCAAGAAGCGCACCGAACAGGTTAATCTGCTTCTTGGCGTGCCGGCTCTGCCTTACACCCACGACGGACGGTACGTGCAAGACGTGCTGGACTCACTCTTGGGGGCGGGGATGTCGTCACGCCTGTTCGTGGAGATACGGGAGAACCGTGGCCTTGCCTACGCCGTGTCCAGCTTTGTCAAGACATATGCCGATGTCGGCGCATTTGGTGTGCACGCGGCAGTGGACAACGAGCGAGTGGACGAAACGATTAGAGCAATTATAGATGAACTCGGGCGTATCAAACGTGAGCGCGTACCCGAAATCGAGTTGCGTAAAGTGAAAGAGTACATAAAGGGTAACACGCTACTCAGCCTCGAGCGCAGCACTTACGTTGCCCACTGGGGCGGCTGGCAAGAACTGCAATTGGGTAGAATCGAGCCTATGGACGAAGTTCTCGACAAGATCGAGAACGTAACAGCCGAGCAGGTTCAAGCTCTTGCCAACGAGCTCTTCACGACGGAGCATTTGCATCTCGCATTGGTTGGTCCCGCAAGAGACACCAGTGTACTGCAGGATTTGCTTGTGGTGAACTAGGCATGGACGGCGCAAACGACTTCCAGATCCGGCGGGCCACCGTCGACGATATACCGGCACTGGTCCGCCACCGGTGTGAGATGTTCAAGGATATGGATCAACTACGTCCGGAAACCTATGACATTCTCGCAGAGGCAACCGCACGTTATTTCGCCGAGGCCATACCCGCCGGCAGCTATGTCGCCTGGGTGGCTACGCCAGGCGCAAACCCCGGAATCGTCGTGGCTGGTGGGGGAATGCTTTTACGGCAAATAGCACCCAGACCCGACGCTGACGGTAGGCTGTTGAAGCCGGGCTTACAGGGCCTGGTAATGAACGTTTACACCGAGAAAGAGTGGAGGCGCACGGGCCTGGGTGAGTTCGTCATGCAAACCGTCATCGATTGGAGTCGCGCAAACGGCGTTGTCAGCCTTGTGCTCCACGCCTCGTCCATGGGCAGACCGCTTTATGAGCGCCTGGGCTTTACCTCTACCAACGAAATGTCCCTGCAACTCTAGGCGAACGGCTCAAGTAGTCAGAGGAGAGAGATGACCGTTAAAAGCTTCGCTTTCGAGCCTGCACAGTTACGCGAAATGCTGGCGGTGGCGCGTGGAGATACGCCCGCAGACCTGGTCCTGACGGGCGGCCTGCTGATAAACGTCTTCTCCGGCGAGTTCTATCCAGCCGAAGTAGCAATTCAGGGCGGGCGCATAGCGGGCGTATCGCGCACGACGGGTGTGTACAAGGGGCGTGACACCCACGATCTGGGTGGAGAGTACCTGGCGCCCGGCTTCATCGACGCGCATCTGCATATCGAAAGCAGCCTGATGCTGCCCGCTGAATACGCCAACGCAGTCATGCCCCACGGCACCACTGCTATTGTCAGCGACCCACACGAGATCGCGAATGTGCACGGTCTCGACGGTATTCGTTTCATGCTAAGTGCGAGCGACAATCTGCCTCTGCGCGTGTTCGTTATGCTTTCGTCCTGCGTGCCCGCTACTGATATGGAGACTTCGGGAGCGCGCCTGAGTGCGGATGATCTGGCCACTCTATTGGACGAGCCTCGCGTACTCGGAATAGCCGAGATGATGAATTATCCAGGCGTGGTTTCCGGCAGCGACGACATGGTCGCGAAGGCCATGCTTGGGCATAGCAATAGAATGCGAGTTGACGGCCATGCGCCGCTGGTCGGTGGCCTTACTTTGCAAGCTTATGCAGCCGCCGGCGTGTCGTCAGACCACGAGAGCGTGTCCGCTGCCGAGGCACTTGACAAGATCCGGGCGGGGGTGCAGGTGTTGATTCGAGAGGGTTCGACCGCCAAGAACCTCGATGCGCTTCTGCCGGTGGTCGATAAGTGGACTTCGCGTTTCTGCTCGTGGGCCACAGATGACAAACAGCCCGACGACCTCGCATCGCAAGGACATATTGACCACAATATACGCAAGGCGGTTGGTCAGGGCCTCGACCCTATGCTGGCCCTGCAAATGGCGAGCATCAACACAGCCCGGCACTATGGTTTGAACGACTTGGGAGCGATCGCCCCCGGCTACCATGCCGACATGATGACGTTCAAAGATCTCCGGGATATACAGCCTACGCGCACCTTTGCAAGTGGTGTGCTGGTGGCACGGGACGGGCAAATGCTGTGGCCTCTGCGGAACAAAGTCGCGCCTCCAGTGAACAACATGACCGCGGGCTTCGTGGACGCGAACTCTTTCCATATCCCCGCCAGGGGCAGCAAGGCGCGCGTAATCGTCGTACAGGCCGAGCAGATCGTGACAGGCGAAGAAATAATTGTCCCAAGGATTGAAGCAGGCGCGGTAGTTGCCGACCCCGGTCGCGACATTCTCAAGATCGCGGTGGTCGAACGGCATAGTGGCACAGGGCACGTTGGGCTAGGACTGGTGAAAGGGCTAGGCCTCCAAGAAGGCGCGCTTGCGTCCAGCATCGCACACGACTCGCACAACGTAGTTGTTATAGGCGCCTCTGATGCGGACATGGCGCTCGCGGTACAGACGGTGAACAGCATGCAGGGTGGCATAGCCGCTGTACGTACCGGCGAAGTGCTAGCGAAGGTGGCGCTGCCCGTGGCGGGCCTAATGTCCGAGCAACCCCTGGCGGTCATGCGCGACGGTATGCGCGATTTGCTGACAGCATCACGAGCGCTCGGCTGCCCACTCACCAACCCCTACATGCAAATGGCCTTCCTGGCACTTCCCGTGATACCACAACTCAAACTGACTGACAGGGGCCTTGTCGACGTGGGCAAGTTTGCACTATGCGACCTCTTTGTGGAGTGAACACATTTTAGGCTTCAAATGTCGTATCATTGAGCTGTAGTGCAGAGCTAGAAACGTGGAACCAACGCAAAGATCATGGTAGAGCCGAAGAAAATCAACTTGCTGCCCGACGAAGTGGCCTCGAAGATCGCCGCCGGGGAGGTGGTCGAGCGCCCGGCCTCGGTCGTGCGCGAACTGTTGGACAACGCGATCGACTCGGGAGCACGTAACATTCGCGTCGAGATACGCGGGGGTGGGCGCGAGCTAATTCGCGTGATTGACGACGGCTGCGGCCTCTTTCCCGAAGATATGCCTCGCGCCTTTCTGCGCCACGCTACAAGCAAGATCAAGACTGCGGACGACCTGTGGTCGGTGCGCACGCTCGGTTTCCGAGGCGAGGCCCTCTATAGCATCGCTGCAGTCAGTCGTACGCAATTGCTGAGCCGCCCGTCGTCGGCCCAGGCGGGACATGAGATGGCCCTCGAAGGCGGCAAGCCCCTGGTAGTTGGACCGCGCGGCGCGCCTCCAGGCACGATCGTCACCGTGCGCGACCTATTCTTTAACCTGCCGGCGCGCCTGAAATTTCTCAAGAGCGCACAGGCCGAAGGTGCCCACATCACGGCCCAGGTGCAGGGCTACGCTCTGGCTCACCCCGCCATCAGGTTCACTCTCACCAACGAAGGCAGGCTGACTTTCCAATCGCCCGGTGACAGCGACCTGCGTTCTGCCGCGATGAGCGTTTACGGGCCTGACGTGGCGCGATCGCTTCTGCCGGTGGGCATCGAACCCGAGGACGAACTTTTCGATGAGGCCGAGGACGATACAGAGCAGAATAGCGAGCCGGGTGATATCTTGGAAGGCGATGCCCGCTATTCGGCGGCAGGCGCCAACGATATCGAGGTCTATGGCTACGTGTCGCCCCCGGCTGTCTCGCGTTCAAATCGGCAGGCCCAGCACTACTATATCAACGGTCGCGCCGTGCAAAGCAAGATGCTCACGTTCGCCGTCGAGGAAGCGTATCACACGCTGTTGATGGTGGGGAGGCGGCCCATCTGCATTGTTAACGTCGTGATAGACCCCGCACTGGTTGACGTAAACGTGCACCCCGCTAAGTCCGAGGTCAAGTTCCGGGACGAACGGGCGGTGTTCAGCGCGGTACAAAAGGCCGTGCGTTCGGCGCTCACAGCCCACGTGCCTGCGCCCGCGTATGGTTCTCGCGGGGCCGAGGGTTGGGCGTTGCCCACGAGCGGCAACGGCGGGATCGAGATGGAGTTTGCGCCAAGCTTCGGCGGGCAGGGCCAAAGTCAGGCCGCGCCCCTTGGCCCCCTGCAAAGCGACCTCTGGCGCGCAGGCGAACACGCCGAGCGTGCAGAACATGCCCGTAATGGCGATGTAGAGCCTCTCCCTCCTGCTCCCCCCAGGAACTTGCCGCCCTTGCGCGTCGTGGGGCAAGTGGGCAGCACCTATATTATTACCGAAGGCCCGGATGGCCTCTTTCTCGTGGACCAGCACGCCGCTCACGAGCGTGTGCTCTACGAGAAGATGGGTGTGTCGCTGGCGCGTGGTGACTTGCCGGTGCAGCCCTTGCTGCAGCCAGTGCCCCTGCATTTCTCGGCGGCTCAATTGGCAGAGCTGGAGCCGGTACTTCCGCTGATGTCTGAGCTGGGCTTTGACCTCGAGGCATTCGGAGAAAACACCGTATTGGTGCGCGCCGTGCCCGCTGTCTATGCCGAGTCGAAGCGCGATGTCGGGCGCGATCTGATCGAGGTGCTGGACACCGTGGTACATGGCAGCCAGCCGGAACGCTGGCGCGAGGAGATGGCGATCACGCTCGCCTGCCATAGCGCCGTGCGAGCCGGGCAGACGTTATCCCTCGATGAGATGCGAGCGCTGGTGGGCCAACTTGAGCTATGCCAG
This sequence comes from Chloroflexia bacterium, assembly GCA_035474135.1. Classification (GTDB taxonomy): domain Bacteria; phylum Chloroflexota; class Chloroflexia; order QHBQ01; family JADMIH01; genus JADMIH01. Next base: position 6,390 of record DATINP010000233.1, on the reverse strand, counting down.
TACCCACGGGCATGCGCTCACGGCCGCCCCACGATGCTGCACCTCTCCACCATCCAGCTAGAGCGCGAGTTCGGCAGGAGGGCGTGAGAGGGCCGTGATATGTCATAGTTTTGGGTCCTATACTCTATTAATGACGTAGGATCGGCAAAATAGGACCCTTTTTGCCTAGTCCATTCGGGCGAATTTTCTCCTTCGCGGCCGGTGGGTCTTCGCGGATAGCCCAGGCATAAACTTTGACCCATTACTACGACCCGTTGATTCCCTTGCCCATTGCCGCATGGCGGAGTATAATATAAGAGTAAGAAAGAACTAGCGCGGGAGCCTGCGGATGCAGGCTGAGAAAACGGCAAGGGAACCGTCGTTGACCGCTTGAACCTGATCCGGGTAATTCCGGCGAAGGAAGCGATACTATGCTAACGCTTCAGAGCGCCGGGGACCTCCTGCCCCAGGCGCTCTTTTTGTTCGGAAGCAACCGCATGGATACTATAAGCAAGATCGTTCCAATTGAAGTGCACGTGCAGAACGTAAGCAAATCGTTCCCCGTAGAGGGTGGGCGAAGCGTACAGGCGTTGCAAAACCTCGACCTCGACGTACAAGCGGGGAGCTTCGTCAGCATACTTGGGCCTTCCGGCTCAGGGAAGAGCACCCTGCTGGGGATCCTCGCCGGGCTGGATAAGCAGGACAGTGGTGCAGTCTCGCTTCGGACGCCCGACGGATCGCTGCCCTCGTCTAGCCACGCCGCCATTGGTTACATGCCGCAACACGATCTTCTGCTGCCATGGCGTAACGCCCTCGACAATGCCACCGTGGGCCTTGAGGTCGCGGGCACGGCTCGGGCTGTGGCTAGGGCGCGCGTACTTCCTCTGTTCCGCGAGTTTGGTCTTGAGGGGTTCAGCGCCAGCTACCCGAACGAGCTATCGGGTGGCATGCGGCAGCGCGTTTCCTTTTTGCGCTCCGCTGTGTTGGAACGCGGCCTGATGCTGCTAGACGAGCCTTTCGGCGCTCTGGATGCACTGACACGTGCATCCATGCACGAATGGCTCCTGGCGGCCGCACAACGCATGGGCAGCACCTTCATTCTGGTCACCCACGACGTTGAGGAGGCAATCCTCCTGTCCGACAAGGTGTACATCCTGTCACCGCGCCCCGGTACGGTGGTCGCGGGTGTGGATATTGACCTTCCGGCTCCGCGCTCGCTCGCGACGTTGGAGGACGAGCGTTTTGCAGTCTACCGGCGAAGTCTGCTGGATACTTTGCGGGCCACGGGCGGACTTGTAGTCACCGGGGCTCGGGCGCGATGAACGTTTTCAACGTCGGTAGGGGCGCGGCGCGCAATCTCTTGCCTCCCGCAGTCACGCTCGCCATCATACTGCTGGGCTGGGAGGCCTACTCGCGGCTTGTGCTGGACGCGATCCCAGGCGGTAGCCGGCTATTGCCCGCGCCGACAGCCGTCATTGCTTCACTTGTTACGAATGCAAACGACCTGGCAGTAAACACCTGGCAGACAGTAGTGGAAACGGTAATAGGGTTGGCGCTTGCTCTCGTCGTGGGGTTCGGTTTCGCGCTCGTGATCGACCTTAGCCCGCTTATGCGCAGGGCAATCTACCCGCTGTTGGTCGTTTCTCAGACGATACCGTTGCTAGCCCTTGCGCCGCTGCTTGTGCTCTGGTTTGGGTTTGGCATCCTACCCAAAATCTTGGTAGTGGGTCTGGTCTGCTTCTTCCCCATCGTGGTGGCGGGCGTCGACGGATTTCGCTCAACCGACCCGGAACTGATTCGCCTGTTTCGTACGTTCGGTGCAGGCAGGTGGACCATCTTCCGACAGGTGCGATTACCTGGGGCGCTCCCGTTCCTCTTTTCGGGCATCAGGATTGCCGTTACCTATTGTGTGATAGGCGCTGTGTGGGGGGAATATGTGGGCGCGCAGTACGGGCTGGGCATCTTCATGCAGAGCAAGCAGCACGCCTTCGATGTGGCGACCGTGTTTGCCTGTGTAGTAGTTATCTCGGCGCTGAGTGTCGCGCTTTTCCTGCTGACCTCGTTGATAGAAAGAGTTGTGATCCCCTGGCACTTCAGGGGCCGCGACAGAAGCACCGACTCGAATCTGCTAGTCTAAGGCTTAAACCAAGGAGAAAAATACGTGAAACGATTGATCAATTTCGCAATTGGCTTATCATTGTCGGCGTTGGTGTTATCGGCATGCGACTCGGGAGGTGCGGCCACGCCCACAACCGGGGCATCAACCACGCCGACGGAGGCAACAGCTACGTTGCCTGCTGTACAGCCAACTATGACCAACGCGAGCGGCAAGCCGGATAAGGTGCGCTTCTCGATGGACTGGACACCCAATACCAATCACACCGGCATCTACGTGGCGATGGAGAAGGGCTGGTATAAGGATGCCAACTTGGACGTGGAACTTTTGCCGTACTCGGACGCCAATACGCCCGATACTTTAGTGGGAACAGGACAGGCCGACTTCGGCATTAGCTTCGCCGAATCGGTCGTGACCGACCGTGTGAGCAACCTTCCAGTTAAGTCGGTGGCGGCAGTACTCCAGACTAACACTTCAGCCCTCGCGACTTTGAAAAGCTCAGGTTTGGATACGCTGGCGAAACTGGTGGGCAAGCGGTATGCGGGATTTGGCTCGCCCTTCGAGGTGCCTGTCATCACGACGATGCTAAAGAGCGATGGAGTTACAGCGGGCGACTTCCAGAATATCACCGCCAACCTCTCGGGCTACTCAGCCATTGTAGCCAATCAGGCCGATTTCGTGTGGATCTACATGGGTTGGGAGGGCATTCAGGCCCAACTCGACGGAGTAGAACTCAACACGTTTCTTCTGAAGGAGCACGGTGTGCCTGACTACTACACCCCGGTGATCATCGGCAACGAGACTTTCCTCAAGGATCATGGCGATGTGGCCAAGCGCTTCCTGGCCGCGACAGCGAAGGGCTATGAATACGGCGTGACCAATCCGGACGATGCGGCAGACCTGTTGATCAAGGGCGCGCCTTCCGGTACATTTTCCAATCTCGACCTGCCACGCAAGAGCCAGGAGTATCTGGCGCCCTTCTACCAGGCCGATCAGCCACAATGGGGCCTCCAAACCCTTCAGAAGTGGACGGACTTCCCACGATACCTCACTACCACGGGTCGCTTGCTGGGACCGGATGGCAAGCCTATCCAACCTGACACGATTAAGTATGACGAACTGTTCACAAACGACTACCTACCGGGCCAATAGTTTTGTTAGGATTCGTGCACGATCGCCACGAGAAGTTGCCCCGCCTCGTAGCGCACTGCCGCCTGGGCCGGATCGCTGATACGATTGCTCACGCCGCGCGCTCTCCCCACAGGGAGCGTTTCGGCGCTAAGGGGCCACTGTAGTCCCCGTGTGGTAACAGAATCGGCGGGCACGCCAATTGGCAACAGGCTGACGATATCGTTAGCGCTACCTTTAATATAGTTCCAGACCTCGGGCTTGGCCAGGAAAAGTTCGTAGTAGCCGTCCAGGATGTGGACATCGAGGGGCGCGAATTGCGGGTGCGTGAGAAGCAGTACGTTGGCGAGTGAGTGATCCAGCCGCCCACCGATGGCCCCGAGGATAAATATTTGAGCGGGCGAGTAGTCGAGCGCGGCCAGTAGGGCAAGTTCTGTGTCGGTTTCCCACTTGGTGTTGTGGTCAAAGCGGCGGATTTCAACGCCTTCCTTGGCGTATTGGTTCGCCAGTTCGAAGGGCGTGCTGTCGAGGTCGCCTACGATGAGGTCAGGTTTGATCCCAAGCCGGTTCGCCAGCAGGGTGCCCCCATCCGCCGCTATTACGAGGTCTGCTCTGGCAGCGTGTCGCATTGCGGCTTCAAGATCGGGCGCCGGTCCTGATGCCAGCACCCAGACTGTCGTGGCCTCTTTACGTGGTGAGATATGGGGCATCGTCGTTTCCATCTGCTAAGACGCGTGGTTGGCTTCGCGCCGCTGGCGTGCTACTTCAAAGAGGATAATGGTAGCAGCCATGGCCGCGTTGAGCGACTCGGTGCCGCCTTGCATCGGGATCGATAGTAGCCCTCCGCCTGCGGCTTGTCGCGCCTCGTTGCTTAGGCCATGGGCTTCGTTTGAGATAATAACCGCCGCGGCCTGCTTCCAGTCTGCCCGATCGTAACTTAGCACCGCCGACGCATCGGTGGCAAAAACGTGCTCAGGGGGCACACCGGATTCGATAAGGTTGACCCTAATCCACTCCCAGCTGACCTCGGGAAACGCAGGCAGGCGAAAATGGGCGCCCATGCCCGCGCGTACTACCTTGGGGTTGTATAGATCGACACAATTGGGCGTAAGAAAAATCGCGGTTGCGCCCGAAGCTTCGGCACTGCGCAAAATCGTACCCAGGTTTCCGGGATCCTGTATATCATCGCAAATAAGCACCAGTGGTGTTTCAAGTGCGCTTGGTGGCTCCCAAGACGGCGGGGCGAAAGAAGCTACCACGCCCTGCGGGTGTCTCGTGTCCGATGCAGCGCCAATTGCGCGCTCACTGGCCTCGCTAACAAGGCCGCCGGCGTTCTGCCTTTGTAGTGCGCGCAACTCCGCCAATACTTGCCTACCTTCGGGTGTCTTGCCCAGCATGTCGCTATTGAACAAAGCGCTCGTCGGGTTGCAGCCGACACGTAAAGCGTCACTCACAAGCCTCACGCCTTCGACCAAGAAGTGTCCCTGCTCTCTGCGACCTTTCGACGTAGCGAGAGCTTGTAGTGCCTTCACAATGGCATTGGAGGGGCTGTCGATCATGTTGGGAGTCTTAGATCTTAGATGTTAGATCGTAAGTCGTGAGTCTGTTGATAGTCTACGCTTGCCGGATCACATTCGATTGGCTACTTACCACTCCTTTTGAGGGTATGCACCGGGAGTTTGCAGGTCGCAGGTAGCAACAAACGGCGATCCTGGGGGTCAGGACCGCCGTTCGGGTAGAGCGAAACTTAGTCTTAGGCGCTTGTTGTAGCAGTAGCTTCAGGCTTGGCTGCAATGGCCTTGCCACCCGCCAATACTACTAGCTCAGAGAAGGCCGCGCCATCTCGAACCGCAATTTCCGCGAGAGCTTTGCGGTCAAGTGTGACGCCCGCCTTGCCCAGGCCATAGATGAACTTGCTGTAGGATAGGCCGCCCAGGCGAGCAGCGGCATTGATTCGCACTATCCAGAGGCGGCGCATTTCTCTTTTGCGCACGCGGCGGTCGCGGTACTGGTAGGCGCGCGCCTTCATGACGATCTGGTTCGCGAACCTGAACAGACGGTGTCGCGTCCCTCTATATCCGGCGGCAGCCTTTATAATCTTAACGTGCCGCCTGTGGCGCGTAATGCCTCTTTTAACTCTTGGCATCTCGGTCTCCTAGAAAATACGTTGTACTCAAGTAAAAGTCGGCGCCTAATCTACGCCATAAGGCAAAAGTCGTTTGACGCTCTTCTCATTGGTCTTGTCGAGCGGAAACATCCTGTCGAACATTCTCTTAACTCGGGGTGACTTCCTGCGGCGGAAGTGGCTTTTCATTTGCTTGGTGCGCATGACAACGCCCGTGCCGGTGATCTTGAATCGCCTTGCCGCCCCCTTGTGGGTCTTCATCTTAGGCATGGAGCCTTCTCCTGTGCTGTTGGGTAAGCCAAACACTTGTGCCGGCCTACATGTCCAAATAACGTCGCGTTACCTGCATCTTTTCATAACCCACCTTTGCGGGTCACAGTCGGTAATTATATCATATCTGCACGTACCTTGCAAATGACCCGGCGGTGCGTGGCGATTGGGCGTGTATTGACACCCCCAGGCAAATTTAGTATGATGACGTGGGCGCACGCGGCGCGCTCGTGTCGTTTCGTCCTGCGCGCTTGACCGTTCAGGGCTAACCTTTGTCACCACAGCGATTCTATTAGGCGTTTATAGTACGTAATAGCACGCGCAGAAGCAGAAGTAGATAGGAGATATCGCCCATGCCGCGTTCCCCACAACGCAACCGCCTTTTCCGAATCACTTTGGCCTGTGTGATGATGATTTCGTCAGTTTTTACGCTGGCAGGCTTGAACACGGTTCAGATTGCGCAGGCAGGCTCCAACGCACAGACTCAACCGGCTAGCCCCAACGGGCTGGTGATCAATGAGATATTCGACAGCCAGACTCCCGCGCTCGAGTACTTTGAGCTTTATAACACCAGCGCGGTCAGCATTGACCTTTCCACTTACGTTATTTACAACCACGACGGCAGCGATTCCCTGTCCTTGCTTGGCAATCCCATAATCACGCCCGGTCAGTTTCGTGTCATTGGACCAACCCAATTAGGTACGCCCACCATTGGCGGCCCCAATGGCCTCGCGTCCACCGACTTCCTGGGATTGAAAAACACGTCGCCAGC
>DATINP010000232.1:0-10674 GCA_035474135.1 Chloroflexia bacterium | reverse complement strand
GTCCCGCGGCGTTGCGCCGTGCGCACGGAATCGCGGATGGCGTCCTGCAACCGGCAGAGCAGCCGCCGGGCTTGGTCGAGTCCAGGTAAACAAAGCTACCCTGCACGAGAAAATCGCCGAACTGATTGGTGATGATAAGCTGCCGGGCGCGAGTCTGGTGCGCGACGAGTCGGACCGTAACGGTATGCGCCTCGTAATCGAGCTAAAGCGCGATGCACAGCCCAAGAAGGTGCTGAACCTGCTGTTCAAGTACACTACCATGCAGTCCACCTTCGGAGTGAATATGGTGGCCCTGGTGAACGGCAATGAGCCGCGTGTTCTGGGCCTCAAGAAATCCCTCCAATATCACATCGAGTGGCGACACGAAGTCATCACGCGAAGGACGCGCTATGACCTCAAGAAGGCTCAGGAGCGCGCGCATATCCTTGAAGGGCTAAAGATAGCTCTTGATAATCTGGACGCGGTTATACGCACCATACGAGCCAGCAGGACCACCGAGACGGCCAAGCACAACCTCCGCACCGAGTTCAAACTCTCGGACGTGCAGGCCCAGGCCATCCTGGACATGAGGCTGGCAAGGCTGGCCGCCCTGGAGCGCAAGAAGATCGAGGACGAGTACATTACTGTTATCAAAGAGATAAATTACCTCCAGGACCTTCTCGCCAGCCCCAGGAAGATGTACAACCTGATCAAGACCGACCTTCAGGAGCTTAAAACCAAGTATGGTGATGCCCGCAGGACGCGCATAATTGAAGCCGCCGTAGGCGAGTTCAGTGACGAAGACCTGATCCCCGACCTGCAGGTGCTTGTAACGATCACCGACAGGGGTTACGTCAAGCGGTTGCCGCACGATACATATAAGCGGCAGAACCGGGGCGGCAAAGGCATTATCGGCATGGTTACGCGTGAGATGGACGCTGTACAGCATCTGATCACCTGCAACACCCTCGATAATCTGCTCTTCCTGACCAACATGGGCAAGGTGTATCAACTGAAGGCGCACGAAGTGCCCGATGCGAGCAGACAGGCAAAAGGCCTGCCCCTGGTGAACCTGGTATCGCTGGAGCCGAATGAACTTGTGACGGGCCTGATAGCAATACGCGATTTCAAGAAGGATGCGGCCTATCTAGTGCTTGCTACCAAGCAAGGCAAGATAAAGAAGACCGCACTAAGTGACTACGCATCGGTACGCTCGACGGGCATAATCGCCCTCAACCTGGAACCGGGAGACGAATTGGCGGCCTCAAGACTGTCGCATGGTAATGGCGATGTGTTTGTTGCCACGCGCCGTGGGCAGGCAATCCGCTTCTCGGAGAAGAACGTGCGCCCGATGGGTCGCGCCACCGCAGGTGTAGCAGCCATAAGGCTAGCGTCCGGCGATGAAGTGGTGGGCATGGACGTCATACATGCCGACTCTCCTGCTTCGCTCTTGATTGTCACCAGCAAAGGCATGGGCAAGCGCACGCACCTGAAAGAGTTCCCACGCCAGGGACGCGCCGGTGGGGGCGTACGCGCCATCACCGTGATAGCGAAAGGCGGCCCGATCCGGGTGGCTCGCGTGGTGAATGCAGACGACGACCTGGTGGTCATTTCGACCAACGGCCAGGTGATACGAATGTTCGCCGACGCAATACCCCACAAGGGACGTCCTGCGCAAGGCGTGGCTGTGATGAACATGAAGGACGGGGACGAAGTAGCCTCGATAGCCCGCATACCGCGCACTGATAAGAGCGGCAAGATGATCAGCGACGAAGAACTGGAAGTGCTGACCGAAGACGATGTCGTGCAGAATGGCACAAACGGGAACGGTACAGGCAAAGAACCCGTTCCTGCCGCCCCTAAGCCCCCGGCGGCTAAAAGTCCTGTGGCTAAGGCCCCAACAGCTAAGGCATCGACAGTCAAGGCTCCGGCTGCGAAACTGCCTGCAACCACGAATGGTCGCTCATCGAAGAATGGCGCGAATGGAACGGCACCTGCAAATGGCGCGGTGTCTCCTGTTCGCACGCGCACCAAGAAATAGAACTCCTCCTCGTCAAGAAAGCAAAAAAGAAGGAACCCCATAAGGGGTTCCTTTTTTCGACACGCTCCGAAACCGGATTAGGGGTTGAGGCCGGAGCTGATGCGGGAGAACGTGCTGCTTACCTGTCCGCCGAGGAAGGTCAGGATCACGATTACGACGATGGCAATCAAGACGAGGATTAGAGCGTACTCTACCAGGCCCTGGCCTTTCTTCTTCAACTGTTCGATCTTAGCGCGCATTTTATTTTGCCTCCATAAGGATAATAGCTGATGATAAAACGATTTGGCACAGTCGGCACTATCGATTATTGACTGGGCCGGATTACCTTCTCATCTTACCCTCAGCCTGATACATGCGTAATAGCCTTCTACTCCTATATTCCAGGTGTTTCAGGTGGCCCTATAGTCCTACCTAGATCGGTACTCCATTTCCGGCTCCGATTAGGCCGGTTGCCACTAGTGAACCGGGGACCCTGCCAGCTCTCGCACTGAAAGTTACAGGGCGCTTATCACTACGATAAGCGCCCTGTGAGATGAAAGAATGAAGATGATAATTGCAGAGATTAGATAGACCCTAGAATTAACCTGCACCGAGGTTGTATGCGATACGTGGCTTCCTGCTCTTGATGGTAGAGTTACGGTGTTGGAGGAAAACTGCTGCTAATCTTCGAGTAGAGATTGTTGAACACTTGCTGCCCGATGAATGTGAGAATTGCAATAATAACTATAGCAATCATTACAAGGATCATGGCGTATTCAACCAAACCCTGCCCTTTCGCACGTAACAGTTTTTTTAACCCCGTGTGTGACTTGTCACGCGGTTTATTAGCGCTTACTTCCACTGCTAACCCCCTTTCGCGCAGGGCGTGAACCTGCTTCAGACTTGTTGGGTTATAATATCCCATTTGAAGTATACCCATTACTTGCCCCAGATATAACCCTAACAAGAGTTATTTTTCCTCTTCCGTTGGTCATACCCGGCGATCCTACTTCGGTACTACTACCTGCTCTATACTGCTAGCTGGGCCGGCAGGTTCGCGCTAATGTGCGTACCTTTGCCCGGTGCAGTGTTTATGTTCAACTGGCCACCGTACATCTCGACACGCTGGCGCATGGTTGCGAGACCCCTGAACTTGGGGTTGTTCATCTTTGCTTCGTCGGCGGTAAAGCCGGAGCCGTCGTCTTCAATGCTGATAGAGACAACATCGCCATTCATGCTATTCACATCGATGGAAACCTGGGCGTGTGTAGAATGAGCATGCTTGGATACGTTGGTGAGAGCTTCCTGCACAATGCGGAAGATCGCGACCTCGATTGGGCCGGGTAGCCTGCCATTCAGCCCGTTAATGGTGACGCCCACTTCTATCTTGAATTTGTCTGTAAACTGTTGCACGTAGCGGCGGAGGGTTGGTTCGAGACCCAGGTCGTCCAGGATCATGGGGCGCAGGTCGAAGATAAAGCGGCGTGTATCCTGAAGGGTCGTGTTGACCACATTCTTGAGGCCAACAAGCTCGTTCTTGGCGCGCACAGGGTCGACGTCCATAAGGCGCTCACATATCTCGGCGCGCAAGACAAGATTGGTCATGGTTTGCGCCGGACCGTCGTGCATCTGGCGTGACACATAAAGGCGCTCATCTTCCTGGGCCTGGATTACCTGGCTGAGCACCTGTCTGCCGTCTGCCGTCGTCTGAGTGTCGCCTAAGCCGCCCGTGTTAGCGCGTGAGGTCAGGGGGCCGGACATAATGTTTTTCTGGCCTACGGGGCTTGCACCGACTTCGTCAGGAACCGACTGGAGGACGCTGTTAGAACGCCCAATGTGTTGCTGGAGATTTTTCATGCTGTTGCGCTTGGCCTCTAGCTGTTCGACCTGGGCGCGCATCATGAAAAGGCGCATCTGTATCTCATGGGCCGAGTTGTAGATCGTCTTCATGTCGGTTCGGCTGTAGTTGTCCAGGTTAAGCTCCATGTCGCGTACACGGTTGGTCATGCCAAGCTCACGCTGGGCTAACTTCTCAACCTCACCATTGGTCTGACGCAAAAGCATATCAATTTCGCTTTGCTCGCGCCCAAGCGCCTCAGCCTCAGTTCGCAGCTCACCGAGAAGCTGGCTTACTCTGGTGCGAAATTCATCTGTGTTGGAACCTCGTGTGTTAGATGGATCCTTTGTAGTTGCATCAGGCGCTTGCTGAGTTCTTGCCATAAGATTCTTTTCCTTTACCTCTCAATTATGTGCTTTATGTTGGTCCACTCTGCAGGCATAATGCCTGATAATAGCGATTTGGTTCTGTTGCCCACAGGGCATTCTCGTTCCCAGTGGTCCCTTTCCTGAAACCTGTACCTTCTAATCTTAGCAACGGTCATGTGCATAGACAATAAGCCGTTTGTACCCTAGAGGTATGGGTGTTTAGTCCTATTCGGTCTGTTTACCTCTTCTCGAACACAAGTCCTTGCTTGTCCTCGTATACTTTCTGCCACTCGGGTGATTGCGTCACAAAGGGAATGAGCGCTTCGTCGAACTCTTTGTTCAGGACGAGGGTGCGCACATGATAGCTATCGAGCGTTTGTTGCCAATCAGCCTGCCCGCGAGATATGGAAAGGTAGTCGCGCCACACTTGCACCTGGCGCGCCTCGAAGCGGCCATCTATGAATAGCTGGTATTGGGGATAGAGCTCCCATTCCAAGTATCCTCCCCACTCCATATAGTTGAAGATAGGGGTTGGTACCGGTGCGCTCTTCAGGAAGTCGGCCAGCTTTATCGGTGTGCTATCGCCCAATGCTGGCTTCGCCGTTGCGGGTACAAGCGGGTTATCTGCGCGCCATAATGGAGTGAACGCGAACGCGCCCACCACCAGGATCGCTACCATAATGAAGTTCACGGCGTACAATTCTTTTGTCGGTGTAGGGCGCTGCTCCGGCTCAGTGCCGGTATTGGGCAACTCCTCGGGAGCCTCAGTCGCGGCTGCCTCTTCTGCGAGTCGTGCCTTTCTGTTCGCCGACCACACTGCGAAATTTGCCGCGATTATGGGTGCCGTTACCCAGCCCCACCACATGACGTTACGTAATGAGGTAAGAGCCAGATAGCCGAAAGCCAGTATGATCAGCATCTCGGTAAGTCGCAGACGCCTCTTGCTGACGTACATAGAGACAAGAAAGACCATGACCTGCAACAAGAATAGCTGGCCGGTGCCGCTGTCGATGGTGGGCGGCTGCCATTCGACATTTAGTGCGCGGGCAATAGGGTCGTTGGTGGCCACAAAGAAGTAGTTATAAATGCTGATTGTATAGGGGTTGGCCAGGCTGGCGAGGGCAGCCAGCACAAACCAGAGTGCCTGCCAGCCTGCTGCACGCGAGAAAAGCCACTTGCGGCCTTCTGCGCTCCGTATCTTTTCCAGTATGGTGCCCAGCCCATAGATGCCCAGTAGGGCCACGCCCAGGAAGAACGAGCCATGCACATTCACCCAGAAAAGCATGATAGGCACGAGCAAAGGCAGCCACCTGGGGTAGTAGTCCTTGCGTTCGAGCAGGAACAGGAAACCCACAAAGGGCAGGAAAGCAAACAGCTGAGGGCGCATGCCATAGTTCGTCCACGCAGTGAAATAGGCCACCAGCGCTACGAGCGAACCTATTCGCAAGGACTTGGAGCGCCATGTGCAGAGCCAGAGCAGTAGGCCCACGGTAGCAGTGATTATGAGCACGCGCAGCGTGAGCATTACATAGGGCGAGAAAGCGTAAGCCCAGTAGAAGATGAGTTGCGAACCCCATTGGGGGTTTGAGTATGGCTCGCGCACGGGCGACCACACGAGCACATCCGTGCCGAGGAATTGCCCCGTTTGCATCATAATCTGACCGCTCTTGACGTTCCACCAGAAGTCGAACGGCTCGATCATATCAATACTGGCGGCGAACCAGGCTATCACAAGAGGCAGGATCGCCCATAGATGGATCTTCTTTATACGGAATGCCGAGCGCGGGGTGACCGCGACTTCTGCCTCGCCTGCGGGCGTGGTGTTAGCTAGAGAGGCTGTTGTACTACTCATGCTACGATTGTAGCAGCGCAGTTATCTCGTTGGAATAAGATTATTGTGGGGATGGGGGGTAGTACCATTTCCGCTACCCAGCTTGCTGCTACACGCCGCCACCACCGATTCGATACCCAACCCCAGCAGGCAAGGGCGCGTCCCACACCCCTCGCGGAGACCATACACGAGTGCCCTGTATAGACAGGGCTGGCAGGGCAGGTCGCGGGCTACCACCGTATTCTGGTTAGGCTGGCCCGGAGGGGTGTAGGGTCCCCAGGCTTCTTTATTCGAAGGGCCAAATATCGCCACTACGGGCGTACCTACTGCGACAGCCATGTGCATCGGGCCGCTGTCGTTGCCGATGAACAGCTTGCACTGTTCGATAACGGCTGCGGTTTCGTGGAGCGTGGTGCGGCCCGCCAGATTGTGCACTACACCCCCGGTACCTGGCGCGTGATCGATCAGTTGCACAAGGTTTGACGCCATGTCTACTTCGTCCGGGCCGCCCAGGATCACTATCCGGGCGTCGTGCTGTTCGATAAGGCGGTGAGCGACCCCTGCGAAGCGGTCGAGGGGCCAGCGTCGGGCTGGGCTGTATCCCCCTGACCCCGCGTGTATCGCCACCAGTGGTCCTTTGCCGTCCTCTATCCGTTCCTGTTCCAGCAGGTGTGCAGCAGCTTGTCTGTGCGAGTCGTTGAGCGCGATTTGCATCCGCCAGCCGCTATGTGGGTCCGCGCCGAGGCCAGCCGCTACCGCGAGCCAGTAATCGGCCTCGTGCATAACGCCGAAGCCCGTATCGGGAAATGTGTGGGTGAGCTGTCGGGTAAAGATCCGCGCGTGTGGTAGCTGGCTCTCCAGACCGGAGGTGGCTGGGGCGTTGACCGCGAAGGCGATAATGGCTCGTTCCCATGAGCCCAGGCGTGTAGTTGGGTGGTGGAAGATCGCGAATGCGTCGTAGCGTGCCCTGCGCAATGCAAGTAAGCTATAAGCAGCAGGGATCAGCCGCCTGGGGCTAAGCAGCTCGCGCATGTCATCCCATGGGAGTTTATCAAACTCAATGATGTTATCGAGATAGGGCACCCCTTCTAGAATGCGTGCCGAGTGCGGCATCGCAAGCAGGTCTAACCTGGCCTGTGGGTGAGCAGCCCTGAGCGCCTGTAGTGCAGGGGTGATAGTGAGCAGATCGCCGAGGTCGGCCAGCTTGATGGCGAGTATGCGCTTGTACCGACCCTGAGATTCCATATAGTAATTATAGCATTGAGTCGCATCTACAAGTTTTGCCTGGGTAACGTCGCCTTGGCCGGAGAGGTAGCAGAATGCCATCCGACCTTGTCTATGAACGGCCTGTGGGCTATCATTTGCTGTTGTATTTATGATCACAGTAAGTCTGGGAATACTCAAATGGAGCACCTGGAAGACGACGCAAAGTTCGAGCAATTGGTTCATACACTAGATCCGCAGAGTAAACTGCTTCGCACATGGGGGCTAACGGGTGGGGTGTCGGCGCAGGTGACCGCTATCGAAGTCGAGGTACCGGGCGGCATGACACAAAAGATGGTTGTACGCAGGCATGGCGCCATAGACCTCCGGCGAAATCCCAACATAGCAGCCGACGAATTCAAGCTTCTGCAAATAGTGCGCTCAGCAGGACTACCGGCGCCCGCTCCCCTTTACTTCGACCGGTCGGGCGAGATCTTTGCCACGCCGTTTGTAGTCCTTGAATACATCGAGGGGCAATCTGAGTTCTCACCACCCGATCTGGAAGGCTATCTGGTTGAGCTAGCCCGCCAACTGTCTGCGCTGCACAATGCGGACTTCTCGGAGTTCGATCTTTCGTTCCTGCCGAAACAAGACGAAATATACACCGAAAAGTTCAGAGTGCGCCCCGCAAAACTCGATTACTCGCTAGGCGAAGGGCGCATTCGTGATGTCTTGGAAGCAGCATGGCCGTTTCCGGAGCGGAACGCACCGGTACTGCTGCACGGCGATTACTGGCCGGGCAATATACTTTGGGAAGACGGTCGGCTCGTTGGACTTATTGATTGGGAGGACTCGCACGTTGGCGATCCCCTGGCTGACCTGGCTATCAGCAGGCTCGAGATCCTGTGGGCGTTCGGCACGGATGCCATGGATAATTTTACCGAACAATACAAAGCATTGAGCCACCTCAATTTCGCCTCAATGCCTTACTGGGATCTGTGCGCCGCCCTGCGCCCGGCCTTCCGGATTGCTGACTGGGCGGGCGATCCTGTCCGCGAGAAAGACATGAGGGAAAAGCACCGGTGGTTCGTCACCCGGTCGCTTGAGGCACTATCGATCTTGCCCTGATCATACGCTGGTTGTACGCACTACTAGCCTGTGTCTCGGCCGGTGGCCGCGAAATTGCTTCTAATGTATTATCACTGAAGGCAAATGATTGCGTTTTGTGCGTGTCTATGATAGAATTTGCGGGGTGTCTGCCAGATTTAGCAGACAACCGAAGGCCGAGAACCGGCGCTACCAGGAGCAGGCAGGAACGATTTTATGAGGACAGATTCGATATTGGTCATCCCCTTTGCGGACGGCATCGGGGACTTTGTGAACGTCCAGCCATTACTGGCGGCGTTGCGACGTGCGTTCCCTCTTGCCAATTTTACCGTGGCGGCCTCGGAACACGGCAACCAGTTGGTCAACGACCCCGCCATCGAAGTGGTGAAGCCTGCCGGGTTCAACTACGAGCCGGGTCGTATGGCAATGGCGCTGCGCCCCCTGCTTCCACAAAAACTGATGGCCTGGATGACCGGGCCGCTGTTCGACCGAGAACTTGGGCCGTTTGATCTGGTGATCAATATGTTCTTTGCGTGGGAGCGCGGCATGGACTTCAAGCAGTTCTGGACCCCGCAGATCCCCGCTCTGCCTGGCGCCCATCATTCGCTCGACTATCTGGCCGATGAGTTGGAGAGGCAACTTGACATAACTATAAGTCGTGAGCAACGCACTCCTCGGTTGGCTCTCAGGCAGCCTTCTGTTCGCTGGGCCAGCAAGTTCTGGACTGTTCACGACCTTGAGGGGCAGCGGGTGGTGGCGCTAGTGCCGTCATCCAATATGATGATCAAGCGGTGGCCCATGAGTTCGTGGCTGAAGCTGGATGCCCGCCTGCGCGAGATGGGGGTAAGAACGCTTCTCTTTTGCGACAGCCCCGACAGCCAATATGCACGTGCCTTCGCCGGTGCAGGGTCGCAGGCTCTGCCTGTGTTCGCTTCGTTGGATAACGTGGCAGGTCTACTGGACCGCTGTGAGTTGACTGTCGGCGTAGATACAGGGTTGTTGCACATGGCGGGCGCGATGGATGTGCCATGGGTGGGCCTATTCGGGCCAACCAATCCCACTGTGACGGGGCCGTACCGAGCCGAGGGGGGCATCGCCCTGGTGGCCCCGTTCGAGAAGCCCGCGACGTGCGGTTCTTGCTGGAAGCACTTCAAGTATGAGGACGATACTTGCCGCACCTTGCCCGCAGGCTCTTGCATGCAGTTTTTGCAGGTGGACGGGGTACTGGAAGCTTGCGCTACGTTGCTCAGGCGTGGTGGGACAAAGTCTGCCCCGCCCTTGTTTAGCTATGCAGGCACATCACAAGCAATCGAAGTGGCCTGAGCGAAGGTATTCCTATGTTTATTGACACAAGTGATCCCAAGTATGCCCGAATAGATGAGCGGTTACGTACTGAGCTAATGGTGTGGCTCTCGACTGTGAGGCCCGATGGCAAGGCTCATCTTGTGCCTGTGTGGTTCCTGTGGGACGGCGAGACCTTCCTTATATTCAGCAAGCCCGATCAGAAGGTACGCAACCTGGCGCAGAATACATCGGTTATGTTGGGCCTCGATGACACTCACGGGGGCGAAGACCCCATATTATTCACAGGCGTGGCCGAGCTTTTGCCGCACGGCGCAGTGACGCCTGCCTTGCCTGCCTACGCAGAAAAATACTCCGCTCGCTTTGCCAAGTACAAGTGGACAGGCGAGTCGATGGGCAAAGTTTACTCTGAGCCGATCAGGATCACTCCCAGCAAGCTATTGCGCTAGGGAATGCTCCTACCCGTTTAGCACGTCCCACGTTTCTTGGGCGCAGCGCTCCCAGGTGAACTGTGCGGCCTGTGCAAGTCCACGTCGTGCGAGGTGTTCGCGCGCGCCTGCATCTTCTGCGAGGTGTTGTACGGCGTCGGCCCATGCGTGTGCGTCCGTTGGTTCGAGAAGTATGCCTGCGTCGTCTACTACTTCGGGAAGAGAGGTGGCATTCGACGTGATAACGGGCGTGCCGCACGACATGGCTTCCAGCGGCGGCAGGCCAAATCCTTCGTAGAGAGAAGGGAATGTTAGGGCTAGCGCCCCCGAATAGAGCGCCGGGAGGTCGTCGCGCTCAACGTAATCCGCGAACCTGATCAGATCGCCCAGGCCGGCATTCTTTACCTGCTCGAAGAGGCTGTCGTAAAGCCAGCCGCGCTTCCCCGCGAGCAATAGCATCGGGGGCTGTGCCAACCTGTCGCGTAGGATGCCCCACGCATCGATCAGCACGCCCAGGTTCTTGCGCGGTTGGAGTGTGCCGACATGCAGGCAGTAGGGGCGCGTCACGCCGTATCTGGCGGCCACAACCTCAATCGCGC
>DATINP010000231.1:0-3606 GCA_035474135.1 Chloroflexia bacterium | reverse complement strand
AGCGGTCTATCCACGTCTCCAACCTTTGCTCCATGTGCTTGCCCACTGTGACTGCATTGTCTATCATGCCGTCCTCAAGAAGGCGAATCGTAGTGAGAGCCGCTGCGCAGGCCAGGGCGTTACCGCCATAGGTGTTGGCGTGTGCGCCCGAAGGCCAGGTCATCATGCTCTTGCGGGCCACTATCGCGCCCATCGGCATGCCCGACGCAATTCCCTTGGCGATGCACACCACGTCAGGCTCGATGCCCCAGTGCTCGATCGCGAACATCTTACCGGTTCGCCCCATGCCCGACTGCACTTCATCCAGCACGAGCGGAATATCATAGCGGTCACACAGGTCGCGCAACGCCGGGTAGAAGTCGTCGGTCGGCACGATATAGCCGCCCTCACCCTGGATCGCTTCCACAAATATACCCGCAACCTCTTTGGGCGACACCAGGTGGCGGAACATGGTTTTCTCGATATAGTCCACACATGCCCTACCCAGCTTTTCCGGGGCCACATCGAATTGCGGCCTGTAGGGGTTGGGGAAGGGAGCCTGGTATGTGCCTGCGGGCAGTGGCTGGAAGCCCGTGCGGTGCAGGTACTTGCTGGTTGAGAGTGACATCGAGCCGTAGGTGCGTCCGTGGAACGCGCCCAGGAAGGAGATCAGTACCGGCCTGCCTGTGTGGTGGCGGCACAGCTTCATCGCGGCTTCGATGCTCTCTGTGCCCGAGTTGGTGAAGAAAACCTGCTTGTCGAAATCGCCGGGGGTGATGCGGTTCAGGGTTTCAGCTAGCTCGACCACGTTGGGCAGGTAAAAATCGGTTCCGGCCATGTGGATGAACTTTTCGGCCTGCTCCTGGATAGCGCGAACCACATCGGGGTGGGCGTGCCCTGTTGCCAGCACGGCTACACCGGCCGTGAAATCTACGAAGCGGTTGCCGTCCACATCCCACACGTGACTGCCCTTACCGTGGTCCATCACGAAGGGATACGACCGAGTATAAGAGGGCGAGATTACTTTATCATCGCGCTCTACAATAGCCTTGGCTTTTGGCCCGGGAAGGGGCGTACGAATATCAGGGGCGACATCATTGACGCCTGTTTGTGTTGCCTTTTCGAGGTCGGATTGCATGACCATATTGGAACCTCCATTGTATAAATACAGCACCGTAGCCCGTTCCATGCGGGCAGTAACCATTGTATCATACAAGGTTGTTATTGACACCCCCGCGCATACATCCGTATAATGTGACCAAAGGCCCCATTACCCTGTTTCCGGTTCCTGGCAAGTAGCCCCAGGCGTTGATCTCGCCGTCCAATCCCTGCCCGTAATGCCGCTCCTATGCAAGTAACCGTCTATACAAAGCCTGGGTGTTCCATATGTGATACTGCCTTGCGGTTGGTAGGCAAACTAACAGCCAGGTATGACCTGCAGGTTACTGAGGTGAACATCCTCGATGACCCGTTGGCCTACGAGAAGTACAAGGAGCGCATCCCGGTTATTGAGGTAACAGATGTGCAGGTGGGGCAGCTTTCCGCGCCGATCACCGAGCTTGTGATGCACTCCTACTTTATGGCCGCACGTAGAGTAATGTCACGCGGGAGCGCAGGCGGCAAGCGGCGGTTTTGGCCCTTTGTGCGGACCGGCAATCCTCCAAAATAAAAAGCGTATAGGATAACAGCCCATGCAATCACCCGAACTCTTCATAGCGTTTCTGGCAGGACTCTTGTCCTTCCTGTCACCATGCGTGTTGCCGCTCGTCCCGGCCTACATAGGTTACCTGGGCGGCTCGGTCACGCGGACCGCTCCCACACCGAAGCGAGCGCGTGCGCCCATCGCGGCGGGCGAAACCGTCGCCGCCGGAGAGCGCCCGCTTGCCACCCCCGTCATGAACGCTGAACTGAGCGTGGCAGGCGCGGGTGCGGCCACCATGGACCGTCGCTCTGCTCCCGGCGCAGCGGTACGCACGTCCGGACGGCCCGTGGTGCAGAGCGCATCTTCACGTTGGATCGTGCTGGTGCACGCTTTTGTGTTTGTGCTCGGGTTCACGCTTGTGTTCGCCATTATTGGCGGTCTTGTTGGCTCGCTACGCGATGTGCTGTTGGGGGAAAACCCCTGGTTCGACATCACGAACAGACGGCTCCTGCAATACGTAATGGGGGTGCTGCTGGTGGTGTTCGGCCTGCACATGATCGGCCTGATCAACATCCCATGGCTCAACTACGAACGAAGACTGGGCGATAAGCTACGCCCATCCTCTAACCTGAGTTATATTCGCTCGTTCCTGATCGGTCTCGGTTTCGGGCTGGGCTGGACGCCCTGCATTGGGCCAACGCTGAGTCTTATATTCACCATGTCCATTGGCGGCCAACAGGGACAAGCAATTGTGCCATTCCTGGCGTACTCGATTGGCCTGGGAATACCCTTCATGCTTACCGCGCTCGCGATGGGCCGCATTTCCTCCTTCTTGAAGAAGCTGACCCGCAAGAGTTACAGCGTCAGGATAGGCAATTGGAAGGCTATTGACCGAGTGAACATAGTGTCACTGGTAAGCGGCGGCCTGCTGGTGTTCATGGGCATCCTGATCTTCTTCGACCTGGTAACCCTCCTAGCTCCCCCGGTCAACGGCATCGGCAATCTGTAAAAGATCGGCGGCATACGACACATAGGTCATGAGACACAAGCCACCGTAGTAACTTTCATGTATTTCATCCTGTCATGCAACAAACAGAACCCCAAAAGAAGAAACGATTTGAGGTAACAATCGAGAGTGGCGGGCGCGCTTATGATGATGTCGACGAATTGCCCGTACGAGCAGAACCTGTTTTATCGCCGATGCGCTCGGCAGCCAAAGCGCGGGCACGCAGGCGCAACATCATCCTGGCCTCCGCCATCCTCGTCATTGTGTTGGGCGCTATCGGTTATGCCTGGGTCACCAACCCGTCGTTCAATATCCCATCGGACGCCGTCGCCCGCGTGAACGGCGAGTTCATCTACGACCACGATGTCGAGCACCAGGTGAACTTCCAGACCTTCCTTAATGTCCTCTACAAGACCCCTGCCACGGACCCACCCAGCGCAGCCTCGGCCCTTGAAGACCTCATCACCGACATGATGCAGGTGCAGGATGCGAAGCGCGCAGGCCAAACTCCTTCTGAAGCGCTTATTACTCAGGATGTTCAAGGCATGGAAGCCAGCGCGAACCTTACCGAAACAGGGATGATTAACCTGCTGGCAAAGTACAATCTCACCATGGCCGACTTGCGTACCTTCAGCGGCAGTGCCCTACTTGTCAAGCAGTACGTCGAGGACAAGGTAACGGCGGGCGCGACAAGCGACAGCGACTACAACAATCTCTATAACGACTGGCTCTCGAACCTCGCCACCACAGGCAAGATCGAGCGCTTCAAGGCTGCGGGCGCAGGTCCGGCCCCTCGACTTGATGCCGAAGCGCCCGATTTCACGCTGAAGGACATGGCGGGCAACACGATCAAGTTATCGTCGCTCAGAGGCCAGCCCGTGATGATCAACTTCTGGGCCACATGGTGTCCTCCTTGCCGCGACGAGATCCCCATTATCACGAGTATGTATAACGACACGCATGCTGACGGCAACTACGA